>JABJED010000121.1 GCA_018665025.1 Gammaproteobacteria bacterium
AACCCTAAAACATTCGCGGATAAACAGCCAAATCAACTTCTCGACGCCATCAAATATCCAGGAACCCTTTTTAAACAATCCCAGCTTTTGAAATCCAGGATAAATGCGGTTTAAACTTCCTATCCTCTGAATTTTGTCATACGCTCTGAGCATGACTGGCACCGTTCGCATCCTGCAGTTGTCCGACACACACTTCCTCGACGATGGCATCGAAGCCGAGGGCGGTGGTGCCTACAACACTTCCGAAGCGTTCGACGCAGTCTTCGACCATGTCGGCAATCATGATCATCTCGACATGGTCGTGGTGACGGGCGACGTGGCCGACCACGGCAGCGCCGCCGAGTACCGCAAGGCCGCCGACGCATTCTCCCGATTCCAGGTGCCGGTCAATGTGTGCCCGGGCAACCACGACTTCGACGCCGCGTTCAACGCGGGCATGGCTCGCATTGGTGTCAGCACTTCCCGCGTGATCGAAGTGGGCGCGTGGGCCTTCCTATTCGTCGACTCCAGCGCCGGCACGATGCTCGGCCAGGAAAACGGCCTGCATATTGACCCACCCGGCCAGACCCGGTTGCACTCGAATGGTTCCCTTGGCGCCCGTGAAGCTGCCTGGATCCACCAGATGTGCCAGACGACGAATGCCGAACATGTCTTCGTCTGGCTGCACCACCCGCCGCAACCGACGATCCCGATGTGCCGTGACGATGCATACGCCGCTGAGTGGCACGACATCCTGGACGCTCACGCCAAGATCCGGGGTTTTGGCGGTGGTCACACCCACATCCCAATTGACTATGAGCTAATGGATCGCCCGGTGTTCGTGTCACCGTCACTCAAGAACAACTTCTCCATGGAGCCACAAACGTGGCTTCCCCCCGGCTATCGAACCTATGAGTTCGGCACCGATGGATCTGTCAACAGCGAGGTTCAGTTGGTGGACGACGAGCGCTGGCCGCGGCTACCTTTCGGCAGCCTGCTCAGCTCGCTGTTCCAGGGCGAGATCACCTTCGCCGAACTGAGCGAGATCATTGCTCGCCGTAGCAACGTCACAGGGGCCTGAGTAAGGACGTCGGCCTGCAAATCATCGTCACGTCGTGCGTGAAGACGAAATCAGAAATCGGAAATCGGACTGACAACCAAAGCAATCAAGGAACAGAACAACAACATGCCAACTACATTGAAATACACGTACCAATTGAGGGTCACTCTCAACCACATCGAGCCAAAAATTTGGCGGTCAGTATTAGTACCATCGTCCATAACCCTCCCTAAACTTCACACAATCCTCCAGATTGTTATGGGGTGGATGGATTCTCATCTCCATATGTTTGTCCACAATGGGAAGTCCTACGGTATCCCAGACGATTTAGATGAATTCGACATCCAGAATGAAAAATCAGTCAAACTTTCAAATCTGTTATCTAAGGAAGGTGACTTCGTTTTGTATGAATATGACTTTGGCGATGGTTGGACGCATGAAGTGTTGCTGGAAAAAATTCAGCCTTTCGACACAACGAGGGAACTACCCAACTGCCGCGATGGAGAACGTTCTTGCCCACCAGAAGATTGTGGCGGTGCTTGGGGTTATCAGAATCTACTTGAAATTATTACAGACCCGGAACATCCAGAGTTTGATGAAATGAACGAGTGGTTAGGTGATGAATTTTCTGCTGAATTCTTCGATGCTAGTGAGACGACTGATTTGTTGCGGGAGTACGCTAAGTGCTAGGGATGCTCTGATTAATAGGATATTTACGTCAGGACAAGCGATGCGGCGTTCCGACAGGGACGCACATGTTTAGGTGCGGCCCGAACGCCGTGATGGCGGAAATAGTGATGCGGCATACCGACATTAATCAGAGGTTCCCTAGAAGCCGATGAGTGCAGTCTCGTTGGATATGTCTCACACGCATTGCAGGGCAATGGTAATGCCTTGAAACAGCTTTTGCTCTAGTAGTCTGGGCTGGTAACCACGGCTTCAGAGATAGCTGCCTTGAAAGGTATCTTATTGCCAGTACCAATGACGGGAAAGGGTCGGGGGCAGACTACCTCACCATCGGAATTGTTCAACCATAACTATCGCTTTAGCCTGCCTACCTTCGCATAGAGGGAATCTATCAAGCTGTCTTTATTACCCGCTAGATGCAAGGCACGATGGCAATTAGGGCAGGCAGCAAGCGCAAAGGTCTTTGGTTTGACGGAAAAGCAAGATGCAAGGCGTGGCGATGATTTTGACGCGATGGAACGCAGGTTGATGAAGCGCTGCCAGGTGTTGAGCCGCCCATAAACGCGCGCTGGATTAGTCCAGGTGCGCCCTAAGGGCAGCCAAAACAACTTCGGGCCCTTGCCGTCGTTGGTAGTTTTCAGCAACATCCATCCAAAGAACCGTGCCGTTCTTATCAAGCAACAATGTTGCTGGAACGGGCAGTGCCTCGGCAGCATCCTCACCAATAGGTCCGGAGTGTATAGCCTGGTTACGCAAGCCAAAGGCATCGGTCACGGCCAAATCCCGGTCTGACAGCATGGTGGCCTTAAGGCGATGAACACCGCGTTTGGCGCGAATCACCTCGGGGTAGTCCGTGCTAACAGTCAATACCTGTATGCCGCGTTTCTCAAATTCGTCTTCTATTTCAGTCCATCGCCGTAACTCGGCGACACAATAAGGTCACCAGTGTGCCCGGAAAAACTTGATGACAGTGGGTGTACCGTAAAGCACGTCGGATACGAACTGATTGCCCTGATCATCCACTGCGGTGAAATAAGGAACTGTATCGCCAACGGTAATGGGATTGTCTGCGACCTGCTGACGACTGATGGCGATGGTTGCCGTCAGGAAAACACCACCAATGATGGCTGCCACAGCAGCAATGCTGCCAAACCAGCGCGCTTTCATGACAAAAGAAGCCACACCAAGAACGGGAGCCAGAAGAAAAGCGAAAATAAAGAGCGTTCGGTTGGCGGGTATAGACACCTTATTCGCGAGGTTAAACCAAAATAGCACGGTGGCGATCAACAAGGCCAGTGCCGCAAAGGCGAGAGCCGTGCCTGGTGTCTTGCTTGAAGCTGCATTTTTCATCACCGCTTTTTGTTCATCCATGAGTCAGACTCTGTTTTGTACCATACATGACCCTTCTCCGGAAAACGTGGTTTATACTGCCTATCTTCGCTCTTGCCGCAGCCGTAATATCTCCCAAAAGCCTGTTCAAAACGTAGCGATACAAATAAGCCAGGGCATTCAATGCCTGATTTTGAGTACTGGCTGAAACGCGCCGTTTCACTGCCAGGTGAGTTAAGAAAGCAACGACATGCTCGTCATGCAACTCAATGGGATGACGGAGCTTATGGAAACGGATGTATCGCTTTGTCCAGCCGACATAGGCCTGCTCTGTCCGATAGCTGCAGTGCCGTAACCGCAGCGTTTCTTGAAGTTGTTCTATGAGTTTCATAGGGCTATTCGTCAGGATCCGTGTCACAGAAAAAAGTGGA
>JABJED010000122.1 GCA_018665025.1 Gammaproteobacteria bacterium
TGATCAGCGTTGTCTTTAGTCCTGGTACTGGGTTCATACCAAGCATGCGCAGAAAAATCACATGGCTGTGACCGCCGCCGACCAGCACCAACTCTCGGGCGATAGGGTAATTGTTCATGATTCGCTATCAGTCCAGTCGAGTCGTGCCTAGATGAATGCGAAGAAATTCCGCCATATCTACAATTGCTTTTTTCCCCTCAGGGATAATAGCCGCAAGAATTGGAAACACGTGTGGCATTTTCGACCAGACCGATAACTTTGCGCTGCCACCTGCTGCATTTATTTTTTCAACCAGGGTTATTGAATCGCTGAGCAAAACCTCCTTGCTCCCGACCAGCACAAGTGTCGGGGGAAGATCGGAAAGATCTGCAAAAACTGGAGATGCCAGCGGCGCCTTTGGATTGGTATCACCAAGGTAATAGGATGCGAAAATTGAAATAGCCTCCGGGGACAACATCACATCTGACCTGGCGTTCGCCACCATGCTCGTACCCGTCATGGCAAGGTCCACCCAGGGGGACATAAGAACTGCTACTTTGGGCAACGTTATGCCAAGGTTCTTCAGGTTCACCATCAGCGCCACTGCCAACCCACCTCCAGCAGAATCTCCAGCGACGGCTATTCGATCAGGTGCGAACCCCTGCTCCAGCAGCCATCGGTAACTGTTAGTCGCGTCATCTACCGCGGCCGGAAAACGGTGTTCTGGCGCCAGGCGATAATTGACGAAAAGTACTTTTGAACCTGACTCCTTGCCGAGCCGCCAGGCTATATCACGATGGCTGTCAGGGTCTCCGAAGACATACCCGCCGCCGTGGAAATAAAGAATCACTGAATCCTCAGGTGCGCCTGTCCACTCAACCCATTCAGATGGAACACCGCCGGCGTCTACCGGAGTGGACTTCACGGCTTCAGGGATTTTCCCACCAAAGCCACCCGCTCGCTTACGAAATGCCACAGGATCATCGAGTTTCGCCATCTCCTTCTTAATAGTCAGACGCATAAACAAGGATAAAAGACTCGCCCTGATACTCATGTAACAATTTCCTGCTATTTGCACATAATCGGATATCATACCCTGCCCCCCAGGGCCATGCACTGTATGCCAAGCGATATCCGCGCAATTGAAGACTTCAAGTGGTGTATCCAGAGCCCGCCGCTTATGCAGTTCGAGGATGATCAATGCTGGCCGAACGAACCCTGGTTTCAGGGGTGGAAGCTTGCGTCGATAACCACGCCCAAGCTGACTGAATACAAATTGGGGTTACGATTCGAAGCGATTGTAGCTCACTGGATCGACCTGGAACCCTCACTAAATTTGTTAGCCAAGAACCTGGTTGTTCACGACGGGAAACGCACGATCGGAGAGTTTGATCTTATCGTGGATAACAACGGAACGGTGGAGCACTGGGAACTTGCAGTAAAGTTCTATCTCGGCATCAGCGATGTATTGAACCTGGCCAACTGGCATGGACCAGACCCCTCGGACACACTTGCACGAAAGATCAATCGAATGGCGTCGCACCAGCTAAGGCTGTCCCAGCATCCGGCGGGACAAAAACTTCTTCAGCTAAATGGCTGGGATGTTCGGCGAGCCCGCAGCCTGGTTAAAGGGCGCCTGTTTCACCCTTATCAGTCTTTTCGTCTACAACAATTTTTGATGCCCCCGAACGTAAACCCAGGACATGAAAAAGGCTGGTGGCTGACTGATACTGATTTCGCATTGGCGCCAGAACTAAAGAGCGCCAGGTTCGTGATCCTCGAGCGATCTAACTGGCTTGCGCCACTACTCTCTGTTGCGAATACCCAAATAATGGATCACCACCAGACCGTTTCGTTTTTATCTGGTATTGAAACTAAAGGCACAATACCCCTCGCACAACTCACCGCAGATGGCGAAGAACTGTCGCGAGGCTTTGTGGCCTTTCCCCAATGGCTGAACGACATTGACGCACAGAAGGCCTAACCCGAGACAGTTTTTAAATCCTGAAACTGAAGCTCATGCAAGGTGTGGTACAGACCCTTTAGCTCAAGCAGTTCTGTCTGACTGCCATACTCAAGGACTTCGCCGGACTGCAGTACCAGAATTTTATCAGCCTGCTGAATAGTCTGCAGTCGATGTGCGATAAGGATAGCCGTACGGTCAGCCATCAATTTCTCAAGGCCGTCCTGGATCAGTAGCTCTGTTTCCGTATCGATGCTGGCGGTTGCTTCGTCGAGAACCAGCACCTCGGGGTCGGCAGCCAGCACTCTCGCAAAGGCGAGTAACTGACGCTCTCCCTGAGAGAGATTGGTACCTCTTTCCTGCAGTAGCGTGTCGTAGCCGTCCCGCTGTGATGAAATAAATCCATGCGCGTTGACCGTCTTGGCGGCTGCAATCGCCATATCCCGCGTAATCGTCGGGTCGCCTAGCAGGATGTTGTCTAAAATAGTGCCAGAAAAGATGTGGAAATCCTGCAGAACAACCCCGACTCGCGACCGGACATCCCTGCTGTGTAAATGGTTAATGTCCACGTCATCGAGAAACAACATGCCGTCCGGAAAGTCGTAAAACCTTCCGAGCAACTTGATCAACGTGCTTTTACCCGAACCCGTGGGCCCAACAATGGCCAGCTTCTCGCCTGGCTTTACCACGAAGGACACGTCCTTCAGGATAGGGTTACCGGATTCATAACCAAAGCTAACTCGCCGAAACTCGATCTTTCCCCTGATTCTGGGTGGAAGTGTAACGGGCGAGACAGGCTCATGAATCTGTTCATCCCAGTCCAGGGCCTGAAATATTCTTTCCCCACTGGCCATCGCACGAAACAGTACATTGAGCTGCTCACCTAATGTCACCACAGGCGTGAACAGCATGCCCATGAACCGGGTAAACAGGATTACGCCGCCGAGGGTCATTTCGTCCTGCACGACCTCGCCGGCGCCAAACCAAATGATTAAACCCAGGCCGATCGCAGTTAGGCTATCGTTGAACGCACCATAAAACGTCGCAAGGTTGATTGACCGATACTCCTGGCGTCTATTCTCCTTATTTAGTGCGGTGTACACCCCAAGGTTTTTATCTTCACGGCCACTTAGTTGTACAACCTGGATACCGGACAGGTTCTCCTGAAGGTTCTGATTCAGGGAAGAGACACTGTTTCGCACCCTCCTGAAGACCTCCCGGGATGATCGACGAAAGAAGTAAGTTGCTACGCCAACAACCGGGACCAGTGCCAACAGCAGCAGAGTCAATTTAACGCTGGTCGAGAACATCACCGCCAGGGCGACAAAGAAAGGAACAAATTCCCCTATCAGGCTTCCCACGCCGCGCAACATCTCAAACAAGGCTTCAATATCGTTCGTGACGCGGGTCATCACCCGGCCGACCGGCACTTTGTCATAGAAGGAGCTGGGGCGGGTTTCCATATGTGCAAACAGATCTTGCCGAAGGTCACGTAAACCTTTGACAATGGCACTAGTCAGAGTCAATCGATGCCAGTGACCCGCAAGCGCAAAGAGCACCATAACGATGAAAAATAATAATCCCGCGGAATTAAGCGAACTGAGACCGGTTTGCCGCTCAACCCATATGGTTAGCGCAATCATGCCCATATCCGGCATGGGAGAATCGGCTTTGCCGACGATGATGTAATCTACCAGCACCCTGGATATCAGGACCTCCATTACAACAGCAGCATAACTCGCGATCAGGACCAGAACCGTGCTAAGGACAAGCTTAAGCCGGTAGGGCCTCAGCCATCGCACTAGTCGCCCAAGCAGATGCATGTTGAGCACAGCACCAGAGAGCTCTGCATCAAACAGACTATGGTCACGGCTATTGCTGGTCACCTTATCAGTCATCTTCTAGCCCTGCACCGCTAAGGACTCATCGCTAAGGGTTTGCGCTCTTTCCAATTGGGCATAGGCCCCATTCAGTTCTAGTAGCGCCTCGTGACTGCCGATTTCAACAATCTCGCCAGCCTCTAGCACCACGATACGATCGGAATGACGTAGCGTGGAGATTCTGTGAGACACCAGGATTGTCGTCTTCCCCGCTCGTAAGCGTTTCAGGCGGCTGAGAATATGTTCTTCGGTTTTTGTATCCACACTTGAAAAACAATCGTCCAGAATCAGCACCGGCGCATTCCTGATTAATCCCCGTGCCAGGGTTGCTCGCTGTTTTTGGCCGCCTGAAAGCGTTACGCCTCGTTCGCCAACGATGGTGTGCATCTTCATTGGGAAATCATCAATAGAACCGCGCAGGGATGCTGATTCGGCGGCATCCCA
>JABJED010000123.1 GCA_018665025.1 Gammaproteobacteria bacterium
CGGAGATTAAGTCTTCCTACGACGAAATATTTGAAAAATGCAGGACGACTCCAGGGGGATTCTTGCATGGTCCAGACCCTCGACATGTCGAAGAAGTGCCTGAAGAAGAACGCAGGGAGTTTTGGGAAGAGCTTTACAATTCACCCGGGTTTGGCGTCTGGTTAGGTAATTATCGAAACGTGTTGTTGGAAGAGGGTGCCAATGCGCAGTACTCAGCCTTTATCGCGGACAAGATTCGGTCCAGGGTTCACGACCCCAAACTCGCCGAGAAACTCATCCCCAGGGATCATGGTTTCGGAACCCGGCGTGTACCTCTTGAAACGAATTATTACGAGGCTTATAACCGGGATAATGTCAGGTTGATTGACCTGAATGAAACACCCATAGCGTGTATTACTGAGAACGGTATACGGACAACCAGCGAGGACCATGAGTTTGACCTGATCGTTTACGCGACGGGATTTGATGCGATTACAGGAGCGTTCGACAAAATCAATATCGAGGGCGCGCGGGGAAACAAGCTTCGTGAAAAATGGAAGGAGGGGCCGATTACGTTTCTCGGACTCCAGACTCACGGTTTCCCTAACATGATGACGCTGGCAGGGCCGCAAGGAGCTTCAGTCTCGTCGAACTTCCCCCGGGCTATCGAAGAAGCCGTCGATTGGGCAACTGCATTTATCTGTTATCTACGAGACCATGGATATCAACGGTTTGAACCAGAGAAGGAAGCAGAAGCCGATTGGCTCGAACACGTCAAGTCAGGCTACGACATGATGCTGCTAACCAAAACAAAATCCTGGTTTACGGGGTACAACTCCAATGTTGAAGGTCATGACAAGCTTCGTTTCCAGATCTATCTGGGGGGTGCGCAAAAATACCGAGAACAGTTGCGTGACGTAGCAGAAAATGACTACGCGGGTATTTCACTTTCTTAGGTGGCGAGGATCCTACTCTCCTTTTTCAGGTGATTGGTTTTCCGATTTCTTTGCCGGGCGCTTCAGCCTTGGCGTCACCCCGCCTTTTTCAAGCTCGCTGCGCACAATAGATTCCGCTTCGCGGACAAAGTCATCTGCGGTAGACGACTCGCTATCTTTATTGTGGGTATTAAATAGATTTATCCACTGGTCAGACCGGTGGCCCAGTTGAAGCAACTGGTTGAAGTAACGGGATGGGTCGGGATGGTTTGTGAGGATCCCCGCCAATGCAGCGATTACGGAAATAGGGCTCAGCAACACGTCCCTAATACCGTCCATCGCCAACTTAAACTGGAATACCAATATTTGACGCAGCAGTTGGCCACGCGTCGGAGGGTTGTCCTTGGTCATGCGAAGCTCTCTGTATGGTTTAATAGCCAATCGGTGACTACTTCCCTCGATCCGGTGACCTTGACCCGGCTCGATTTCTTTTCGAGTTGATAATTGTACATAGGGTCGTAGTAATCAGCGAGAAGCAGGGTAATCCACTCGCGATGACCTTCCAAAGACCCAACCTGTTCCTGATGTTTAAGTGCAGCAAGCACGCTGCCCCTGACTTCGCTATGCGCCGTGTTGCCGAGTCGTTTTCGAATCGCATCAACCGCTTCAATCAGGTAGCGGCTGAATTCGTCCGCAGCCCGACCTTCAAAATGAGCTTCATATTCACGCCATTGAAGCTCGATGTACTCCTGATAAATTCGTTCGGCGCGCGTCGCTATAGAGTCCTCGAGAAGCGCAATCGGCGCGGTTTGCATTTTCTCTTGCAGTGGCGGCGGGAGGTGAACTTTGCCTATCATCCGCCCTTCGTCTTCAATAAAGATAGAAGGATGTTGAGCAAGTTTCAGCAAATGAATTGACAGTTCATTCTCAAAATTCAACTGGGTAGGCTGCGCAGATATATGTCGGCCAAAGGCACTGCCGCGATGGTTGGCGATACCCTCTAAATCTATGGACTGGTCAAACTGTTGGAGAAACTCTGTTTTTCCTGAACCTGTTTTACCGGCAACAATGATTAGCGGCGGTAGGTTTTCGATGGTAGACAACAGGCATCGACGCAGCGCTTTGTATCCGCCTTCAATTCTGGGCACATCATAGCCTTCCGCCTTCAGCCACTCACAGGCGATGCGGGATCGCTGGCCGCCACGAAAGCAATAGAGCAGGGCGTCAGGATGCTCACGCAGGAATGCCAGCCATGCGGCTATCTTGATATTTCTGTCTTCTCCGGATACCAGGTCGTGCCCCAGACTGGTCGCAGACTCAGACCCAGATGCTGAATAACAGATACCGACTTGTTCACGCTGCATATCATCAAGAATGGGCAGGTTACTGGCTTGCGAGAAGGCCCCGGCATCGAACTCAACCGGCGCTCGGACGTCGATGAGGGGGATATCCTCACGAAAGATTGCCTGCATATCCAACGTGTTTGCCATATCGTTTGCGTTAACCTGTGAGACGAGCGGGCAGTATATAGAGTGAACCACCACGGGTCAGGAAAAAGGTACCGTTAGTGTCGTGCCGTTACGCGGGTTATCCAACCTGCCGGTCGGTGCTGCCGGCGATGTTCAGAGAATCAATCGGAGGCCTGTGTTGGCTATTATTTCGGTTGAAATACGAAGGGTTTAGGACTGACTTTAGATATCACCGATTAGCTAAAGTTCTGGTAGTCCGACGGTAAATGCGGGCTTATCGGCGGCGTTCTTTACCCGCACCTCGCCATTTTCTCCATTAAACAGTAAATCAACAATTTCAGCTGCCATAACTTCAACGGTCATTACATTGAATTCGGGCCTTCTATAGTCATCCGGTACAATTTGAGTGTCTGTAACGCCAGGGCAGATAACATTGACGCGAATGTTTGTGCCTTCGTTCGCTGCCGCGACAGCACGACCAAATCCGATCAGCGCGTATTTTGTTGCGGTATACATAGGGTCGACCGGCACAACGCTCAAACCTGCGGTCGAAGCGGTTATCGTTACGGCCCCGCCTTTATCCCGCATTAGAGGCAATACGGTTTTCATGCCGTGATACACACCGTTTAGGTTTACCCCAACTATTTTCTGATATTGCGCCTCGGTGACATCTTCGATGGCAAGAAAGGGCTCTCCTGTAGGAACAGTCATGATCCCGGCGTTAAGATGAACATAGTCAGGTATGCCCATACGCTGTGTACAAATATTCACCGCACTCTGAACGCTCACGAGGTTAGTGACGTTACAGTCGATAAATTCACCACCGATTTTTTTAGCAAGCGCTTCGCCGTCGACCTTATTGATGTCACATACCGCAACGCGAACCCCTTGGATGGCCAACTCCCTACAAACAGCAGCGCCAATACCGGTGGCGGCACCTGTTACCAATGCTACTTTTTCTGACATGTCTGACTCCTTTGTGTTCGTTGTTCGTGGCCATCCTAGCAAATTATTGACGTTACGCGGCCTGGTCTGGGGCAGTTATAAGCAAATGTTTCCATTTATTTGATTTGCATCTTCTTGCTATATTCTTGTTTCATTTGCGATATCAAAATACTTAACGCGTTTCAAAAAGTAACCAATCGTCCGTAACTGGATAGTAATAAGGGTAGGGGCCTGCAATGCTGGATGCTGCCGTGACGTAAATGGAGTCAGACCCATTTTCACCAGCGTTTTAAGTATTCCTTCACGTTTAGTGCAGGTCGCAGATCGAATCCCCACCTTGCTTTTGGACACTGGGCACATCATTTTCTGGGCAACCTATCAGCTAAAATGAAAATGAAGTATCTTTACCAAAGAAATTTTTAGTCGCGCCTCCAGTATTGAGCTGTACGGTGAACCAAAAGCCATCATGTTCTACTTAGTGACCGGTCAAAATTTCTTATTCGTTTGCATTACCGCAAAGTAGATATAAAAAAACGTTTAACAAAGGAAAAGTGATGAAATTATTTAACTCAGTCGGGCCCAACCCGAAAGTCGTTCGCATGTACATGGCAGAACGTGGCATTGAGGTTGACCTGCAAGAAGTTGATCTGATGGGTGGCGAAAACCGTCAAAGCGACTACGTAAAACTTAACCCAGGCGGGCAATTGCCTGCGCTGGAACTCGACAACGGCGACATCATTGCCGAGATTACCTGTATCTGCGAATATCTGGATGATCGTGACGGGGGCTCAAGTTTGATTGGAACCACGCCAGAGGAACGCGCTGAAACACGAATGTGGGTAAGACGTATTGATTTAGGCATCCTGGAACCTCTTGCCAATGGATTTCGATTTGCTGAAGGTGCACCGATGTTTAAGGACCGCATGACGCTGATCCCGCACGCTGCTGCAGATCTGAAGGCGTTAGCGCAGGAAAAAATAACCTGGCTCGACGGTTTGATGGATGGCAAAGAATTCGTTTGCGGTGATCGGTTCACACTTGCAGATATTTTGTTATTTGTGTTCCTTGAATTTGGCACGCAGGTTGGTCAACCGCTTAACGAGGCCAATAAAAATATAACATCCTTGTATGAAAGGCTGGGCGCACGACCGAGTGCTAAAGCATAGTTAGGCTGGTAATGCGCTGTGAGTGCATAGAAGCAACATAGAAGTAACAAAGCAGAACCCCGGCGCCTGCCTTTTGAGCATGGCCATCCCTCAGTGGCTCTACTATATTATTTAACATAATATACATTATGCGCAGTCTGATGGGTGGTCATCTCCAGTTCGAGTCTCCACGGGTCTTCCTCCCAAAATAATTAATGACTTCGTTCTGAGCCAATAATGATCACTGCTGTTGTCCCTCTCATTTTCCGTAAACTCTCTTTTCCTAAATCGATCCGCATGAATACCTGGAAATTGAAACGTGCTATCTAACGTTGCGTTAACCGTTTGAGTTCAGCGTTGAGGCGTCTCTGTTCGTGCTGCTCAGGCTTCTTTTCTTGATAAGCAATTGCTGACTGACCGTACTTACCCTTCCGGTCGTACAGCCTTTTGGTCATCATGCCTGGACGTCGAGCATCTTCGCCGCCAGAACGACCGCCTTTGGTCAATTGCTTTACAGCCGCAATGTTGAGTTTTTCTGTATAACGTTTGCCGGACAACAGAACTCCTTTGAACTTCGTTGTAACGCTCCATGGCGTCAACTAAAGTGGGCCCGTTCACAAATCACCAACGAGGATGCTTTTGTAATCCCAAGAAAAAGCGGTTTAAATTAACCATCTATTATTCTGGAAGCACTATGAAACTGAAAAATATTGTTAACTATTCGCTCATCACGATGATGACTTTTGGTCAAAGCGCTTTCGCCGGTTCTGCAGGAGTCGCTGCTACTGTTCAGGGCAAGGATATTTCCGAGGCTAAAGTACAAACATCTATTGATTATTATATGCGGTCACAGGGAGGGGAAATATCTGATCTTCGAGACCCGAATCGATACAAAGAGATTCGCGTAAACGTACTGGACGTTTTAGTCGGTCAGCAATTACTCTGGGGTGCCGCCCAGAAAGACAATGTCATTGCACAGGATGACGAAGTGAAAACTGCGTTTGATGAATATCAGGCACAATTTTCGAATTCAGAACAATTCACATTAAAGTTAACCGAATCCGGATTTAATGAAGAATCGTTTCAGGAAAACTTAAAACAACAAATATCAGTCAAAAAATGGCTAGAGGAAAAGGTCATCAGTACCATTACGGTCACTGAAACTGAGATACATGAGTTTTACCAGCAAAATGAATCTCGATTCAAACATCCTGAACAAGTCCGGACACGTCATATATTGACCAAGGTTAGCCCGGAGGTTACTGAAGTAGAAATGCAAAGGGCCATGGCAAGGATGACGGCCATAAAGCAGGAACTTGATTCAGGAGCAGACTTTGAAACGCTAGCAAAACAGAAATCTGAAGATAGTAGTGCCATTAAAGGTGGCGATCTTGGCTATTTTGAACGTGGTGCTCTGGTTAAAAGCTATGAAGATGTTGCGTTCAGTCTGGCGCCTGGCGAAACGTCGGATATTTTTCAAAGTAGTTTCGGTCTGCATATTGTCAAAATGATTGATAAAAAACCTGCCGTTAATCAATTAGAGCCCGACGTAAAAGATCGAATCGCTGCTTATATCTTAAAAGATAAAGCCGATCTCGCGGTAGACGAAAAGATAATTAGCCTTAAGCAGGCGGCAACTATCGAAATTAATATGTGATAGAGCTTTTGCAGGCTTTCGATAAAGTGATTGCGCAGAATTTACGTGAGGTGATCAACACGCTTAATCGAATCGGGATACAGGGAAGCTCTGATTAATTGGATATTTAGTGAGGGTTCGATATCGAAACATTGTTTTTGTAGTCACGCTGCTGGTGTTTGCCATGCTTTATCTGGCATCACCGCTGATCCTCAGCCGTGCATTGTCGGAATACCTGGGTGGGCTTGGTGTAAAGGCAGAGTTGCATTTTAGCCGGCCAACGCTTTCTGGCATAGTCATCTCGAAAGGCTACATGGCTACAAAACGCTGGTCGATTGAGCTGACAGAAGCCCGGGTCGATTACAGTTTTGGGTCGCTTCGCCAGGCGAGAGTCGACCTGCTCGAGGTCCAAGAGCTTCGCGTGAAGTTGATCCCCACGAATGTATATGCGGTTCCGATTGATAGCTATCCGGTTGTATCACCGTGGCAAGAATTACCCTTTAACAACCTGACTATCCACCAGATAGCGATTCAGCTGACTAAGCCCGAACTGGTCTCGACGGGTTCTGTTCGGATGACGAGCGATCAAGTGACTGTCTCGATGACCGCAGAAAGCCCACTTTTACCTGCTGCGCTGTTTGCTGAAGTGAGCGGTGATCCTGCCGGGACCTTTCTGGGCATTGTCGGCCTGCGCAGCGACCTTGAAGGGGATGTGCGTGTTTTTCAACTGGCAGGTGCGCCGGTCGACGACCATCTGGTGCTGGCAGGTGACCTTACCATGGTTACGGAAGTATTTGATCTACTGTGCCGCAGCCTCGGCCTGCAGGGCCTGTCAGGTTCGGTCAGTGGCCAGCTAAGCGGGCAGTTGGCTTGGCCGGTCACTGCCGAGGCGTTTTCGTCTCTGGAGTTGAATGGGCGAATCGATATTGATGCCGGGTTAGCGGCGCCGGGGTATACCGGGAGCGACATAAACGGGTCGATATCGTTCGAACTGATAAACCAGCAGCTTCAGGTTTCGTCAAAAGGAATGTTCATCAGGTCAGAGGATTCAATGAAACCATTCAGGCTAAAGGGCTTTGATTTTTCATTGTCACCTGAAAGTGAAATTGTGATTGTATTCGAGTCGGCACCTTTTAACCTTCAAACCCAATCGATCGATGAACTCGACGTCGCGCTTACGATTAAAACCGGAATTATCATTGCAGGTGATTCGATTGAAATGTCTTCAGGCCTGGGTGTGAAGGACCTTGGAATTGACAGCGTGCTTGATGTGTTTCTTAACCCAACGGGTGTCAGGATTTCCCTGTCAGAACTACAGCTGACTGGTAGCTCAGCAACCATCCAGGGTATTGGTTATGCGATTAGTAGAGAAAGCGTGGGTCTGCTGACGGGTGAGTTTCAACTTCCGTCGATACAGACCATGGTTGAGTCCCCGGAAACAGTGGCGGACGTGCAGGTTGAGTTAAATGGTATCTGGCGGATTAATTTGGAGGCCGATGCGGCTGACGCAACGACTGGTCGCATTACGATCAACACGAACACCAGCATGGTCCAGAAAAACGGGGAGGTACGACTGATCGTTGGCAACGGCAGTGAACTATTCATTCTGCAGTTGGGGCAACAGTACAAATTCACACTCGCCTCCAGGGCCTCTGCAGAGCTTTTTACAGAGGGCGGTCTGAAGATAGGCGAAATTGAATTTATTGCAACCCTACCCGAATTCAACGGTTCAATTCGTATTCACCTGAGTTCGTTAAACAAAGAGGGTGACTCAGTTGAAACATCGGGTTGGATTACGCTGCGTGATGACCCCGCGGCATTGGTGATCAAAACTGAGCTGGTGTTTGGGCTTTCGACCCTGCAAGGCAGGGTCAGGTTTGTCGCTGGTCACAGGGTGAACGAAGCACTCCTGAACCGGGAGATTCCAGGATGGGTTAGTCAGTACGATCTAACCAGAGGGAACCTGTCATTCGAGGCAGAGGGTTCCTTTTCAGTTGGTGGTGATGACCCTATCTATAAAATTGAGGGTCGGAGCGAACTGAAGGACGGTGACGGTTACTATGACGACATCCCTTTAAAAGGGCTGGCATTTTCAATGCCGTTTGTAATAACCGATTCGGGATCGACGCTGGGCCCTGGTCCTGTATCCGTTGAATTGGTTGACCCTGGTCTGCCGGTTAGGCAAGTGAGTATGAGAGTCGATGCCACCGATGATCATGTGTATGCATCGGCGGTTGCAGGGCGGCTACTTGGGGGCACATTCAATATCCAGTCCCTGGATTACGATCTGGTTACAGAAACCAGTGATTTTTTGGTCCGACTCGATGGAACCCTCCTTTCGGAAGTTCTGGCGTTGGAGGGAGCTGACCTGTCGGGTGATGGTGTGCTTGATGCTGAGTTCAGAGTCCTGCTTGGTCCGGATAGCTTCCGGGTGAATGAGGGCATGGTTCAGTCACGGGCGCCTGGCGGGCACATCCGCTATCTTGGCTCTGCATCTGATGGTGGAAATGCGGGGCTAAACCTGGCATTGACTGCACTGAAGAATTTCCAGTATGAAAGCATCCACGCAACGCCAACCTTTGAAGATGGAAACCTGAAGCTGGGCATCAGGCTGGAAGGTAAAAATGAACAAGTAGAATCAGGCAGACCGATTCACTTTAACCTTAATATCAACCAAGACATCCCTGCATTACTTCAGTCTCTGCAGGCACACGAAAAGCTTGAACAAAAAATTAAGGAACGCGCCACTGGTACCAAGCAATAGACCAAACAGGGCGCAGTTATTCCGTTCAGGATGGGTTAACAATAATTTGTTAGCATGGTGGTCTATAGCGGTCAGGTTGTAGTGATAAATGAGAGGGATGTCCAACGTGAGAAGCATATCTATAGTCGGCCCACTGCTGGTGACCTTTCTGTTAACGGCCTGTACCCCGACGGTCAAGCTGGATACATCGGAGCCCATCACGATCAACCTGAACGTTAATATCAAACATGAAATTCTTGTCAGGGTTGACAAGCAACTTGACGACCTGTTTTCAGACGACAGCGATATATTTTAGGAGATATTTTCATGATCCTTGTTAAACCCTTTCTCCCAGGTTTACTGGTAATACTAATGGCTACCGCCATTGCGAACACTACATGGGCAGCGTCAATATCCCTGGATGACGCTAAACTTCAGGGACTCATTGGTGAAGATGCGAGCGGGTACCTTGCTGCGATTAATACTCCTGACGGCGACGTCAGCGAGCTGTTGTCCAGTGTTAACCAGTCGAGGAAAGCCGAGTACGAACGTATTGCGAAACGCAATGACATTGGGCTTGCTGATGTAGAGGTGCTCGCTGGTCGCAAGGCTATGGAAAAATCTGCGCCCGGCGCATATATACGACCACGGGGTAGCTGGACGAAGAAACGCTGAATTTCGATAGACGATGGTGTTCTTCAGTCGGGAGTGACAGCACTTGTTCTAAAGGTCTGTGCCCTGCCCTGCCCGGGTAACACAATCTCGGAGGCAATGGTTTTACCATAAAAATAACGCGTGATTTGAAGGTGCCTAGTCTTAGTCTTAGTCTTAGAAATGGCGTAATGTCACTGTCGAAGACTCGTTTGAGTCGTTGTGCCCAGAATAGCTTACTCAGCTCACCAACACTGAAATAAGTGGCTTAAATTGCGATACTATGGAATGGAGATTGAATTAATGGGCAAGTTGAACAACTATTCAGAACGAGCAGAAATATTTAGCGCGACTACTATTATCTTCGGCGCATTTTTTGCTTTGGTGCAGTTTCGCGAATATAGGAAAAGACAGGAAGCTGGTTGAGCTTGCATTACCATCGTATACGTCCTGTTCAAAAAAAGATCCGGAAAGGGATCGGGAAAGGGATCAAGAATGGGCAGTCCTGAGAATTTAACTTCTGAAGATTATCTAAAGCTGATAAACGCTTTTGCGGTCGACCTGCTTCAAAGATCAACACTTGATGAGATTTTCTGGCTCATCGCCGATCGCGCAATCGCTGGCATTGGGTTCGATGATTGCGTGATCTATTTGATCGATCGCGCCACCGGTGAATTAGTCCAAGTGGCCGCCTATGGGCCCAAGAGTCCGGAAGGTCGTGTGATTATTGATCCCATTACGATTCCCTTGGGAAAGGGGGTTGTCGGTTCTGTCGCCAGAAATTTGAAACCGGAGCGTATTCAGGATACCCGTCTTGATTCAAGGTACATTCTTGACGACGAATTCAGGCTTTCTGAACTGGCCGTGCCTATTGTGCTTGATGGTGAGTGCCTTGGCGTCATTGATTCAGAGAATTTAAACGTTGGTTTTTACACCGAGAAGCATGAAGAGATTCTTGTGACGATTGCCTCGATGGCAGCCACAAAAATCTCAGATGCGAAGCGTGAAGAAGAACTGCATTCGACCGTTCGTCAATTGAAAGTTGTGCAAAACAAGCTGGCGACTCAGGCGAAAGAGTTGATTAATGCCAAAGAAATAGCTGATTCTTCAAATCGAGCTAAAAGCACATTTTTGGCAACGATGAGCCATGAGATCCGAACACCACTTAATGCGATTATAGGCTTATCGGATTTAATGAGAGAGACCTCACTGGATCCTGAGCAACATGAGTTTGCGAAGGTCATCTGGGACTCGAGTAATCATTTGTTGAATTTGATTACGGACATTCTTGATTTTTCAAAAATCGAAGCAAATGAATTGAGCTTTGCAGAGGGCAATCTGAATTTAAAGCAATTGGTTGAAACGTCTGTTCGATTATGTACATCAGCCAATCCAAAAAACAAGATTCCGGTGGTTGCTAATTTCGATTCTTCAACTCCGGGTTGGATTCTTGGAGATGAAGCGAGGGTTCGGCAAATCCTGGTAAATCTGATTGGCAACGCTTTAAAGTTTACCTTGGAAGGCCAAATAACGATTAAGGTCACAACCGAGTCGGAATATTTGTTATTTTCAATCACAGATACTGGAGTAGGAATTCCCGAAACGGATTTTGAAAAGATTTTTGACCCGTTTCTGCAGGTAGATTCTTCATTGTCCCGACGATATGAAGGAACCGGTCTTGGTTTGAGTATTGCGAGAAAATTGAGCCGTTTGATGTCGGGTGATTTAACCGTGAGCAGCGTAGTCGGCGTAGGGACGCAGTTCGTTTTATCCCTTCCTCTGCGAGCAGTAACGCATCAGCGGACTAAACCGCACGATCCAGCGATAATTGAGACAAAAACAAAATTGAAGATCTTAATTGTCGAAGACCATCCCGCGAACCGGTTGCTGGTCGTTAAGATCCTAGGCCAGATCGGATTCACCGCAGATGTAGATGTAGCTGTAAATGGCCTTGAGGCCGTCAAGATAGTCAGCAAATCGCCTTACGATTTGATATTCATGGATCTTCAAATGCCTGCGATGGATGGTTATGAAGCGATGCGAAAAATTCGCTCCAATGACGCAATCATTCAACCGCGGATCATCGTCGTTTCTGCGAATGTCCAACCTGAGGACATAAGTAATTCCTATAGCGCCGGTGCAGACGGATTTCTTCCCAAGCCGATTGATCGAGAGGCGATGGTCGGTATTGTTAATGCGCTATTGTAACTCTCCAGGATACTCCGGCAACCTTTGTCAGCGAGCATTGCTTCCGTCCCCTGTCATCAAACTCACAATTCTACGCAGATATAGACCTTGCGCTCATAGTTCATGTTAATTCTAGGTTTAACGCAATGGCCATCTCATATTTAGACGTAAGCATTGCGGTAAGTTATTGATTGTGTTCGCAAAGAGTTGCCAGCTTTGGTGGGCCGTCCAAGAATGGATAACGATGGTATTTTTTCTATTAGCAGGTTTATCTGGAAATGTAGATAGCGTGTTCTATGCCCCACAAAGTTGCGGCTTCCGATGCTCAGTACGCTGAAGCTATCGACCGTTAACGGCCAGGGTGGCGGTTACATCGGCTTCAAGCCACATCGTTGCGCTACTTGTTTAAGGCGGCGCGGTGTCTTGCTAACTTGTAATGCAACACCCGGTACCGGCGGTCACAATCAACATGCATCTTCGTTAGACCTTCAGTATACTCTCCTCTGAAGGGTCATAATGTTCCCTTGAATCGAATCTAGAACAATAGAACAATAGAACAATAGCTAAATAAGGTAGTACCGTTATGGAATGTCCGAAATGCCAAGCGAACATGGAAGAAGTCACCTACGGTCGTAATATGACTGTAGATCGTTGCACCAATTGTAAAGGAATCTGGTTCGACGTTGGTGAGGCTGAGGTATTAAAGGGCAAGTGGATGTCCGAGTTCGTGGACAGTGGCGACCCTGAAATGGGCAAGGAATTCAACAAAATCGTAGACGTTGATTGTCCTCGATGTGGCAAGAAAATGGATAAGATTGCAGATCCCAAGCAATCCCATATCTGGTACGAAGCCTGCCAGGAGCATGGTATGTACTTCGACGCTGGGGAGTTCACAGATTATAAATACGAGACACTTCTGGATAAGTTCCGAGACCTTGTTACAGGTAAACGAAGCTAGCGGATGGCATGTTAGTCACCTTCTATGGGGTCCGCGGTTCTATCGCCGCACCTGGCCCTAGAACAATAAAGTATGGCGGCAACACGTCCTGCGTGCATGTACGCCTGAACGACGGCAACAATATCATCTTTGACGCAGGCACCGGTATTCGCGAACTGGGCATTAGGATGGTTCAAAATGATGAGCCCCTCCTCCTTCTTCTTAGTCACGGTCATTGGGATCATATTCAGGGTTACCCGTTCTTTGCACCAATCTATCAGCCAGATCGCGAGATCAGGATTTGTCAGAGTATCGACAGCAACGAGGTTTCACTCAAAGCCATACTTGAACAAATGGATGGTTCGACCTTCCCGGTTCGCTCCGAGGATTTACCGTCAAAGATCACTACGGTGGATCAGGTTGATGAATACATTGATGCGCAATCGTTTCAGACGACCAGAATGCCGCTAAATCATCCAGGAGGCGGAGACGCCTACCGGATCGAAGAGGATGGCGTCTCCATCGCCTACATCACCGACAATGAACTAGACCCATTGGCAGCGCCCCAGACAACGTATGCCGAGTGGGTACACTTTTGTAAGGGTGTAGATCTGTTGATTCATGACGCGCAGTACACCGAAAAGGACCTGCCTGCCAAACACGGCTGGGGGCATTCCCTGATATCCCAGGTACGCCAACTCGCAGTCGATGCTCAGGTTAAAAACCTGGCGATGTACCACCACGATCCGGAGCGCACCGATTCAGAACTGGACGAGATCGCGATAGAATCAGCAAAGTTTTTTAAATCCAGGAACAGTGTGATCGGATCCTATATAGCCTCTGAGGGGCTGGTGTTTGAACTCACTTCCAGGAAAGACTCCAGGGTCACGACCATCGACCTCTACGAAATCAGCAGGTAACGCTATCAAAATCGTTTCTTTTAATGTGAACAGCATTCGCGTGCGGCTTAATCAACTAGAAGCTGTTATCAAAAAACATAACCCGGCTTTCATCGGCTTGCAGGAAACCAAGGTTACGGATGAAGACTTTCCGGTTGAGCAAATAAACGACCTGGGATACGACGTCGCTTTCCATGGCCAGAA
>JABJED010000124.1 GCA_018665025.1 Gammaproteobacteria bacterium
AGCCAGTTTGGTTGAGCGTAGCTGCCTACGAGGCTTGTGGGTAATTTTTGAAGCAACATTTGTTCTTCCTGTATATGCATCTTTAGTGAGATAAATCAAAGATGACGCTTTATTATTAGTCAAACCATCTTGCAATTTAGTCAAACTATCTTACAAAAAGGTACTGCGTCAACTAAATGTCGGTGGGCCCGTTGATGGTTTGTCCAACAAATTCAGTAGAGCAATGCTCCCGGTATCCTGTAACATGATAAGTCAAATAATTTGACAGAAAACTATTTTCCATGAATGAACAAGAGTTGATCGATAGCCTGACGTCACTCGCCCCAATGCTGGAAGAGCATGCGGGCGAATCGGAACGCATTCGTAAGCCGGTAGATAGCGTGATGAAAGCAATAGAAGACACGCAGGCTTATCGTTATTTCGTCCCTAAAAAGTATGGTGGGTTCGAGTTCGGACTTGAGGGTTTTATGGATATAGGTGTGGCACTCGGCGCCGCTGATATTTCCACGGCCTGGGTCGTGACTTTTTGTATGGAACATAATTGGCTAATAGGTCTCTACAACCAGCAGGCGCAGGATCATATCTTTGGCCAGCAGCCCTATCTCATCGCCCCTGGGGCTCTGGCTCCTCGCGGTAAGGCCACCAAGGTTGACGGTGGTTATCGGCTGAGTGGACATTGGGAATGGGGTACCGGCGTAATGCACGCTGACTGGGTGCTCGTAGGAGCGTTAACAGACCACGACGGCCCGCCCGAGGTTTGTATGTATGCCCTGCCAATTGCAGATGCGAAAGTGGTTGATACCTGGCAGATGTCCGGCATGGTAGGCACCGGCAGCAATGATATTGTTGTGGAAGATGCGTTTGTACCTGGTTATCTGCGACAAAATTTGACGGAGTTGCGGGCAGGTGACAGCCCAGGTGCGCAATTTCACCAGACGCCGACCTTTAGGATGCCTATGCTACCCGTGCTTGGGCTTACAGCGGCGGCTCCGGCCGTAGGCTGCGCCAAACAGACGGTGACTCGTTTCAGGGCGCGCCTGCAGGAGAGAGCCGTCTATGGTACGCAGGACAAGCAGTCCGAGCGTGCCCTTGCACAGTCACGGCTGGCTCATCTGACGGTTCGTGTGCAGACCGTCGAGACAAACCTCAAGTGCATTGCAAAGGATGTTGCAAACTGGGGTGAGTCCGGTGAGATTTGTCCTGATGTCGAGCGAGCTGAGCTTAGGGTACGAATTGGCCATGTAGTACGTGAATCAAGAAATATCGTCAGAGAAGTCGTAGAAGTTAGCGGGGCTCATGCGCACAATCTCTCGAATCCCTTTGGCCGAGCACTTCGTGATCTTGAGACCCTGTCCTGCCATACTGTATTTGACCTGGATATCGCGACAGAGTCATATGGCAGGTTGTTACTAGGGTTGCCTTCAAATTCACCGCTCTGACATCAGAGGCTATAAAAAATGGCTCCCCAGCCCAATGTAAGAAAAAAACCGCGTCGGTCGATGGGTATATTTGCCGAGCTCGTGAAAGCCATTGATTGGTATGACGTGAGCCTGCAAAGCATTCTGGCCGGGCGTGGCATGCAATCATTTAACCGTACCCAGTCAGTGATGCTCATCCACATAGCTGAGGGGATTATCAAACCCTCTGACATTGCCCATGATATGGGGGCCACCCGCCAGAACATTCATGCCATGGCAAAACCCTTGATTGATGCACACATTATCGAAGTGGTTCCTGATCCCGACGATGGTCGTTCGAAGCAGTATGTGTTTTGTGAAGACTCACTGGAACTGCGTGACACGGTTCTTCAACTGTTGAAGCATTTGGACAGGAAACTTGGCGAGCGAATTGGT
Source organism: Gammaproteobacteria bacterium (assembly GCA_018665025.1). Lineage (GTDB taxonomy): Bacteria > Pseudomonadota > Gammaproteobacteria > Pseudomonadales > Azotimanducaceae > UBA9659. Next base: position 1,854 of record JABJED010000124.1, read on the forward strand.
AAAGGTGATCTCAAGGACATGAAGAGGGCACTTTCCAGCGACTGGGGCGAGATCATCGTCCAGGCGCCATGAAGCGACCCTATCTGGTTTCTCCCTCGAGTGAACCCGACGTATTGAAATGACTTGAAGGTTTATTAGTCAAACTACTTGACTAATATGCTGATGTTGTCAGAATCATAGCGTCATACCAATTCAATTGTGGGGGAATATATGCATGCTAAATCACGTAATTTGATGCTGTTTGTAGCGATCGCGCTACTCTCGGGCTGGGCGAATGCCGCAGAAGTTCTGGAGGAAGTTGTGGTCACCGCAACGAAACGGGCTTCGAACCTTCAGGATGTACCAATTTCAGTTGGCGTCATTACCGATGAATTCATCGATGACTTCCAAATCAAAGATATCAGTGATGCGCAAAACTTTGTGCCTGGCCTTCAGGTTCAGCAGACATTTGGTAGTTGGGCAGTGCGTATACGTGGTCTAGGTTCAGGGATCACTAACCTTGCGTTCGATTCTTCAGTACCGATATATATAGATGATGTCTATTGTGGTCGTGGCAAGTGTATGGAGTCAGCATTTCTTGATGTTGAACGACTTGAAGTTGCCCGTGGGCCTCAGGGTGCGTTGTTCGGGAAAAGTACAATTGCTGGTGCAATTAGTTCAATCAGCGCGAAGCCAACCGATAGTTTCGAAGCGGAAGTCAGGCTTGGGGCAGAACTTGAGTACGGTGGCTACACTGCTAATGGCTATATCTCTGGTCCATTGTCCGATACGGTGCGTGCTCGACTTGCGGTAAAAACCAGCGACCTGGATGGTTATACCGACAACATTGCAACTGGCGATGAAGATGGCAGTCAGGAAATCAATGCAGTCCGGCTTGGGATAGAGTGGGATGCGAGTGACCAAACGTCGTTTTACGTCAAGCTTGAAACGGGTGAGTCCAACACAGACGGACGAAACAATCAGCTGGTCCGTCCTGGTGCCATGTCTTCCGTAACTACAGACCCCAATGCAGAGTACAAGGCGGATGATAAAAGAAGTGTTAGCACCGGTGAGCCGAAGGAAGACTTCTACGACTATGAGTGGAGCTCACTGACCGTTAAAATGGAAACAGAATTGGCTGGCCATTCTTTAATGGCGGTTGCCGGCTACTGGGAATACGAGAATAACTGGTTCCTGGACGTGGATGGCCACCCCGAGGCAATTCTGAATACTGCCCTTGAGGACGAATATGACCAGACTACTTTTGAACTTCGTTTGTTGTCGCCCGCAGACCAGACCTTCGAGTATATCGTCGGTGCCTGGTATCAGGAATCTGACCTGACCACACGACAGCTGTCACCTTTTCATCCGCTATTCTGGCAAGCAGTGACGGGTATTCCTGTCTCGGTGGGTAAAAATATTCCACCGCTGTCTGTGGCGTTCACATCGGGCTCCGGTATGGACAGGAACTTTTCCCGCGAAACCGAAGCTTACTCCGTGTATGGGCAGGTAACCTGGAACCTCAGTGATCGATTACGTGTGATAGCAGATGTTCGTTACACGGATGAGGATCAGGATGCGGTGGGCCAGGCTTTCCCGCTGACCTTCCCAACATTTAACACTTTTGAACCGCTGCGTGTACCGCGAAGTACAGCGGGTCACGATCCTGAATATCTGTTTAGGCAGAAGCGGTCTGACGACAGCGTCGATCCATCGGTTAAGTTTCAGTATGAGTTGGGCGACAGCACGATGACCTACCTGTCCTATGCGGAAGGTTCGAAATCAGGCGGCATGAAGGCTAACGATTCCAAACTTGGGGCGCAGCTTCTGCAAAAATCAGGTGATTCGGCATATCTTCAGAAATATGTCGGTGTCTCATCGATTACGAGTGATGATGTTCTATCGGGTTTAACATTGAAACAAGACAACGGTGTTTTCGATTTTGAAGATGAAGAGGCTGAGAGCTGGGAACTGGGTATGAAAACCAGCCTGGCAGGTGGCTCTGTTAACGTTAATGTTGCGCTGTTTACAACCGAATTCACCAACCTTCAGACCTCAAATTATGATGGTACACAGTTCATCATTGGTAACGCAGGTAGTGCGTCTGTTGATGGCGCCGAGGTTGAAGTAAGCTGGCAGGCTTCGGCTAACCTTCGTGTTCACTCATCCGTAGCGTGGATCGATGCAGCGTATGATGATTTTGCAGGCGCGCAGTGTGTAGAGGACTCAAGTGGAGCGCCGGCTAATGCTGATTGTGACCCGGTAACTAATACCGAGAACCAGAAAGGTGAGAAGCTGGAGCGTTCCCCGGAGCTGGAATTTAATCTTAGTGCTTTATGGGAATCGCAGCTTACAGACACGATGCGCCTTAAGGCTTCGGCGTCTATCTACTATTCCGATGAATACTTCGTGCAGCCAACACAGGCTGGTTATGCAACCCAGGACTCGTTCACGAAATACGATGCGCGGTTAGCTGTTGTAGCAAATGATGGCCGATGGGAAGTTGGTTTAACCGGAAGAAACCTGGGTGATGAAATGGTTATTCAGCATGCCTACAACATTGCAGGTAATCAATTTCAGAATCTGGGCATGGGACGTTCCTATACCCTGGAAGGGGTTCTGCACTTCTGATGACAACTCAGTAAAAAAAAGGGTCCCGACAGGGGCCCTTTTTTTTAGCTTACTGCCGAGTGATTGCCAGGGTTGGAGCCGTTGATGCGCCGCACGTCCAATCACGTTAAGGCTTTATTCAGTCGCTTTCAATATTCTTACAAGAGCCTGCGCGTGTTCTGCGGCCTTAATTCCCAGCGGGGTTAAATAGCCACCATCAAGTTGCGTCGTAAGACTGGATTCAAACAATCTTTTGGCAGATTCAATCCTTTCCGGTGAGGCTACTTGATGTATCTTCAGGCCCGTCTGCGAGCTGTCGAGCTCAAATAGATTTAACAACTCAACATCTGCAGCAAACTCCTCGTCTAACTTCACTGATAACCCTCTTTCAATTGGCATGAGCCTTGGTTGCAACTTGTGCTTTCTTGCAAGGCGAGAACTTTGTTTGAGCTGGCTCAGGTATGGCCGAATGCCAGCATTGCGTCGGCGACCTTGATGAACCCAGCGATGTTAGCGCCCGCGAGATAGTCGACTCCATCCTTGTTTTTACCATACTCGACACAGCTGTTGTGGATTGTGAGCATGGTATCTTTCAGTAACCTTTCGAGCTCTGCTTCGTCCCAGGAAATACGTGAACTGTTCTGACTCATTTCCAGGCCCGAAACTGCAACTCCGCCGGCGTTAGCCGCTTTGCTCGGTGCATATAAGATCCCCGCGTTCTGAAACGTGTGGATTCCCTCTAGGTCAGTTGGCATGTTGGCACCTTCAGACACACCTATGCAACCGCTCTTGACAAGATTTTCGGCGTCGTCGCGATTGATTTCATTTTGGGTGGCGCAGGGCATCGCTATGTCACAAGACACGGCCCAGGGACGCCCTTCGTGGAAGCTTGCAGCTTTAAACTCATCTGCGTATTCACTAATGCGTCCGCGGCGAACATTTTTCAGGTCCATTACAAAAGCAAGTTTTTCTGCGTTTATTCCGTCTGGATCGTGAATAAACCCGGATGAGTCGGATAGGGTCACCACCTTACCCCCTAGCTGGTTCACTTTCTCTACCGCGTAGGTGGCGACATTCCCTGAACCTGAGACACAGACAGTTTTGCCACGGATATCATCACCCTTATATTCCAGCATGTTCTGCATGAAATAAACCGCCCCATAGCCGGTCGCTTCGGTTCTGATTTTGCTGCCGCCAAATGCCATTCCCTTGCCGGTAAGTACACCAACAAAGCGATTTTCGATTCGTTTGTACTGCCCAAATAGGTAGCCGATTTCACGGGCGCCGACACCGATATCACCTGCTGGGATGTCGGTATTCTCACCGATATGTCGATGCAGTTCGGTCATGAAAGATTGGCAGAAACGCATAACCTCGTTGTCACTTTTACCCTTAGGGTTAAAATCAGAGCCTCCCTTGCCACCACCCATGGGGAGCCCAGTCAGGCTGTTCTTAAAGGTCTGCTCGAAACCGAGAAACTTGAGTACGCTAAGGTTAACCGACGGATGGAAGCGGAGTCCGCCTTTATACGGGCCAATTGAATTGTTGAACTGCACCCTGTACCCGCGTTGGTTACGTATATTCCCTTCGTCGTCTGTCCAGGGCACTCGAAACATGATGACCCTGTCTGGTTCGGCCATTCGCTCCATGATCTGCATTTTGTGGTATATCTGCTTATCCGCAATATAAGGGAATACGGTTTCGGCTACTTCGGCTACCGCCTGGTGAAATTCTTGTTCGCCAGGATTGCGTTTCTCAACACCCGCGATGAAACGTTTAAGGTAGACATCGGTTTTGTTTGCTGAATGCGTGGCCATTCAATTTCCTTTTTTTGTCGTGACGGATGGTGTCGATCGTTAGACCTGGGGGCTAAATTAGAACGAGTAATAAAGCCTCGCAATCCGTAGTTATTTTACATGGCGGTTCGGAGTTTGGCTAGCAGGAGAGTTACAGGCAGGAGAGGTTTAGTCCCAGGGTTTAACCAGGACTTTTGCCTGGTCGTTAGGGGTCGCTAGAGATTCAAAGGTCGAAGCAACACCATCTAAAGATGTTCG
>JABJED010000125.1 GCA_018665025.1 Gammaproteobacteria bacterium
AACGTTGATGCAATGAACAGAGTCAATGAACTTGAACTAGTGATACGCGACGACATCAGTGCACACAATGCCGGTGACCTGTTACTGAAACAGGAACGTGAAGTGCTCAGGGAAACAAAAAGTGAAATCATTGATGCCACTAAAGACCTGGAGGTCCAAAAACTACTGGCGCGTGAGACGGCAAGAAAAGTAATTGCGTTAGCCAACAGCAATCCCCTCGACCCGGAGGCCGTTACAGAACTGGAGAATCTTCAGTTTCTGCTCACGGATTCACATCTCTTTCCTGCTACGAAAAACCACGATCTTTTAATGTTGATTGATCGTGTCATCGACATCACGGCACCACTTTCAAGAATGCGAAATGCCACTTTCCAGGTTGAATTTGAATCGAATTGCCCGCTCCACTTTAGCCTGGACAACGGGCGATTCGGGTCCAGCCTTTTTCAATTGATCATCGGTTACCTGCAACTCAGTGACCAGCCGCAAGACAAACAGGAACAGGTTTTCATCAAGATTGGCCAAACCACCAAAGGCTTCACCCTGACTTTCCCGAAGGCATCAAATCTAAAACCGAATACAGGGCTCGACGAAAGTTTAAAATCCGCGGGCGCGACATGGAACCATAAAACCCTAACCTTTCCAGCCACGGTAATTCACCAGAAAATTTCAGGAGGAACCGATCTCACCGCCATCGTAGTCGCCGAGGGCGAACACGAACGCTCCAGTCTTACGAAACGGCTAAGTTTTCTTGGGATCAACTGTATTACGGACTTCAAAAACCAACACCTGGATATCTGCCTGGTCTCTGATGAAACGAGCGAGGTGTTCCTCTCGATCAAACCCTACTTGCCAGAGGCAACCTTCGTGCTGATGCTAAACAACCGTCAGCACTACCAGCACCCACGATGGATTACCGTGAATGACCCTGTGACACAAACTCAATTGGAGAAAATCGTCGCCAGGATTACCAGTACAAAAGATATCTCCAGCCAGAAGAATGTTCTTGTAGTTGATGACAGTGAGGTCAATATTCAATTGCTTGAGATACAACTTAAAGAATTGGGCCACAACGTTACTACCGCTGGTACCGGTGAGGTCGCTGTTTCACTGGCGACAAGAGGTCGATTCGAGATGATCTTCATGGACATACAAATGCCAGGCATCGGCGGGCTGGAGGCAACCAATAGAATTCGACAACACAACCGGTCCGTCCCCATTGTTGGGCTGACTGCTCACGCCACCACAGAAGAGAAAAAGGGATACCTGGAGGCAGGCATGAACGACGTTCTAATCAAACCAGTCAGGATGGAGAGCCTGCGTGTCATAACACAGCGTCTGGGTCAGACTGACGCATTTCCTCCACTGGCTGCGTCAGGCACCATGGCGTTACCGACATTCGACCTGGACTTGGCTCTCGAAAATGCAGGTGACCGCCGCGACCTTGCGGCAGAACTGTTTGACCTACTTCTGGCAAGCCTTCCCAGCGACCTTGATGCCATAAACGCAGCATCGAGCAATATTAACGATCTTAAACGCGCTGTTCACAAGTTACATGGCGCAGTTCGTTACTGTGGGGTTCCGAGGCTCGCAAAAGCGATCCAAAAACTGGAATTGGCTCTGAAGCAAGGTAAGGAATTAGAGATCCAACCACTGCTAAACCTGCTAAATGGTGAAGTAACTGCCCTTAACACCTGGCATCACGACAACCCTGATGTTTTAAGTTCAGGGGATCAACAGATCAAACACCGTTAGTCGCGATGACATAGGCGATGGCATAGTCACGCTCATCCGACATGCTAATGTGAATATCAGAGATGCCAAGCTCTTCGGCTCGCGATTTAGCTTCGCCTGTTAACCTGACCACAGGGGCGCCGCTTTCCTTTCGATCTATTTCGATATTTCTGAAATGCACACCGCTTCTCATGCCCGTTCCAAGCGCCTTGGAAACAGCTTCTTTGGCAGAAAACTGTCTCGCTAAATAAGCCGCCAGCCGACTACCAGTAAGTGATCGGCGCTCACCTGCACACAGAACCTTGTCAGTAAAACGTTCACCAAAGCGCGTGAGAGACCTCTGGATCCTTCTAACGTCTACAATGTCTGTACCTATTCCTACAATCATCAACGTGCCCCTCTGAACAGGCTACGGCTTTTGAGAGGTTTGTCACCCAGCAGTTCTGCAAGAGAGAGCCTGGTCAGGTTCAATAAACGTTTGCTGTCCACCTGTTCAAGCTCACCCGAGGCTATTCTTAGCACTTCAACGCCGGAAAATGTTTCATCTTGAGACTCGCGTATTGCATGGAAGCCTTCATGGACCACAAAACGATAATCCAGGTCAGCGGAAATCGGTTGTCCGTCACGTGAGTCATACTCGAAATTAATCCCGTAACCAAGCTCCTGCAACAGGCAAAGCTCAAACCTTCTAATGGCTGTTACCTCGCCACCCGACTCTTTTATTGACAGCTGTTGTCCTGACATCGATTGTTCGGATAACACCAGTTCTGAAAGCAAATCCTCGTACCCTTGATATAAACCAGCAATCGGTTCAAACCGATCCAATAACCTGTAGAGTAATTCGTTGACATACAGACCAAGCATCAACCCTTTCCCCATCAGTCCGAACGGCTTTCGTGGAAAATCTATCGTCGTTGATGTCTTTAACTCACCACGGCCGACGGAGGCGATCAGCAACGGTGAAAATGGCTGCAACCGGCTCCTTATCTTCGACCTGGGAGACCTGACACCTTTCGAGACTACAGAGTATCGCCCTGAGTCCCGGGTAAACAGATCTAGTATTAAGCTGGTATCACGATAATTTCTGGCATGCAGAATGTAAGCTGGTTCAAGTGTCCCTGCTTCATACATCGTCGTAACCAAGACTCCTGATAGCACGCTCATCATCAGACCAGCCCGACTTAACCTTCACCCAGGTGTTCAGCATGACTTTTACACCGAGCACCTGTTCCATGTCTTTGCGCGCATCAGTACCGACCCGTTTTAGTCGCTCTCCTGATTTCCCAATCAGAATACTTTTCTGGCCATCTTTCTCAACAAAGATTGTTGCATCGATATGCGTTGCCTTATCTCTTTCTTCGAATTTCTCAATTTGAATAGTAATGGCGTACGGTAGCTCGTCACCCAACTGACGCATGAGCTTTTCACGAATGATCTCGGAGACAAGAAACCGTTCACTGCGGTCCGTTACCTGCTCCGCGTCAAAATAAAATGGTGATTCCGGCAACGCTTCACAAATCACCTTTTCGAGTTCTTCAAGATTGGCGTTCTTTTCAGCCGATACCGGCACCAGTTTCACATCAGGATATTTCTCTTGAAGCCTGGAGAGCATAGGGAACAACGTATTCTTGTTTTCAATCAGGTCAATCTTGTTAACGACAATAACCTTCTTGGCCTTCGATTGATTGAACAGGCGGGAAACTTCCTGATCGTCTTCACCTATCTTTCCCCTGTCGAGCAAAAACAACAGCACGTCTACATCACGAAGCGCGCTTTTAGCGCTCTTGTTCATGTAGCGATTGAGCGCTTTCGGTTCATTTAGGTGAATACCCGGCGTATCTACGAAAAGTATCTGATGAGAGCCAGTCGTTTTGATGCCTAACAGGTTGTGCCGCGTGGTCTGCGGCTTTCTGGAAGTGATGCTGATCTTCTGGCCCAGAAGCGCATTCAACAACGTGGACTTACCAACATTGGGACGACCTACTATGGCCACGTAACCACACCGCGTACTCAATTGGTGACCTCCAGGTGCTTGAGAGCAAGTTCGGCGGCCTTTTGTTCGGCCCGCCTTCGTGAAGTTCCAATCGCCCTGATTGTACCGTTAAAGGATAAAGACCGACACTCGATCTCAAAAGTCTGATTGGGCGATTTACCAGTCGTACCGACCAGGATATAGTCCGGCACCGATTGACCTATACCCTGAAGGTGCTCCTGAAGTCGAGACTTGGCATCTTTCTCGATATTCGATGATGTCAATGCTGCAAGCCGTTCCTCATATAAACCGAGAACACAATCCGTTGCCTCGGTGATTCCACCGTCCAGAAAAACCGCCCCTATGATCGCCTCTACCGCATCTGACAGGATGGAGTCCCGTTCGAATCCACCACTCTTAAGTTCGCCACTTCCCATTGTCAGGAACCCACCAAGATCCAGTTCCCTGGCAATTTCCGCGAGTGTTTGTTGTTTAACCATCCTCGCCCTTAAACGGGAAAGGTCTCCCTCTCTTGCCTCAGGAAACCGGTTAAACAGCGCAGCGGCAACGACAAAATTGAGGATTGAGTCTCCAAGAAATTCGAGACGTTCATTATTTCTATCACCGAAACTTCGGTGCGTTACCGACTGATCGAGCAAAGATGCATTTTTAAATGTGTATGCAACACGCGATTCAAGCTTTTTTAGATCGGTCACACTGACCCGCACTAATCTCTAAGAGGAACTTTCTTGTTGAAAGCAGCGATCAAACTCAGATTGCTAACCAATTCGATCCGCACCTCGTAATCCAGGACCAATTCTGTGCCAAGCTTGCTACGGTCAATTTTCAAGTGTTCCTTAAGGTCAAAATCACGGATGTTATTCATCTTCAAACGTTTCCTCATGGTGTCACGAATATTGCCCTCGCTCTGGAGGGCTAAACCATTTTCCAGGGACATCTTCTCCATGATGGTGCCCATGGTGTTGTGATCCAGATAAAGAGGTATCACTCGAGAGCCCACGGAGACCACAGATGCTAGGGCCAGCAGGATAACCAGAATGCCACCCATGCTTCCTCTTTGTCGGTGCTTGCCTTGCAAGATTTTTCTATTCATCATTTTGGTCCTTACTGTATCCAACCATTACGCGAAAATTCCGGCAGCCGCAGTCCTGGTTTTTTATGCAACCAGATCGCTACCGCCCTGCCAACTATATTATCTCCTGACACCAACCCCCAATACCGACTATCGCTACTCTGATCGCGATTATCCCCCATCATGAAGTAGTGGCCTTCCGGAATCACCCATTCATCCACACTTGTTTCCCGATACGGGTTTCTTTGAATCAGGTGCTCAACGTTTCCTAGCTTCTCCCGATATTGTAGAACCCGCGGGTTCACTGGTGGTATCTGGGCTACAAACGTCTGATTCTGTCGTTTGCCGTTGATATACAAGGCCTTATCCTGGTATCGAACCGTGTCACCCGGTATTCCCACCACCCGTTTGATAAAATATACGTCCTGATGGGGCGGTATAAAGACCATGACCTCGCCGTTTTTTGGCTCTGCAATATCAACAATCTTGGTGCCAAGGACAGGCAGCCTGATGCCATAGGTGAATTTATTCACCAGGATAAAATCACCCACCGCAAGGGTCGGAATCATCGAACCCGTAGGAATCTGGAAGGGTTCGAACAGAAACGACCGTAATACCAGAACAATAGCAAGTACAGGAAAAAACGAGATTGAGTATTCAACAATGGTCGGTTCGGCAAGAATCGCCTTGCGAGATTCTTCGTCAACGTCACCGGCTGCGGCGACGCGGCCAAGTCTCTTCGGGCGAAACACCAGGTAATCCACCAACCACACAACACCGGTGAAGGCGGTGGCAAGAACGAGGACGAGGGGGAAATTAATGCTCATTTTTCTACCTTCAGCACAGCGAGGAATGCTTCCTGTGGGATCTCAACGCTACCGACCTGTTTCATACGCTTCTTACCTGCCTTTTGCTTCTCAAGTAATTTTTTCTTTCGGGTGATATCGCCACCATAACATTTGGCAGTGACATTCTTGCGCAATGCCTTCACGGTCTGTCTCGCAATAATCTGACCTCCAATGGCTGCTTGTATGGCAACATCAAACATCTGCCGCGGTATGAGTTCTTTCATCTTTTTCGTCAGGGAAAAACCTTTCCCCCTGGCATCGTCCCTGTGAACAATCACTGCCAATGCATCTACAGTATCACCGTTAATTAGCACGTCGAGTCTGACCAGGTTCGACGCTTCAAATCGATCGAATGAATAATCAAGCGAAGCGTATCCCCGGGAAACCGACTTCAACCGATCAAAGAAATCGAGTACAACTTCATTCATCGGCATGTCATAGGTCAACGAAACCTGTTTACCGACAAACTGCATGTCTTTTTGAACGCCTCGCCTTTCAATACAAAGAGTAATGACACTGCCTACGTGTTCTGATGGCACGAGAATGTTGGCTCTCACTACCGGTTCGCGCATCTCTTCTATCGTCGACGGATCGGGCAATTGAGAGGGATTATCAACCTTATAGACCTCACCGGATTTAGTCAGGACCTCATAAACCACAGTGGGAGCAGAAGTGATCAAGTCAAGGTCATATTCTCTCTCTAATCGCTCCTGGATAATTTCCATATGAAGCATGCCAAGGAAACCACAACGAAAGCCACTTCCTAGCGCATCTGAGCTTTCTGGCTCGTAGGCAAGAGAAGCATCGTTCAACGTGAGTTTTTCCAGCGCGTCCCGAAAATTATCAAAATCATCCGAACTGACCGTGAACATTCCGGCATAAACCTGCGGCTTTATTTTCTCAAAACCCGGCAGCGTAGGTACCGATTCCTGATTCGCACTCAGCACGATCGTGTCACCGACAGGAGCACCTTTCACATCCTTAATGCCAGCGACTATGAAACCAACTTCACCGCTGTTGAGGCTGTCTGTTTCTGTTCTCCTTGGCGTGAAGACCCCGACGGAATCCACCTGGTGAACTTTGCGCAGGGACTTCGCAACGATTTTGTCTTTTTTGGAAATTTTTCCCTGCATCACCCTGACAAGAGAAACTACACCCAGATAATTATCGAACCAGGAATCAATGATGAGTGCCTGAAATGGTTCCTCGCGCAGATCCTCCGGCGGCGGAATGACCGCTACTATCTCTTCCAGGAGGTCCTCCACTCCCTGACCGCTTTTTGCGCTGACCTGCAGGGCACCGGTCGCATCGATACCGATAATTTCCTCGATTTCCTGGCTGACCCGATCGGGCTCCGCCTGGGGCAGGTCGATTTTATTGAGTACCGGCAGGACTTCGAGATTCTGTTCTATCGCGGTATAACAGTTAGCCACTGACTGCGCTTCCACACCTTGTGCGGCATCCACTACCAGCAAGGCACCCTCACAGGCTGCCATCGAGCGTGAAACTTCATAGGTGAAATCGACGTGACCAGGCGTATCAATGATATTGAGCTGATAGGTATTTCCATCCTTGGCGTCATACATAAGCGTCACGCTCTGTGCCTTGATGGTGATACCTCGTTCACGTTCGATATCCATTGAATCCAGCACCTGGTCTCCCATCTCACGATCGGTTAACCCGCCGCATAACTGGATAAAACGATCAGCCAGAGTGGATTTGCCATGATCGATATGGGCAATAATGGAAAAATTTCTGATACGTGCGGGCTCTGTCACAAAAACTCAATTTTACGAAGTCGGTGAGGGGGTTGGGGCTGGTAAAAACGCGTGAAGTCTATAGGAAAGCATCTCCGGACGCTATTCGCCCCTACATAACAGGCACCTTCAATGCCAAATACTGGGGACGTTTATTTCGGACAATCCTGATATGAACGGAAATATCACCAGGCAAAGCTGCAACGAGCCGCTCCAACTGCTCAGCACTGCTAATAGCTTCACCATCAATGTCGGTTAACACATCGCCGCGCTGAAACCCTGCTTCACGGGCCGGGCCCGAGTATACCTGACTAATAAGAACACCTTTGCTAACTTCCAAGCGCCTTCTATCCACATCCTCCAGGTCAACGATATCAATACCTATTCGGTTCCCATTGGCTGCCAAAGGTGAGTTACTACTCTGCGGACCAATATTCTCGATATCCAACTTACCGATAGTCACCTCGGTTTTCTGCCGTTTACCACTTCTCATTATTTCAAGGGTCGCGACTGATTCTGCTCGAGCCCGGCCAACCAGATGAGGGAGGTCCGACGAGAGGTCAATCAATTTGCCATTGAACGATAGGATGATATCTCCTTCACGCAGCCCGCCTTCTTCAGCGGGGCTATCTGCAAATACCTGGGTGACAAGCGCACCAGCAGGCCTATCCAGGCCAAAGGACTCCGCGAGGTCACGATCCACTCGCTGGATCAAGACCCCAAGCCAACCACGGGAAACCACTCCCTGCTCTTTAAGCTGTTCCGCAACTTCCATTGCGACATCAATTGGAATAGCAAACGACAGGCCCATAAAACCGCCGGACCGGGTCAATATCTGTGAATTTATACCAACGACTTTTCCATTTAGATCCAGCAAAGGTCCGCCGGAATTGCCGGGATTGATCGCCACATCTGTCTGGATAAAGGGAACATAGTTACCATTGTTTTCCGGCAAACTCCTGCCTGTTGCACTGACGATGCCCGCAGTCACACTATGCTCGAAACCAAATGGTGAACCGATAGCAACAACCCACTGACCCGCTTCAAGACTGTCAGACGAGCCCATATCCAGCGTCGGAAGGTTCTCACCTTCAATTTTCAACACCGCCAGATCGGACAGAGCATCCTGCCCAACGATCACCGCTTCACGCTCCCGTCTGTCACTGAGGGCAACAATAATTTCTTCGGCGCCATCAACGACATGGTTGTTAGTCAGAATGTACCCATCTGACTCGATGATAAAACCGGAACCAGCGCTGGGACCTGGTTTCTGGCGATCTGGCATCTCGCGAAAAAAACGCCTGAACATTTCTGGAACTTTCTGCTCATCTAACCCCTCGAACTGCTTGCTTGTTGACCGGGTTGTTCTGATGTTAACGACGGCCGGTGACGCTTTTTTGACCAACTCTGTGAATTCAGGGTAATCGGCTCGCACCGGAGATACAGTACCCACCATGAGTAGCGTTGCGAGGATGATTAGTTTCTTCATGATAAGTTTTCCGAAATTTTCAGCGCATGTTGGGGCACCGCGTAACAAACAAGATATCCGGCCATGAATGCCATCAGGGCGAGACCAACTGTCAGGGGTTCAGAAAGGCCAAGGCTCTCGCATCCTACAGCCGCGATAACCGTTGCGAGAAGGGGCTTCATCCAGCTGTTCCAAAGCATCCCCCACTGCGCGTTGAGCGACAGCTCAATGACAACTGAATCACCACGAACCTGCGACAGGTTGACGACCTTAAGTCTATCAGCACATCCTGAACAACCGCTGCAGACTGAACCTTGGGACGCAAACTCATCCCTGCCGGGCACAATACGATTTAAATTAAGTAAGGTCATACGGTCATGATAATTCAGTCGACCTAATAAATAACTGGCTCAACTGATTTAGCTACCCGTCGAGCAGTTCTTACGGGAACCTCTCCAACTACCGTTATTTGTCGACCGGTTTTCTGGTGGCGGCGCGTGATGACGACAGTCCCACCCTCGGTCGTTGCCAGGTCGGGCATCGCCGCGCGGCCGGATGTTTCGATAAAGACAGAGAAGGTTGCAAGACCATCGGTGAAATGGAGACGGTTGCCCTGAATTCGAACAGGCCTGAATCCATCGGGCAGCCAGTTGACCTTCCAAACCGGCTTTTCTTTCCTTTCATTGACATCAAGCGCCAGGGGATGCGCGATGGTGTCCCCTCTTATTGCGGTCTGCAGACTAGATGTACTAATAATTTCACCCACCTCGATGTGTGTGAATTGGAATATTTCTTTAATTTTGCCGCGCTCTATCAGATGCGATTGCAATAGCAGCCCGGTTTCCTGATCCAGCCAGACTCGGTAACCGTAGCGATCATTGAACCTGGGGGAAACCGTCAGAACGACTGTAGGACGCCCCGCGATTCTATCTTCACCTTGCATAGCAAGGTTGTACAAATTCTGGGTCGATAAAACCCGATCTGAAAATGCTGGTGTAAATGGTCCAATATGCACATCGTGGTCTGCCAAACCGTCCGCAGACAGATCCGACACAGGATGATAACAATGTGCCTCACCATCTTCGCGGTAGAGCTCACGAACATCGCCATTCAGGTTATATAGCCTTTCAAGCTCCCTGCCCTGTTCCACCACATGGACAATACGAACGTTGTCAAAACGACTACCCCGGATGTACGTGAAGTTACCCGCATAGTTTTCGTTACGAAGCGCACCACCCATCTTCTCCAACCACGCGGTCGGAGAGGATAAAGAGCCCTCAGCGGATGAAGAGCCCTCAGCGGGTAAAGAGCCCTCAGCGGGTAAAGAGCCCTCAGCGGGTAAAGAGCCCTCAGCGGGTAAAGAGCCCTCAGCGGATGAAAAGCCCTCAGCGGGCAAAGAACCCTCAGGCTCAGCGCAGGCGAACCCGGATAACAGCAATGCAGACAGCACACATAACGTGCCCGCAAGCCATCTTGTTGTGATATGTGCTCTCATGGGCGGTGGGTTATTTTTTTGACGTTTCTTTATAGTTCACAAATTGCTTGCCGGGGTTCATTCGACTCATCTGGTCGTGTTGATTCAGGTAGGCACGGAGTCGGCGCTGCTTTTCTTCATCCAGTTCTACAAGTTCAGAAGTTCGCGGCTGAACATCACTCTGATTTGCGACTTTCTGGACATCCATTACTGGAGACTGGTTACTGGAAACAGTTCCCATAGAGGAAGTCTGTGCCCCCGCATCGGCAAGAGGTTGTGATTCCGGTGGCTGTTGGATACCGATGAATATGGCTACCACCATCGATGCAGCCAGTGCCAGACTTCCTGCAATGATGGTCCTGGGCGAGGCCGATTTTTGTATCTCCCTGGAATGGCTGTCTTCACTTTCAATCGCATCAGTAATGCGCGTAAATAACTGTTGATGATGCTCAATGGAAACTGAGCTACCATCCGCTCTTAACGTTGAACGGATCTGCTGGTAAATCGCCCAGCTGGAGGTAAGAGATTCATCGGAACGAAACTCCCTGACCAGCCGATGCACTTCTATCTCACTTGCCTCACCGTCAATCAATGCCGACAAGGACTCTCTTTTCGTATCCAGCGTGTTTCTAGTCACTCTTTTCCCTCAGACCACCCACAATATAGGGCCATCAACCAATGGCTTCAATGCTTTTCTCAATCGCTTCCCGAGCCCTGAATATGCGGCTTCGGACCGTTCCAACCGGGCATTCCATCACCTCGGCAATTTCCTCATAGCTCATCCCTTCAAACTCCCGAAGGGTCACCGCTACGTTTAATTCTTCTGGCAAATTCTCGATAGCATCAAAGATCACTTTTTGTAGCTGCGCCGTCGCAAGATGACTCTCGGGCCCCGCTACATCCTTTAAGACAGCAGAATCCGCCTGAAATTCCCCATCAACATCAATATCTGTGTCTGGCGGTCTTCGAGACTTGGAAACAAGGTAATTTTTAGCCGTATTGATGGCTATTCTGTACAGCCAGGTATAAAAGGCACTATCACCTCTGAATCGCGGCAATGCCCTGTAGGCCTTTATAAACGCCTCCTGAGTGACATCCTGTACCTCGTCGGAATCACGAATATAGCGGCTGACCAGGCTTCCAATCCTGTGCTGGTACTTAAGCACAAGAATATCAAAAGCTCGCTTATCACCACGCTGGACCCGCTCTACCAGCTGTCTATCGTTTGTTTCTGTCGTGTCCAATCTACCCCCACGGCCTGGCTGAACACTGGATTAACCCTGGCTTATACACTACATACATCCCTACGTACTTCTGATTACTCGATCAAACATTAGTTCAATCGGACTAAAACATTCGTATCATAACAAACTGTCTACATACCTCGCCCTGTACCCCCCTAATCAGAAGGTGTAATCTGCCGCCCTCACGAGCTTTGGGGTGAATGTGACTCAAATCGAGCACCAGTATGATGTATTGATAGTCGGTAGCGGCGCCGCAGGGATGACCCTTGCTCTCAAACTGGGAAAACATCATCGAATAGCAATGCTCTGCAAGGACGACCCTACAGAAGGTTCAACTTACTATGCTCAAGGTGGTGTTGCCGCCGTACTGGACGAATACGACAGCATTCAATCTCATATCGAGGACACCCTGAGCGCCGGGGGCGGTTTATGCCATAGGGATGTCGTCGAGTTCACTGTTCAAAGGAGTGCGCAGACCGTTAACTGGCTGGTGGAGCTGGGGGTTAAATTCGACACCCGCACAACAGGGGACGGAAGCACCGAGTTTCACCTCACCATGGAAGGAGGTCACAGCCACAGACGCGTCATCCACGCCGCTGACGCAACCGGGCGCGAGATCGCGGAAACCTTAGGCAGTCACCTGGACACCCTCGACAATGTGACCATATTCCCACGCTATGTCGCTGTGGACCTGATCACGAGGGACAAGATCGGGCTCCGAGGGAAAGACTGTATTGGCGCTTATGCCCTTAACCTTGAAAGCCAGCAAGTCGAACTCTTCCGTGCAAGATACGTTGTCCTGGCGACCGGTGGAGCATCGAAGGTCTATCTTTACACCAGCAACCCTGACACGGCATCAGGTGACGGAATTGCCATGGCCTGGCGGGCTGGATGCAGGGTCGCGAATCTGGAGTTCAATCAGTTTCACCCGACCTGCCTCTACCATCCAGAAGCCAAATCCTTTCTGATCACCGAGGCCTTACGTGGCGAAGGCGCCAAATTAGTTCTCCCGAACGGGCATCGCTTCATGCCCGATTTCGACGAGCGCGCTGAGCTCGCACCCAGGGACATAGTTGCCCGGGCTATTGACCATGAAATGAAGCGACTTGGCTGTGATTGCGTTTATCTCGACATACGGCATAAGGGTAACGAGTTCATAATGTCGCATTTCCCCACTATTCATGCACGATGCCTGGAACTTGGCATCGACATCACCAAGGAGTTAATACCGATCGTTCCAGCCGCCCATTACACCTGCGGCGGAATCATGACAGATACACACGGCATGACAGACTTGCCGCATCTGTATGCCATTGGTGAATCAAGTTTCACGGGTTTGCACGGGGCGAATCGAATGGCGAGCAACTCCTTGCTGGAATGCATGGTGTTTGCAACGGCCGCGGCAGAGCACATCAATTCACATCCTGAGTCAGTCGAACCCAATCTGGAAATTCCCTTCTGGGACGAAACGCAGGTCACCAATTCAGATGAAGATGTCATTATCTCGCACAACTGGGAAGAACTTCGTCGATTCATGTGGGACTATGTGGGTATTGTTCGGACTGACAAACGCCTGCAACGGGCAAGACGTCGTGTACAACTTCTGCAGCAGGAAGTGACCGAGTACTACAGTAACTACCGGATTAGCAGCGACCTCCTGGAACTGCGTAACCTCATTCAGGTAGCAGACCTGATGATTCAATGTGCAATACGACGCAAGGAAAGCAGGGGCTTACACTACACTTTGGATTATCCCGAACAGGCCGAACAGGCAAATGATACGGTACTGACCCCACCTCTTTTTGGTTAGGCCCCTTTTGATCAGGCCCCTTTTGATCAAGAGAGGTCCAGCAAACTGGGACCATGGTGTCGGATGAAGACAGTAAGTCGACGATAGGTGTTTTTTCCACAGGCGTCCCTGCCAACAACCACCTTCAACTCTTCACCCTTCAACCTGAAACCAAGCACCACAAAAAAATAGCCTACATGCAGGGGACTTCGAAGCTGGGCCTGCTGCCACCGCCCATCGCTGAAACCAAGCGCCCACGTCCCATCACGATAAACAATCTGTTCGACAACCAACGTTTTACCCCGATGATTCCGGCTGTGCATCAGGTGGGTCAGGGAAGTGAACAACGCCAGTGTCAGCGCCCATTGGAGTGGCGCCCAAAACATCGGGTTTATCCACAGCGCAACAAGGGCCGCCAGATGTGTCGAAAGCTTCAACAGGCTATGCAGGCGTGAATGATTCAGGACCAGATATAGACGGTCTGCAGAAAAAGCTTCAGGGCTGGACACGATCCAGAATCTTTTCAACCAGGGCTGCCAGTGCTGGATCATCGGATTCGCCTTTTCGAGAGAACCACGCCCACAAATCAGGGTCGTCCTGTTCGAGCAGCTTGATGAACGCCTGTTGCTCACCGGTCTCTAATTCTGAGAACACCTCATCGAAGAACGGCAACAGCAGTAAATCCAGCTCCAGCATTCCTCTGCGCGACCGCCATCGCAAGCGATTAAATTCAAGTTCACTTAATTCCAATTGATTCCCCATCTAATCTGCACGACCTGACCCAAACAAAAACCAATGAGTCTTTCGATCAAAAAAGCGTGTAAAATGGCCATTCGCAATGGCGCATAAGTATTTATGTCACAGAAAATTCAGCCGCAAAACATTCCACTCGGTCATTTCGGCTTCCTGAAAATTTCAGGCGTCGACGCCATGACTTTTTTACAAGGTTACACCACCTGCGACCTTGCTGCCCTTAAGGATGACTCCGCGCAACTGGGTGCAATCTGCAACATCCAGGGACGGATGCTGGCCAGCTTCATTGTCATCCAGCAGGGCCAGGACCTGGTGCTGCGAATGCACCAATCGCTGGTACCAAAAACCATCGCGTTCCTGACCAAATATATCGTGTTTTCAAAAGCCGAACTGGCGGATATCTCTGAAAACCTCTACTGCTATGGCTCACTCGACCCGGAATCAACACCTGGCGAATCACCTTACCCCATGAAAACAGATAACGGGACCATCACCATAGACCTTGGTAATCGCAGGGAGCAGTGGAGCAGCTCCAGGCAAACGGCAGAGGCTACCGACATGATCAGGCAATGGTCTGATGCTGAACTGGAAGCAGGTGTCGCCTGGATCGACGAAAAATCCTGCGAAGAGCACCTTCCCCAGACGCTTAATTATCACCACCTCGGCGGCATCAGTTTCACAAAGGGTTGCTACCTGGGGCAGGAGATCGTCGCAAGAATGCAGTACCGCGGCGCACTGAAAAAAAGACTACACAGAATCGAAACGGGCACTCAAAACAGGGAGCTGACATCAGGCAACATCGTTGTTGCGGGTTCCCATGCTTGCCTGGCCGTCGTTTCCAATCCTACGGAAGAACCCGTCACCGTCACCTGGGACGACGGATCTGTAAATACAGCCACACCCTTGGGCCCCGTCGCCAGCCTTGAACTCAAAGATTAGACTTCACATGATCGTTTCCCCGATGACGGAAAAAGTTAACCGTTAAGCAAAACAGACATCAGCTCAATCAACTCAAACGTTTCAGTTTCCAGCTTCTGGCCACCGCTCTCCCAGCTCAGCAAGCCGCCCGGGCCGCAGTTCAAGCCATTCCTTTCCGGCCTCACCAAACTCCCGGGTAACAGCAAGCATGGTGCGTTCCGGAATCATCACCATCTGTCAGCCACCGCCGGCCAAATCACTAAGCGGATGCCCCCCCGGCCAGACCGGCTGGAAATGCTCATCCAGGTATTCTTCAGGCACATCGGAAGCAGACTGATAAACCCAGGCAGGGTTTTTATCTTTATCGACCAGTAATGCCCGCACCCCCTCCGGAAAGTCAGGGTGTCGTATACACTGGTAGGCAATAACGAGTTCCATCTGGAACATTTCTTCAAGCGACATTCCCTTTGACCTTCGAATTTGCTCAAGAAATATTCTGGCAGTGGTCGGCGAACCGCTTTGATAGGTCGCGACAGAACCAGCAAACCACTCATCAAACAGCAGTGCGGATAATCCTGAATCAAACGCGTCAAAAAAGTTCTCTGCATCAAGACAGGATTGAACAAACCCTGATATCACTTCACGGTGATTCAGCAGGTTTGTCGGCAGGGTTTCACCAACAGCAAAACCAGATAGGATGTGAGTAATCGTTGTGGCGTTCGCTGCCGGATCCTGGGTCCAGTTATGGTCGGCAAGCTTATTGAGTATTGCCTGCTTATCCTTCTGTGCCACTACGACATCGAGCAGGTCCAGGGCGATAGCATCACCTGAAGAAAGCATACAACCCGTCAACCCTGCAAAGATCCCAAGATGGTCCGGAAGCTTTGACAGGAAATAGGTTCCTCCTGCATCGGGGAACAGACCAATGGTGATTTCCGGCATCGCGATCCGGGTCGCAGGGGTCCCCACACGGTGCGAACACCCACCCAGCAGGCCCAGCCCACCGCCCATCACAATGCCATTCCCCCAGGCGATAACGGGCTTCTTTGCTGTGTGAATTGCATAGTCGAGTTTATATTCATTCAGGAAAAACGATTTCGCATAGGGGTTATCTCCCCCACCGGATTCCTTAATGCTGTGATAAAGGGCGGTGATATCTGCACCCGCGCAGAACGCCTTTTCGCTACTGCTGTCGAGGACAATACACGAGATGTTGTCATCATCCAGCCAGGCGTAGATTTTCTCTGCTAACTGGTCAATGGTGTCCAGCAATAGACTATTAAGGGGCTTCTCTCGCACCATTCGTGCAACTGCGATGGCTCTATCAGCCCCAAGGTATTCGAACTCAACTAACGAATCCATTTAGGTTCCTTTCTACAATAAGTTTACACACGCCAGTCAATCGCCGTTTCGCCCAGCTCCCCAAGCAGGCTATTGCACTGCGAGAAATGTTTACAGCCAAGAAAGCCCCTGTGCGCTGACAAGGGTGAAGGATGGGGCGCAGTTATTACCTTGTGCTTCGCACGATCTATCACAGCACCTTTTTTTTGCGCATAGTTTCCCCATAACAAAAACACACAGGGTTTCTCTCGCCTGGACAGACATTCAATAACGCGATCAGTAAACACCTCCCAGCCTTTCCCCTGGTGGGATGCTGCATGGTTCTGCTCGACAGTCAGCACGCTGTTTAGCAGTAACACGCCCTGCGAAGCCCAGCCTTGCAGGCACCCATGGCTGAATGCTGTCTTATCGAACCCGAGGTCCGACTGGATCTCTTTATAAATATTTTTTAATGAGGGAGGCAACGGTACGCCCTGCCTCACCGAAAAACACAAACCATGAGCCTGATTCGGTCCGTGATAAGGGTCCTGCCCAAGTATCACCACTTTTACCGATTCAAATGGCGTGCTGTTCAGCGCATTGAAGTATTCGGAACCACCGGGATAAATCACCTTGCCCGCAGCCTTCTCCGCTACAAGAAACTCCCTTAGAGACACCATGTAGGGAAGGTCAAACTCAGGCGCCAGCTGCGCAAACCAGTCTGGCTCCAGCTGAACTTCTTTGTGTCTGGCCATCCTTTTAGAGCGAGCCTTTAAACTTTCGAACGCATATGTGGGAACAACAGAACATCCCTGATTGAGGGTGAATCCGTTAGCAGCATCACCAGCCGATCAATGCCAAGTCCTTCACCGGCAGTCGGCGGGAGCCCATATTCAAGGGCCGTAATATAGTCATGATCATAATGCATGGCTTCATTGTCACCGGCTTCTTTTGCGTTGACCTGTTCCCTGAAACGCTGCGCCTGGTCTTCTGCATCGTTAAGCTCCGAGAAACCGTTAGCGATTTCCTTACCTAGCACAAACAGTTCAAATCTGTCGGTGACGTCCGGATCATGATCGTTGCGCCGTGCGAGCGGTGACACCTCGGTAGGATGCTGAGTAATGAATGTGGGTTGTTCAATTTTGTCCTCAACCAAGGCCTCAAACACCTCCATCACCAGCTTGCCAAGACCCCAGCTATCATGAACTTCTACGCCGGATTTCTTCGCCAGCACCCGAGCCTTATCGATATCTTTAAGATCACCGGGATCAACTGACGAATTGAAATCACAAATTGCCTGGTCCATGGTCGTTCGGGTAAAGGGTTTACCAAAATCGATGAGAACACCGTTGTAGGTAAACTCGGTGGTTCCTAAAACGGAAATGGCCACTTCCCTGAACAGCTCTTCCGTCATATCCATCAGGTCATTGTAGTCCGCATAGGCCCAGTAGAATTCCAGCATGGTGAATTCCGGACTATGCTTGGTCGACATGCCCTCGTTCCGGAAGTTACGATTGATTTCAAATACTTTCTCAAAGCCGCCCACAACCAGCCTCTTCAGGTTCAGCTCCGGCGCGACACGAAGGTACATGTCTGCATCCAGTGCGTTGTAATGGGTCGTGAATGGCAGCGCGGTCGCGCCTCCCGGCGTGTTCAGCATCATCGGGGTTTCTACTTCCATGAACTCACGATCAATCAGGAATCTCCTGATGCCATCGACAATTTTTGACCGGCGAACAAACAGCGCCCGGGTATCTTCGTTCACCATCAGATCAAGGTAACGCTGGCGGTATCGCGTTTCTGTATCCGTCAACCCTTTGTGTTTATCCGGTAACGGACGCAGGGATTTCGTCAGCAATCGGATCTTGCTCACTTTGACGGTTAATTCGTCCGTTTTGGTTTTCATCATGGAGCCTTCCGCACCCACAATATCGCCAATGTCCCAGTGTTTGTATTGTTCGTAGACTTCCAGCCCTACATCATCCTGGCGAACATAGAGCTGAATCCTCCCGGACACATCCTGAAGGGTCAGGAAGCTGGCTTTACCCATCATTCTGCGCAGTACCACACGCCCGGATACCGCGGTTTCTGTCGTATCACCCTCAAGTTCTTCCCTGGAGTTTTCCCCGAACTGATCATGCAACCTGGACGCCAGATGTTTTCTCCGGAAATCGTTCGGGAAGGGATTACCTTTTAACCTCATCTCGTCCAGCCGCGCTTTGCGCAACGAGAAAATATCATTCTCGTCCAGCTCAGCTTCGTCCGTATTTTTGTCCTGGTCTTTGTCTTTTCTTGTCGTCATGGCTATAAGCCCATCTTTAAGCTGGCTTCGATAAATTGATCCAGGTCTCCATCGAGTACGGCCTGGGTGTTACTGGTCTCTATGTTAGTTCGCAGGTCTTTAATACGCGCTGAATCAAGAACGTATGATCTTATCTGGCTTCCCCAACTGATATCTGATTTGTTCTCTTCCACTACCTGCATTTCCGCCTTTCTTTTCTGATCTTCATGTTCGTACAGCTTTGCCTTCAGCTGTTTAACGGCCTGATCCCTATTCTTGTGCTGTGAACGCTGGTTCTGGCACTGCACCACAATGCCGCTCGGGATGTGCGTCAGCCGGATAGCAGAATCAGTTTTATTGACGTGTTGGCCACCTGCGCCACTCGCCCGGTAGGTATCCACCCTGACATCAGACATATCAAGATCTATTTCAATGTCATCATCCAGTTCAGGAGAAACAAACACCGAAGCAAATGAAGTATGCCTCCGGCTACCCGAATCGAACGGCGATTTCCTGACCAGCCTGTGCACACCTGTTTCGGTCCTGAGCCAGCCAAACGCATGCTCGCCCTCAACATGAATGGTGGCGCCTTTTATACCCGCCACGTCGCCATCAGAGACTTCCATGACCTCCGTTTTAAAACCATGGCCTTCAGCCCAGCGAAGGTACATACGCAGTAACATTTCAGCCCAGTCCTGGGCCTCTGTACCGCCGGAGCCCGCCTGGATATCCAGGAAAGCGCTATTGCTGTCCATCTCGCCGGAAAACATGCGATTAAATTCAAGAACCCCAAGTTGCGATTCCAATTCTTCGAGGTCGGTCAGCCCTTCGTTGAACAGGGATTCATCGTTTTCTTCACCAGCAAGCTCGACAATATCCGCAACATCACCCAGACCTGAATCGAGCGCTTCGATTGTCATTACCACCATTTCAAGCGCCGATCTTTCCCGCCCCAGCTTCTGGGCATATTCCGGGTTATCCCAAATGGATGATTCAGCGAGCTCAAGCTCTACTTCTGCGAGGCGTTCCTTACGATTATCGTAGTCAAAGATACCCCCGAAGTACGTCAGTGCGTTCCCTTAGGTCTTTTATATGGGACAAGGTTGCGTTGGTCTCTAACATACTGATTCGTCTGCTCTTTGAGTCGATTTTGGCAAAGTTCTATAGGACGCGCATTGTATCGAAATGGCTAGCCCGTCGCTACAAAATGACGGAAACGATCAGTTGAGGTTTTTCCATACCCCTGAACCTGTTCACCTCAAGGCGATAGGCACAACGGATATTCCTGTTTTCCGACAGGCCGCCATGATTGAAACAGATCGCTTCCACAGGATCACCCATTTCGGGTTGCAGTAATAACTTGAGATGGCGTCCACCCACAATCCTCTGATCCAAAATTTCGAACTTGCCGTCAAATTCTGGTTCGGGGAAACCCTGCCCCCAGGGTGCAGCCTGTTCAATTTCCTTCGCTAACTGAACCGTAACCGGTTCCGCAATTTCACCGTCAGACATCACTACCTGTTCAATTATTGCCTCACCCAGTGTACGCCTCACTTCCTGGTCAAACGCTTCCCTGAAGCGTTCATAATCAGCCTCGAACAACGACAAACCAGCAGCCATGGCATGACCACCGAACTTAAGCAGCAGCCCTGGATGCCTGGTCGCAATCGCATCCAATGCATCGCGCAGGTGAAACCCCGCGACAGAACGTCCGGAGCCTTTTAGTTCGCCATCTCCTGCCGGCGCAAACGCGATCACCGGACGATGCGATTTTTCTTTGATTCTTGATGCCACAATACCAACGACCCCCTGATGCCAGTCAGGTCGATAAAAGCAGAGACCTGCGGCCGTCTCCTCATCCAGCGATAACTGCTTCAAGTGTGCCAGGGCAATATCCCGCATATCCGTTTCAATTTCCTTACGCTCATTGTTGAGCGCATCCAGATGCTCTGCGAGTTCTACGGCCCTGACTTCATCAGCGAGCAAACACTCAATGCCTATCGACATATCCTGCAGGCGACCAGCGGCGTTAAGCCGTGGCGCGATCGAAAATGCCAAGTCACGGGTCGTCAGGTGCTGCGGATTCACTCCAGCGGCCAGTAGCATGGCTTTCAATCCCGGGCGACAGTGTCCGCCACGAATCCTCCGAATACCTTCTTCGACCAGGCGGCGATTATTCTGATCCATGGGCACAACGTCCGCCACAGTGCCTAACGCAACCAGATCAAGGAACGAAGCAAGATTAATTTCCGGATGATGAGCAAACCAGTCCCTGCTTCTAAGCTCGGTTCGAAGGACCGACAGCAGGTAAAACGCAACGCCTACCCCG
The DNA here is from genome assembly GCA_018665025.1 of Gammaproteobacteria bacterium. Classification (GTDB taxonomy): domain Bacteria; phylum Pseudomonadota; class Gammaproteobacteria; order Pseudomonadales; family Azotimanducaceae; genus UBA9659. The sequence goes on from JABJED010000125.1 coordinate 20,978, forward strand.
GCCAGGGATTTACTGGGAAACTCGCAGCCTGCCTGGTTTGGGTTAACGATAGCTGCTGCGGCAGGAAGCTCACGACCGGGTAAATGATGGTCTGTCACGACCACTGAGATTCCCAGTGTATTTGCGTGAGCAACCCCTTCGACACTGGCGATACCATTATCCACGGTGACAATGACAGCCGGTTTGAACTGAACCGCAACGTCAACAATTTCAGGGGTCAATCCATAACCGAATTTGAACCTGTCCGGCACAAGATAGTTAACCTGGCGGGCACCCATAGCCCGAAGTGCAGTGACCATTAATGTGCAACTCGTCGCTCCATCGGCGTCAAAATCACCGACAATCAGAATCGACGAATCGGATTCCAGCGCATCAGCAAGAATCGTTGCAGCTTCACCAATGCCAAGAAAAGAATCGGGGGCTAACAGCCCTTTAAGGGAATGATCAAGATCATCAGCGTTAAGCACACCACGTGAAGACAAAACCCTGGCGAGAAGCGGTGACGTAAAACTTAACGACCGCTGGCCTTCCCGTCGAACAATCCGCTTCGTCATTTAATCTCGCCAGGTTTGCAAACGTCACTTTAACTACAAGTTGGAAACGCGGATCATTGAGACTTTCGACGTCACGGCTTCGTTTGATTCAATCTCGCTAATCGCGTCCAGCATTTCGGATTCCAGCACTTCATCCGTCAGTATGACGATTTGCGCATCCCCCCGCCTTGCATCTTTCTGGATGAGGGCTTCAATACTGACCCTATGCCGGCTGAGTATGGTTGACACATTCGCCATCACGCCAGCCTGGTCCACAACGCCTAGTCTCAGATAATAGGAACACCTGATCTTCTCTATGGCAAGAATACCCGTCGGTGCGAGCGATACAAACCCGAGATCGGGAAGCTTGCCGCCTCGTGCAATATCGATGATATCCGCCATAACCGAGGAAGCGGTTGGTCCCGCTCCAGCTCCAGCACCGTAATACATGGTGGAACCCGCCGCGTCCGAACCAACCATCACTGCATTCATCACCCCATTTACCTGGGCAAGCATCTGGTCTTTCTCAACCAGGGTGGGGTGAACCCGGAGCTCAAGGCCATCACCCGATTGGCGCGCGATGCCGAGATGCTTGATGCAGTAGCCCAGCTCATCGGCAAACTTGATATCGTCTGCGCTGATTGCAGATATCCCCTCGGTGTACATTGCACTGAAGTTAAGCGGCACACCGAATGCTATGGCCGCAAGAATCGTGAGCTTATGCGCTGCGTCTATTCCCTCAACATCGAAAGTCGGGTCTGCTTCTGCGTATCCAAGCGCCTGCGCTTCACTAAGTACATCATCGAACGAACGGTTACTGCCTTCTCGTGACATCTCAGTGAGAATGAAGTTGGTGGTGCCATTAATAATGCCTGCTACCCACTCAATGGTGTTACCTGCAAGGCCTTCGCGAATTGACTTAACAATGGGTATACCACCCGCTACAGCCGCTTCATAGTGAACTGAAACACCTGCTTGCTCAGCTGCCGAAAATACTTCATCACCGTGCAGCGCAATCAAAGCCTTATTCGCGGTAACAATATGTTTACCGTTCGAGATTGCCTGCATGACGAGGTCCTTCGCGACATCCGTGCCACCGATCAGCTCGACTAACACATCAACATCCGGGTTATTCGCAACTTCGAAGATATCTCGGGTGACGTTGGTAGAACTAAGATCACAATCGGGATGATCACGACGACAACCAACCTGCGAGAGAATAATGTCCCGCCCAACCTTCCGCTCAATTTCAGCACGATTACTTTCAAGTAAATTGAATAGACCGGAACCGACTGTACCTAATCCACAAATTCCAATACGCAAGCTATGACTCCATTGACTGGTTCTTGAACATCTTGCGAATACCGCGAAGGGCCTGTCGCGTTCGATGCTCATTCTCGATCAGGGCGAATCGTACATGGTCGTCTCCGTACTGACCAAATCCGACACCCGGTGAAACGGCAACCCCGGCCTCTTTCAGGAGCTGCTTGCTGAATTCAAGGGAACCCAGGTGTTCAAATTGAGATGGGATTTTCGCCCAGACAAACATCGTCGCCTTGGGCAGGGTAACCTCCCAACCAATGGAGTTTAATCCTTCACACAACACATCCCGACGTTTCCTGTACATCTCGCGAATTTCTGCGACACAGGTCTGGTCACCCTCTAACGCGGTGATCGCTGCCACCTGCACTGGGGTAAACATTCCATAATCCAGGTAGGACTTGATTCGCCCCAGGGCACCAACCAGTGTTGGATTGCCGACACAAAACCCAATTCTCCAGCCCGGCATGTTGTAACTCTTTGACATGGTAAAGAATTCAACGGCAATATCTTTCGCGCCCGGCACCTGAAGGATGCTCGGCGCTTCATAACCGTCAAAAGTGATATCGGCATAAGCAAGATCCTGGACCACCCAGATACTGTGTTCCTTTGCCATTTTGATCACCTTCTCGAAGAACTCCAGATCGACACATTCCGTCGTCGGATTCCCGGGGAAGTTGATCACCAGTACTTTGGGTTTCGGCCAGGTATTAACAATTGCCTTCTCCAGTTCTTCGAAGAAATCCAGATCTTTGGTCAGAGGAACATGCCTGACGTCCGCATCCGCGATAACAAACCCATAAGGATGCACCGGGTAAGACGGGTTCGGAACAAGGACGGTATCTCCCGGCCCAAGTACCGCCATCGCAAGATGAGCAATGCCTTCCTTTGAACCAAGAGTGACAATGGCTTCTGATTCCGGATCAAGATCAACATCAAATCTTTTTTTGTACCAATCACAGATAGCCTTTCTCAGGCGTGGAATACCCTTGGACTGCGAATAGCGGTGGGTATCTCCCCGTTGCACTGTTTCCACCAGCTTATCGACAATGTGTTGCGGGGTTGGCTGATCAGGATTCCCCATACCAAAATCGATGATGTCCTCCCCGCGCGCGCGCGCTTCCCGCTTCAACTGATCCGTAATGCTGAAGATGTAGGGAGGTAAACGTTTAATTCGCGGAAAATCGTCCATCAAAAGGTCTTCTTCCTAAAAAGCATCCATAAAAAAACCGGGCCTGCACCAGAGTGCAGACCCGGCACTCGTTCGGGGATCTAAATTACCGCTGCTGCGGTTGCTGTCGTCGCGGAGATCGCCAACCTATATGTACACGCACCCCTTGCAGTAACTGCAATGGGTGAAACGCTTGTAGGTAGTTGAACGACCACGCTGGTTGCCCGATTATCTGATTTCGCGACATCTTACCTAAGTCGCGCACTCAGGTCACGCGCCCAGTGCTTCCCGCTCGCTGGCCTCTTGGCTCTGGCACATAGAAATAAACCAGCATCGCCCCGACAACCAGAAAGAAGATAGCAGTAATAAAAACAGCTTCGTATCCATACCAGGTCGCCATGGCGCCACCCAGAAGAGGACCGATCGATCCTGCGACCTGGGCTACGGTGTTGGCAATCGCAATTCTGGCCGGGCGGTTATCCCTGTCCCCGAACTCCAGCACGATACTCCGGGAAGAGTTTTCAAACCCCTGGGAAGCGGCACCAATACCAGCAAAGACAACTACCGTCATGCCATAGGTGGGTGCTATTAAAAGCATTGCGGACGCCAGGACCCACAGCATGGAAGACAGCAGAAATACCAGTCTGAACCCCCGCGCATCCGCAATCGCGCCCCAGACCAGGTTAGATACAGTACCCGCCATAGTGAAAGCAAAAGTAATAATGCCAAGAGTCACCCCCGACAGACCAATGCTGTTACCCGCATACAGGATATAAAATGGCATCGCCATCCTTCCCATAGTTGCTATTGCCCGGGCGACAAAATATCGAGTAAATGCACGGTCATTGTGCAGCAATGCTGGCACTTCCTTGAGCTGCTCCCAAAGAGTGACCTGCCGACGAACAGTGGGTGGCTGGGGTTCCCGCACCGCTATCAGCGAAACCAACCCAATGGTTGTCAGCACAAACGCCAGGATAAAGGTAAGCGAGTACCCGGTGACCGAGGACTCTTCCCCAATCAGGTAAGTACCTCCGAGGTAGGCAACCGCCGCAGATGTCATGCCCGCAAGAAAATTCCGCAACCCGGTTAATCGACCACGTTTGGAAACCGGAATCACTTTTGACACCAGGAAGTTAAAAACTACTCCCTGCATTCCTTCAAACACACCAAACAACCCCATCAGGCAGATAATGGCAATCAAGGTGCCCTGCTCTCCCAGCACCAGCCCCGCAACGCCCATCAACAGTACGCAGAACCTCATCGCCGCTCCCACCACAAAGCCAATGGGCAGGACTCTCCGGCGATGCGAAATCAGGTTGGCGCCAACCATGGGAGTCAGCATCTGACCGAAACCCTGCAGTGACAAAGCCAGGCCAACGATAAGATTGGAACCACCCGAGAGCATTAGAAGATAGGCCGGGATGAACGTCGGCGCGTTAATAAAGCGAAAACCCGTTTGCCCAAGCATCCCGTGAATCAAGTGGGCGAAGAAATTTCGCGTTAGGTTTCGCTGTACAAAGATTTCATAGCGCTGCTCGGCGTGTCGATCGGCGCGTGATTGTTCGCTCATGTGGTGGTGAGTTCTGGGGTCGCAAGTTCTAGGGGTGGAGTAAAGTGGCAGAGTTTTGGGGTGGGAGTAAAGTGCCAGACTATGTACTCTGGCACTTTACTCCGACTCCGATTCTCCGATCCCGAATGGTGAGTGGAGACCTAGTTTATTCCTAGTCGGCGGGCCATATCCACAGCAGGCAGGTACCCCGCCTGAAGAGTGCCATCCTCGTAAACTACCGCTGGTGTTCCGGTAACACCAAAAGCATCACCCATTGCATAGTGTTCTTCTACCGGGTTTACACAGGTCTTCATCTCGATATCTTTGCCCGCTTTCGAATTCGTCAAAGCCTTTTGTGGATTGTCAGCACACCATACCGACACAGCCTTGTCATAGGAATCTGAGCCAATGCCAGCTCGTGGATAGGCAAGATACCTTACGGCAACCCCTAATCGGTTAAGCTCAGGGACTTCCTGGTGAAGCTTCCGGCAATAGCCGCAGTCAATATCCGTGAACACTGTAATCGTTGCCTTGGTAAGTTCCGGACGTGGCGAGAACACCACCATGTCAGATTCGTTCAGGCTAGCCAGCAGCTGTTTACGCTGCTTGGTTCGGCTTCGCTCTGTGGAGTTGACGAATCCAGTCGGCTCAATAAAGAACAGGTCACCGGCTATAAAATAGTCCGCGGTCGCATTCATATAGAGGATCATGCCACCCTGCATCAGGACTTCAAAATATCCGTCCAGGACACTTCGCTTGACCCCCACTACGGGGAAATCCGGCCGGGTCAGCAGCAGCCTCTCTCTCGCTTCGGCAGCAGTCAAGGGGACAGGAACATCTGTAGCTACTGCCGCTAAGGGAAGTGCCAACAATGCAGTTATAAGAAATCTAGTAAGAGTCATGACTCACCTGGTTCGCGAAAAACAGCGTTACTTTGCATTAAGAAACCCTGGTCTGCAACGAAAGGTTACGCCGGCGGGCCGATTATCCGCGTGGATGGTGCATCTGGTGGAGCTCTTTCATTCGATGTTGGGCAACGTGCGTGTAAATTTGGGTTGTAGATAAGTCGGAATGGCCCAGCAACAGCTGTACGACCCGCAGATCCGCACCATGATTCAGCAAATGGGTCGCAAAAGCATGCCGGAGAGTGTGGGGCGACAGCTTCTTCTGGATGCCCGCGGTCTGCGCATGTGCCTTAATTCGGTACCAGAAAGTCTGCCGTGTCATCGTAACGCCTCTATTACTAGGAAAGACGCAGTTCTGGGCAAGATTTTTTTTAAGCAGCTCAAGCCGGGCTTCGGCCAGGTAGCGAGTAACCCAGATGATAGATTCTTCCCCCATAGGCACGAGCCGTTCCTTCGAGCCCTTTCCCACGATTCGTATAACGCCCTGGCGAAGGTTGATTTCACTGAGCTGAAGGTTAGTGAGTTCGCTGACTCGAAGCCCACAGGCATACAGAACTTCCAGCATGGTTCGATCACGCACACCCATTGGTGTGTTTGTATCCGGCGCAGCAAGCAGACGTTCAACGTCCTGCTCCGTTAGCGTTTCCGGCAGCGGGCGACCAAGCTTCGGGTTTTCTACCCGAAGTGTCGGATCATCGCTCAGCATTTTCTCTCGTAGCAGGTAGCGATACAGAGCACGAAGGCATGAGAGACATCGAGCTGTCGATCGAGCCTTTAGCCCTTTGCCCATCCTGTGTGACAGGTATCGAAGTAAATCTTCACGACTGATGGCGATGATGGGGTTGGCGTGCCTCTGCGCCCAGTCGCCGAACTTCTCGAGATCACTTCTATAAGCCTTGAGTGTGTTGTCACTCAAGCCTTTCTCTAACCACAGCGCATCAAGAAATCGGTCGATAAGCGCCTGGTCGGATGCGGTGGTCATGACGCTATGTTACTCCTAAAACAAAAAAGCCCGGATAAACCGGGCTTTTCTTGATAACGCTGCTCTAATCGAGCTTCTCTTTGATTCGCGCTGCTCTAAT
>JABJED010000126.1 GCA_018665025.1 Gammaproteobacteria bacterium
ATTACGTCGCTTCAGGTAAGGGTGAACCATATTGCCTTGTATAGGGCCCGGTCTAACGATCGCTACTTCAATCACCAGATCGTAGAAATTTTTAGGTTTTAGTCTTGGCAACATAGAAATCTGCGCACGGGATTCGACCTGGAACACCCCGATGCTGTCGCCTGTCTGCAACATTTTGTAAGTTAATGGGTCTTCTACAGGAATACTTGCGAGGCAGAGGTTGGAGCTCCGATAATGATTGATCATATCGATGCTTTTACGAATCGACGTCAATATGCCGAGTGCCAGGATATCGACTTTGAGTAGCCCTAGCGACCCAATGTCATCCTTGTCCCACTGGATAATCGTTCGGTCCTTCATGACTGCATTTTCAACCGGTACCAGATGAGACAGGGGCCCGTTTGAAATGATGAACCCGCCTACGTGCTGGGACAGGTGACGTGGAAACCCCAGGATGGCGACCACCAGGGTCAGGAACTGGTCAATAATCGCGCTGCGCGGGTTAACACCGGCCTCTTCGAAGCGGACTTGTAGTTCTTCCCGCTTGTCCCACCATGATAATGATTTAGCAAGATGGTCGACCAGTTGCGGGTCCAGCCCAAGTGCCTTGCCTACGTCTCTGATGGCGCTTTTGGGTCGGTATGTCACGACAGTTGCGGCAATGGCCGCTCGATGGCGTCCATATTTTTTATAGATGTACTGGATGATTTCTTCGCGCCTTTCATGTTCGAAATCAACATCGATATCAGGTGGCTCGTCCCGTTCCTTTGAGATGAACCGTTCAAATAGCAGGTTGACTTTTGCCGGGTCTACCTCTGTTATCTCAAGGCAATAACAGACGGCGCTGTTTGCAGCAGAGCCGCGGCCTTGACACAGGATTTCCTGACTTCTCGCAAACTGGACGATGTCGAACACGGTCAGGAAGTAATACTCATATTGCATCTCTTTGATCAGGGAGAGTTCCTTTTCGATCAATGCACGAACATGGGTGGGCTCCCCTTCGGGCCATCGTTTCCTTACGCCGTGTTCTGTAAGTTGCCTGAGGTACTGTGATGAAGAGAGCCCTGGGGGAACGAGTTCTTCAGGATATTCGTAACGAAGCTCGTCCAGTGAGAACTGGCAAAGATCGGCAATATGAACCGAGGCACTTAGAAGGCCTGCGGGATAGAGTTGGCTAAGGGTTGAATAGGGTCGAAGGTATTTCTCCCGATTGGAGAAGAGGAGCCGACCAGCTAGCCGGATAGATTGCCGCATCCTGATTGCAGAAACGACATCCAGCAGGGCGCTTCGATCAGGATGGTGCATATGGACATCACCACTTGCGACCAGTGGTAAGTTAAACTGGCGGGAAAGGTTGAACGCGTGTTCATAGCAGCCGATGGATTGACCATCGGGGAAAACTTCCAGGCCCAGCCATAGCCGGCTGCCAAAGATATCCTTAAGTTTTTTGCTACTCTTATAGTGTTGTTCCTTTTCTTTACCGGAAATAGCTTTACCGGGAATCCAGATAGCAAGGCACTGGCTGGTCGCTACCTCGAGGTCACTGATTGATATCCGGTACTCGCCTTTAGCGGCACGTCGCCGTCCAATCGTGATCAGGTTGCATATCTGGCCATAGGCCATTCGGTTGGGGGCGATCAGCACAAGCAGTAATTCTTCGTCCAGCCGGAATTCGCTGCCAACAATCAGTTTTATATCGGATTCTTTTGCGGCAACATGGGCCTTCACAACACCGGCCATGGTGCATTCGTCGGTAATCGCGATAGCCGAGTAACCCAGGCTGGCCGCTTGTTTTACCAGTTCTTCAGGGTGTGAAGCCCCTCTTAAAAAGGAATAGTTACTTATACAATGCAGTTCTGCGTACATGTGTGAGGTTACTGTGCGTATCAAAAGTACTGGATATATATACAGTACTACATTGAAAGGGTCGCAGTGAAGGGGGCGGCGTAAAATTATCCTTAGCGGCGCTGTTTTAAGAGCGATAATATTGATTGTTCAATATCAATGGTCCTTAAAGCGGCAAAGGTGATGATCATTTTACTCCGACCGCATTTATCGACCTTATTTATCTAGGAGAAGTCGTGCCAATCGAGAAAAACAAAGTCGTTGCCTTTCACTATGTGCTGGAAAATGAGGCCGGGGAGGAAGTGGAAAACAGCATGAAGGGTGAACCCATGGTGTACCTTCATGGTGGATATCGAAACCTGATGCCCGCGTTGGAGCGGGGCTTGGAAGGAAAAGACAAGGGAGAGCAGGTGATCGTTACCTTGCGTCCTGAAGAAGCCTATGGGATTCGTAAGGAAGGATCGATTCAGCGTGTGCCGATCAAGCATCTGCTAAACAAGCAAAAACGCTACCAGCCTGGCATGGCGGTTAGCGTAAATACCAAGGAGGGGCCTAAAGACGTAGTCATCATCAAGGTCGGGAAATTTAATGTCGATGTAGATACCAATCACCCCCTTGCCGGGATAACGGTTACATTTAATATCTCAATCGAGGATATCCGTGATGCAAGGCCTGAAGAGATTACCCATGGCCATAGCCACGGTTGGGAAGGTGCCGCTGACCATTAAGGACTTTTTCTTCCGCCAACTTTTAAACCATCGCTAACCGTCCTTAAACAGGTGACAGCGATTATGTATAAAGTAGTGACAGGCTGGGGGCTCATTCGAAGACTTTTTATCCTGCGTTATATTTTTTTAAGGTCGTTAAGCGACTTCAGTCTATTCATGAGAAACGGCGGAACAACCGCCAGAATAGGTGAAGCCCAGATAAGCTCGACATTAAACTCGGTGCGTCCTTCATGGTTATCGATGTGAAAAGACTCGGCATCCCG
>JABJED010000127.1 GCA_018665025.1 Gammaproteobacteria bacterium
ACTGGCCGTTATGGATCTCTCTTTTGGTGCTGAGTACGACGAGTTTCGTACAGAGGTAAAACAGTTCATCGCAGCAAGCAGCGATAAATCCCCAAAACAAGCCGGCATAGGGAACGCAGAGGCAATCGCCTGGCAAAAAATTCTTATAAATAACGGCTATGCAGCACGCACTATCCCAGCAGAGTACGGTGGATTCGGCGCGGAACCCGACATCATCGAATCCCGAATCATTGCAGAAGAATTCTCAAACGCCCAGATCAGTACCGGCCTTGGGGGCCAGGGAATCTCGATGCTGACCCCGGTGCTGCTGGAAATGGGCACAGAGGAACAAAAACAACAGTTCATTAAACCAACCATCCACGGTGAAATGATCTGGTGCCAGGGTTATTCTGAACCCAGCGCGGGAAGTGACCTCGCCAGCCTGACGACCAAGGCAGAACTTGATGGCGATGAATGGGTCATCAATGGACAAAAAATATGGACCAGCACCGCACATTTAGCAGACTGGATATTTTGCCTGGTCAGAACCGAACCTGAAGCGCCCAAACACCAGGGTATTTCATTTCTACTGTTCAGCATGGACACACCCGGCATCGACATTCGACCACTGGTTGACATGACGGGCGACGCCAATTTCAATGAAGTGTTTTTCACGGATGTGCGGGTACCAAAAGACCAAATCGTCGGCCAACGCGGTCAGGGATGGCAGGTTGCCAATGCCATCCTGGGTCACGAACGGGGATCACTTGCACCACCTGATGCTGCCTTATCTCGCCTCAATGGCGTTATTAAACTCATGAACTCCGAATCTGTTAACGGCGAGCGTGTCATTGATAACCCAATCTTTCGGGACCGCCTAATGAAAATCCAGGGGCGAGTGCTTGCCATGAAATGCAACGACATGCGTCTGCTGTCAGCACGTATTAATAAAGGCCAGGATGCAAAACTGGCTGGCATGATCGTCAAACTACTGGGAACGGAACTCAGGCATGAACTGGAAGCACTAGCTATCGACGTGATGGGTGAGATAGGTATCGCCTATGGAGATAACCCGTACCTTCGGGGCAATGGTTCCTGGCAATATCAGTACATGTTATTCCTGGGACTTATCATTGGAGGCGGAACTTCCCAGATCCAGAAGAATATTATCAGCGAACGTGGGCTTGGCATGCCGCGAGAACCGAAACCCGCTGCCAAAGCAAACGCTTCCTAGGAGTCAATCAATGGAATTTGGATTATCTTCAGAACAAATACTCCTGCAGGATTCTGTAAACCGTTTCCTGGCAGAACAGATACCACTGGATGTGGTCCGGAAAATTGCCGCCGATGACTCAACCGATGCTTACTGCTGGGGCGGCCTGACCGACCTTGGTATACCGGGATTACTGATTAGCGAAGCCAATGGCGGACTTGGGCTTTCAAACCTGGATGCAGCGGTTGTCTCTGAATTACTCGGCTATCATGTCACGCCGTCCCCTTTTATCAGTTCCGCGGTGATTGCACCTGCGACGATGCAGGCAGCCGGAAGAGGCGAAGATTTACTTGGATCAGTTGCGACCGGTGAAACTCGAATCGGAATTGCATTCGCAGAGGGCATCGCCTCCCGGAATAATGCAGGACTGTCGGTCGACGGCGGCAAACTTTCAGGTAAGTCGCTGTTCGCCCTGGATTCTGATGCAAATTATTACCTGGTATCCACCAGTGCCCAGGAGATTTACCTGGTCGATGCGAGCGCGCGAGGACTGTCGCGATCGAGCCTAACGACAGTTGATCGAACAAGGTCCACCTGCGAGTTGACCTATGACAAGGTGGATGCCCTGCTGATCAGTGATGACCCTGAAGTGTTCAGGGTTGCGCTTGATGCAGGACTGGTTTCATTGAGCGCCGACACCCTGGGCGCTTCTCAGTGTGCCCTGGACCAGGCGGTAAACTATGCAGGACAACGCGAACAATTTAACAGGGTCATCGCCTCTTTCCAGGCGGTGAAACACATGTGTGCCGAGATGGTCGCCAGCCTGGAGCCTTGCCGGTCAATGGTCTGGTACGCCGCCCACGCCCTGGAAGAAATTCCGCAAGAATCAACAATGATGGCAAGCCACACCAAGGCGCATCTTTCAGAGGTAGGGCAGTTCGTTACCCGAACCGCTACAGAAGTACACGGCGGCATGGGGTTTACTGATCTTGTCGG
>JABJED010000128.1 GCA_018665025.1 Gammaproteobacteria bacterium
AGCGGGGGCGTAAAAGAAGCCCTTAGCGGGGGCGTACCAAAAGCCCTTAGCGGGGGCGTAAAAGAAGCCCTTAGCGGGGGCGTAGCAAAAGCCCTTAGCGGGGGCGTAAAAGAAGCCCTTAGCGGGGGCGTAAAAGAAGCCCTTAGCGGGGGCGTAAACCCCCCCCCTGGCACCGATCTGAAGCAAGATGGTTGAATCCCCTCAGATAAAACAGGAGTTTAGACAGGTATCGGTGATCGGGCTTGGTCTGATTGGTGGTTCCATTGCCGCGGGTATTAAGCAGCAGGGCCTGGCATCTTCTGTGTGTGCCTGGGACGCGAATGTGGCTAGTCTGGCACTCGGGCATGACCTTGGCATCATCGATAGCATCGCCGCCGATATTCACGAGGCGACTGCCCAAGCTGATCTCATCATCCTGGCAGTGCCTGTCCAGTCTATGGAACAGGTGCTGCGTGACATTGATCTAAAGGATCAGGTGATTACCGACGTTGGCAGTGTGAAGGGCATCGCCGTTGAAGCGGCTCGTCGTGTTTTTGGCAAACTGCCTGAAAATTTTATCCCTGGTCATCCCATTGCCGGATCCGAAAAACAGGGTGTCGTAGCCGCCGACCCGAACCTGTTTCGCGAGCATAAAGTGATCCTGACGCCGGAAGAGGCCTCTAACCCGGCGGCGATTGCGAGGGTTGAAAAACTCTGGCGCGGCCTGGGTGCAGACGTTGTCAGAATGTCTGTATCCCACCATGATGACGTTCTGGCACAAACCAGCCATTTACCTCACCTGCTTGCGTATGCCCTGGTAGATACGCTTTCTGCCGGAGGGGACAGCCTGGAGGTGTTCGAATACGCCGCCGGAGGTTTTCGCGACTTTTCGCGTATCGCCGCATCAGATCCCACCATGTGGAGTGATATCTTTCAGGCTAACAAGGAACCGCTGGTGCAGGTGCTGGATCAGTACCTGCTGAAGCTCGAGACGCTGAAACAGTTGATCGAATCCGGGGAAGCCGACCAGATTAAGGTTTTGCTCAGTAGGGCCAAGGTAGCCAGGGATCATTTCTCTAATATTCAGGCCATAGCCCGGAAGAAAAATGGCCCGGTCTAAAAGTGGCCCGGACAAAAAATGACTAACCATGTACCAATCATTGCTTTGGACGGTCCTAGTGGCTCAGGCAAAGGCGTCGTCGCCAATTTTTTGTCTACTCAGTATGAATTTCATCTGCTCGATAGCGGAGCACTGTATCGACTGGTTGGAATTGCGGCGCGACGGGCCAGCATAGCGTTGGAAAATTCGCCCCTGGACGAGGCGGTACTTGGTGAAATCGCCCGTAGCCTTGATGTGGCGTTCACCTCTACTAACGATCCCGAAGACCCCCTGGAAATAACGCTTTTCGGGGAACAGGTCGGCCATGAAGTGCGTACTAATGAGGCCGGCGTCGATGCTTCGCGGGTGGCGTCATTACCGGCCGTGCGTGATGGGCTATTTGAGCTGCAGCGCTCGTTTCGACAGGCTCCGGGGCTGGTTGCCGATGGCAGAGATATGGGGACTGTCATCTTCCCTGAAGCAGACGTCAAAATCTATCTGACAGCCTCTGCTGAGGCAAGGGCCGAGAGGCGCTATAGCCAGTTGATACATAAGGGTATTGGTGTTAACCTGCACGACCTTTTTCAGAGCATCCAGGCTCGGGATGAGCGGGATATGAACCGAGCGGTCTCTCCCCTTACGCCCGCAGAGGATGCTTTCGTCATCGACAGCACCGACATGGACATCGAAGAAGTCCTGCAAAATGTCAAAGCTATCGTGACTGAAAAACTGGGTTGATCGAGGGCGCCAACACCCTGAATCGTTCGCGAGATTTATGCGACACACAGGGGGCAATCGAATCAACTTTACTTTAATCAGGCCCGCGGGTGTTGGAACCGTGGAGAACGTAGGGCGAAAGCCCAGGAAGTCATTGAATGAGCGAGAGTTTTGCAGAGCTTTTTGAAGAAAGCCTAAGAATAATAGATATGAAATCCGGTGCAATCATCACCGGAGTCGTCGTAGACATCGATAGTGAATGGGTCACGGTACACGCCGGGCTCAAATCCGAAGGTGTCATCCCCCGAGAAGAATTTCTTAACGATAATCGAGAACTGGAAGTCGAAATTGGCGACACAGTTCAGGTATCTATGGATGCAGTGGATGACGGATTCGGCGAAACACGTCTGTCACGGGAAAAGGCGAAACGCGCCGAATCCTGGATGATG
>JABJED010000019.1 GCA_018665025.1 Gammaproteobacteria bacterium
ACCTTCGATGGATCACCCCCGAAACCTGAAATGTTGTCCCTCACCCATTCCAGTGCTTTGATCTGGTCACAGATGCCATTAACACCAGAGGTGGCATAATCATCGCCAAACCTGGACAAATCGGTGAACCCCAGCGCTCCTAACCGGTAGTTAATCGACACTACAACGATATCTCCGTTTAGTGCAAAACTGGTCCCGTTGTACCATGGCACTGCTCCCTGGCCTGACCTGTAAGCCCCACCATGAATCCAAACCAGCACAGGCCTCTTTTTTTGATCGATTGCCGGTGTGCAAACATTCAGCAAGAGGCAATCTTCATTCCAGTTCACTGGCACTGAGTCAGTCATGCCACCGGAAGGCAGCTGTGGGGCGGCTGGTCCGAACCTGGTTGCGTCACGAATATCATCCCAGGATACCGGCGAAACCGGGCGCTTAAATCGTCGGTCCCCAACCGGCGGTTCGGCATAAGGAATACCATTAAACAACAGGACCCCATTTTTCTCGCGCCCAAGAACAAGACCATGTTGTGTTGAAGTAATTGGAGATTGCTGTTCTTCTATCGACATAAGCGTTACTTTTGTCACCTGTGAATTTATGCAAACGACCTCGATTGTATGGCCTCTGACCCAATGAAACAAATTCCAAGCATCAGTCTTCGTGAGCTAAAGACAAATAACCGTGAAACGATCGAAAGTCTTGCGAATGCCTGCCGGTACTGGGGCTTTTTTCGGCTGGTTGATCTAGACCTTAAGAAGGGAACAACGGACCAGTTACTGGCCGCAATGAAGGTTTTCTTTGATCTGCCACACGAAGAGAAGAGACAACTATCGCGAACAGAGAAAAACCCGTGGGGCTATTTCGATCAGGAACTCACGAAGAACAAGCAGGACTGGAAAGAAATCTTTGACCTTAGCCTGGATCAGGCTGACCCACATAATCAAAGTCAAACGCCCTGGCCCTCGAGTCTATCGGGGTTTCGCGAAACGATGCTTCACTGGCACCACTTGTGCGAAACCATCAGCCTGACACTGCTTGAATCCATTATGCAGTCCCTCCGACTGCATCGATCTTCATTAGCGCAGCATTTCACCCACGGTAATTCCAGCTTCCTTCGACTGAACCACTACCCGGTTTGCAAAGTGCCCGCAGATCCAGACGAAGATTTTCCTACCGAAGGTCACCTGGGGATTTACCATCACACGGACGCAGGTGCTGTAACGGTGTTACTGCAGGATGAAGTCGCTGGCTTGCAGGTACGTCATAACGACACCTGGACAACCATTGCCAGCGAGAATGACAGTCTGATTATCAATGTCGGCGACCTGGTCCAGGTATGGTCCAACGATCGCTACAAGGCGCCGCTACACCGTGTTCTGGCCAACAGTAAGCAAGGCCGCTTTAGCGCCGCTTTTTTTATGAACCCTGATTTTTCTACTAACTGCATTCCACAGACTGGAGATAAGCCGCGCTATCGATCCGTCAACTGGGGTGAGTTCCGATCCGCAAGAGCCGCGGGTGACTACGCGAACATCGGGGACGAAGTACAGATTAGCGATTATCGCATCTGACGTTAAGCGTCGGGCCGGTGGTCTGCAATAATAGAAACCCGCTCACCGTAACGCTCATGGGGATAATAATCCCATATCGCATGATGCTGCGTGCAACGATTGTCCCAGAACGTCAGGGTGCCAGGCTCCCAGCTCACTCGACACGTTAACCTTGGCACTGTCGCAATATGATCGAACAGAAAACCTAGCAACGCTTTCGATTCACCCGGGTTTAAGCCCTTAAGGTGCGAGGTAAAACCGGAATTTACATACAGTACTTTCCTGCCTGTCTCCGGGTGGGTCACAATCACTGGGTGCTCATTTTTCGGGTAGCCGCCTTCAGGTGGCGTACTTTTATAGGCACCTACATAGGGAAGCGCGCCGTCATGCACCGCAACCAGGCCACCCAGAAGTTCTTTCATCGTTTCCGAGAGCATTTCATAGGCCAGGTACATGTCGGCATACATCGTATCGCCGCCCCCATAATCGGGGACCTGCTTCATGTAGAGCATGGAACCCATAGGCGGATACTCATCGCAGGTAACATCTGTGTGCCAGCCATTACCGGCGGTATAAGCGGAATCTTTTGTGGTCTTCACCACTAACATTTCAGGATCGCCAGTCCCTTTATAATTCATCGGGTGGGTATGCAGCTTGCCGAACCTGCGGGCAAAATCCTTGTGCTGATCTCTGGTCAGTTGCTGATCGCGAAAAACCAGCACCCCCCAATCAAGAAACGCCTGGTGAATACCAGCGAAGGCTTCGTTACCAAGAGGCTTGGATAAATCCACATCTCTGATTTCTGCCCCAATATGAGGGGTAATAGGCGTCACATTCATAACAACACCTTGGCACAGTTCGCGCCCTAAAGCATGTTTCTCAGCATTAATTCTGGCGGATGAGGTTCCAGGTATGTTTGGCCATCGATATAGGCACTCGGATGGCGTTTTCTAAAGTAATTAACTAGCGTTATCGGCACGATCACCGGAACAAGGCCTTCACGGTGCGCATCGATTAGACGCAGAAGCTCAGCCTTGTCCTCTGCTGCCAGCGATTCCTTGAAAAAACCCATGATGTGCATCAGCACATTGGCGTGCTTTTTTGGCGTAGTCAGGACTTTCATGGCACGCATCAACAGCGAAATATAGTCCATACAGCGGGCTTCAATGTCGCTGGTACTCACCCCCGCCACTATCCTGCCAAGTTCCCGGTAAGCTGGCTCGTCATGGGCAAGTATCGCGAATTTCTGAACTGTATGGAATTTCACCAAAGCATTGCTATCGACACCACCTTCCATCAACTGCAGCCAGCGGTGATAGAGAAATACTCGTTCCAGAAAATTTTCGCGCAACCTTGTATCGTTCAACCTGCCTTCTTCTTCTATAGGCAAGTTGGGATGCGCGCTCATTATTTCGTTGGCGTAGATGCCAACACCGGTCCTGTCAGGTGGACCGTCATTGTTCTGATAGACCTTTACTCTGGCCATTCCACAGCTGGGGGAATCTTTCTTGAGAATATATCCGGACACCTCATGCAGCGCTGGCGCCGTTTTTCTACCATAGGCACTGAGCGCTTCTGTGTAACGAATTGTTCGGTCTGCGTTACTTACAGCTTCTGTAGTGTCATTTTCGCCTTTAATCAGACGAATCGTCGGGCGAGGAATCCCAAGACCAATGGCAACTTCAGGGCACAGAGGCACAAAATCAAAATAAGTGGCAAGTGATTCAGTCGCATACCGAAAGTGCTTGTGTCCACCGTCAAACCGGACTTCCTGACCGACCAGGCAACTGGATATCGCTATTTTTGGTTTAACTTCCATCAACGTTTCCTAAATCAAGGGCCCGACCATCCAGGTTCACGGGCAAATCAAGACCAAGCTCTTTCCCAAGCGTTGGCGCGATATCGATACTATGGACCGCTTCGACTATCACCCCCGGCGCCACTCCCACCCCGTAGAAAATGACAGGCACCCGCCGATCATAATCATAGACACTCCCATGACTCGTCCCCTCTGCAAAATAGATGAGACATGTTTCACTCAGTTGAATAAAGAAATGAGGCGATTTGCCAGGAACAAAAGAATTACGATACAAGCGGCTAACCGGATCATTAGAAGCCTCTAGTTCCGCCGGCGTCCAAACCGCTTCAATGTAAGCCTGTTCTTCGAGGTAGCGCTCCATTGCGGCAACTACGTGCTCGACAGTTGTACCCAGCTGCTGCGCATAGGTGGCACTCACCGTACCGCCGGCACCTGAAAAACCGACCAGGTCTCTTGGGTCACCAAAAGGTGCAGTAAAATCGACATACAATCGCCAGTAGAGTTGCAGTATGGCTTTCTCAATAGAAATTCGACCATCATCAACCGGACAATGCATCTCACCGGTTTCTACCAACCATTCAGGTAACGGTAAAACCCCATGGTCGGAAGACAGGGCAACAACATAGTCCTCCCCTAGACGCTCATCAAGAAACGCTAGTAATTCACCTATCGTCGTATCTATACGGGCCAGCGTATCTTCTGATTCACCGCTATAAGGGCCATAGCGATGGCCAACCACGTCCAAAGCTGAATAAGATATTGCCAGTAAATCCGTCACCCCTTGCAGGCCAAGCTTCTCTTCATCGACCACCCGTTTCGCCAACTCAGTGGTCGCCAGATCCAGAAAAGGAGACGCGTAAAAACGCGCTGCGCGTTCCCCCAGTTCACCTGTATTCACCGGATGTCCGGAATGCCGAAGGTCCTCCCCGGATTCACCGGCGTAATCGTCGACCCTGAGTGAGCCAGCTTTGTGTTCCCATGTCTTTGGGTAACGCGCGGCAAACCCGTCGACAAAAAAATTATTCCCGCTGAATGCCTTCACATATTCCGGCAGCGGACCGTAGTATCCCGAGCTGGTGAATTTTGCCACGCTCCTTTCATACCAATATACTCCGTCCGCATTTTTACCGGCCATGGTGATCGCCGATCGGTCCTTCCCCCCCACAGAAAAAACTCTTGATTCAGGTGAGTTTGCTTTAAGCCAGTCACCCAGCGCGGTGGCGGTCATTGAATTGGGCGACCGATTGAGTTCTGTACCAAACACCCGATTGGCATCATCAAGGTCATCGACACAGTAACGCTGTTGCCCAGTGACATGATCAATATAACTATTGCCAGGAATTCCGGCCTTTCCAGGATTGACGCCGGTAGAGATTGCGACATGACCGGGACAGGTATTGGTTACGCCATGATCCAGCCTGGCATCGGTATATACGCGACCTTGGCGCATCAGGCGACCAAGTCCTCCCTTCATATCTACGCTGAGCCGGCCGGGGCTGAGTTGGTCAACCGAGACCAACAACACCAGTTTCGGTGAACCAATTGCACTTGGGCTGTGTGCAAGCAACGACAGGGCAAAAATAACGAAGGGTCTAAAAAAGATGAACATAGTCAAAGATCATAATTGCTGGCATGGCTTCATGTAAGAACAACCTATTTCAATCAAGACTCAATCGAACAACACACTATCAGGCACTGCTTTTTCAGTCACCATACGGTCAATGGAAAGAATGACAATGGGTGTTACCGGCACATCATCATATTCACCAACGGTACTGGTCTCGGTGATTTCGATCATGTCCATCACATCCATTCCAGAGGTGACTTTCCCAAACACGGCATAACCGAATGACTTACAGGTAGTGGGCTTATAACTACCTCGCGCCCGGGCTGCTGCGACGGTTGCTTCGTCTTTGCGGGTGCAGCTTTTTCTACCATGATTCAGACGCTTATTGGCGACCACATTAATAAAAAACTGGCGGCTGGCAGAATCAATCTCGTTCATCCTGGCCATGGCAATGGTCCCTCGAACGTTCGAAAGGCCATTGTCAGCTTCATTGATGATCATTTCGCTCTCCTCGGCTTCCGCCATGTCCAGGTAATAGCCACCTCCCTGAACCATGAAACCCGGTATCACCCGATGGAATATTGTGTCTTTGTAAGCACCCGAGTCTACAAGGCCAAGAAAATGGGCAACGGTGACCGGCGCTTTTTCCTCATCCAGCTCGATCATTATCTCGCCCAGATTGGTACTGATCAGGACTTCTTCAGCTGGCGCTGAAATGGCGCAGCCCGAACAAAAAAATGCGATGAGCAGCCTCTTCATATTAAATGCACTGACTTTTCGACCAGACCGTAAATTCACCGGCATTGTAAAACTTCCCTTGTTCGGCACATTTTTCGTGCTCTAATTGATTTACGGAGACATCAAAAAAACGGCTCAAGATCTTTCTGCCCCTCAGACAGAGAGGCCCTATCTACATTCTACATTCTACATTCTACATTTCACGTCCAACAGCCAACACGCTACACCCTACTGCCGACTTCAGGATCGCTGGTCTCTATAAACACAGCAATCCGATTTTCTCACAGCGCCTCGGCTTCTCCTCTGATCAAGCCAAAACCCCTTACGAGTATAAAATCGATCGAAGGTGACATTTTCAAGCTAAGTTTCGTCCATGGCTTCTTGGCATTGCATTTTGGACGCGGCATTTCGCGCTTCTTTGACGGGTATATCTGGCAGCGAAACGAACCTGTAACGTAAAGTGCCAGATTATCTCGCCTAAACTTCCAATATCCTTGAATCTACGCGTAGAATTCATTAATCCATGAATATTACAGAAATCATCAGTACCACAACCATCTTCTTCCTGATCATGGACCCGCTTGGCAATATTCCGATCTTCATGTCAGTAATGAAAGACGTTGATCCCGCTCGCAAGCTCAAGATTACCTTCAGGGAACTCATCATTGCGTACTTCGTGTTACTCATTTACCTGTTTTTCGGCCGATACCTTCTGGAAATCCTGAACCTCACCAACGAGGCTATTTCAATCTCTGGCGGCATTATCCTGTTCCTGATTGCAATCAGAATGATATTCCCGCGCCCGGAAGGAATGTTCGGTAATGAGCCAGAAGGTGAACCCCTCATTGTTCCGCTGGCTATTCCTGCCGTCGCCGGACCATCAATCATGGCTGTATTGATGTTGATGTCGACAACCACGCCAGCCCTCATGCTTTTTTTCTGTCTCTCCCTGGCCTGGCTAATCTCTTCCCTGATCCTGCTTGCTGCCACTCCGCTCAATAAATTTTTAGGTGAACGTAGCCTAACGGCTATTGAGCGGTTAATGGGCATGCTACTGGTGATGATGGCTGTACAGATGATGCTTAATGCCTACCAATCTCTGAACTTACCAGCCTGAACGTACCAGCATGAGCTAACCCGGACACCCGAAACGCTGGCTTTAACCAGCAGGCTTAAGCATCATGTAACTTTCTTTAAAAGGTAAAAGACATGGGTTCGATGGATAACCAAAATGTAGTCGTCATCGGAGGTACTTCAGGAATTGGCCTTGCCACCGCAGTCATCGCTGCAAGCAAAGGAGCCAATGTCTGGGCTGTCAGCCGATCAGAAGACAAGGTTAAGACGTGTTCCGATTCTTATCCCGAAATCACCTTCAGTTCACTGGACACCCACAATGTGGAAGGGTTGAAATCACTCTTTGAATCGGTAGGAGCAATCGACCACATTGTCGCCGCAGCCACGGGCGCAGAAAGGACAATGGCACCGTTCATGGAGCAAACCGACGAACAGTTTCGCGCCGCGTTCGGCAAGTTCTGGGGTTACACCCATGTTGCCCGTCAGGGTATTCCTCATTTAAACGAAACCGGGTCACTCACTTTTATCAGCGGAACTCCTGCCAGAAAATGTAATCCTGGAATGTCTTCCGTATCCTGCACCGGCAACGCAGTCGAAGGGTTAACCCGGGCTTTGGCCCTGGAGGTGGCACCAAAGCGTGTAAATGCTGTCGCGCCCGGCCTTATCAGTACAGGAATGTTCGATAGCCTGGGTGACAAAAAAAATGCTGCACTGGCAAATATGGGTAAAAACATTCCGCTGGGGCGTGTCGGTGAAGCTGACGAGGTCGCGAAGGCGATCGTCATGATCATGGAAAACAGTTACATAACAGGCACTACCATCGATGTCGACGGTGGCGTGTTATTACCTTGACAGCCTAGCCATAAATGGACTCCAGCAGATTCGGCCCTTCGTCACGCATGTGGGTGATAAGGAATTATAACAGGGCTTTTCGAGCGAAAGTCTGAGTATGAATATAAACCGCAGCCTGCTGGCCCCGGGTTCGCGCACTGAGAGATAAATGCCTGATTACCGGCTACGCGGCGATACTCGATAGAACCAAAGTCAACCTCAATCTCTGCGCCTTCGTGCATATCACCCTCGCAAGGCACTTCAATGATTTTGGCGAGATACTTCTTACCCTCGTAGTAAATACGCTATCGAGGAAAGCGGTTCGATAACCCTGCAATAACGCCCCTCAGCCAATCAGGGACTGGGCAAGTATTGCCAGGATAATCAGCGGGCACAGGAATTTCACATACCAGGGCCAGATCTTCCAGAACAGGCCCTGCTCTACTTCTGGATAGCCTTTACGCAACTCTTCAAGAATCGAGTGGCGACTCCACACCCAGCCGGCGTAGACACAGAACATGAAGCCCAGCAAGGGTTGGCTGTAGCGTGTAGTAAAGGCGATAACGAAACCAAAGAGATTGTCGAAGTTCAGCAGGATAAGCGTACTGACAATGGCGATGGCTCCACCGATTGCGCGCGCTGCAGTTTTCCGCGAGAAGCCGTGTTCCTCAATTGTATAGGCCACCGGCACCTCCAGCATGGAGATGGAAGAGGTCAGTGCGGCGATGCTCATAAGAAAGAAGAAGGTGAAGCTGACTACCTTACCGACAAGCCCCATGGTCGCAAACAGTTCGGGCAAAACGGTGAAAATCAGGGTGTCCTCTGAGATCAGGGCGCCTGCCTCAGTGAATATTTGTACGCCGTTATGAAGGGCCACATACATGGCTGGCAGCACCAGGACGCCTGCGAGTACCGCAATAGAGATATCGACAACGGTCACCAGACCACCCAGCACGGGCAGATTCTCCTTGTCACTGATATAGGAGCCATAAATCAACATGGTACCGACTCCCAGCGACAATGAGAAAAAGGCAGAGCCAAGGGCAGCGATGATTAACTTTGGTGACAGGGCGCGCTCGAAATCGGGCAACAGATAGACTTTCAGGCCTTCCATTGCACCGTCCAGAGTCAGGACATAGAGGACCAGAAGTACTAACAACACCAGCAGGGCAGGAATTAGTCGCGCCGACCAGCGCTCGATGCCTTGCTTCACTCCAGCGGTAATGATGGTAATGGTTAGTCCGCTAAAAAGCAGCATGAAGAGCATATTGCGGGGCAGGCTAAAGGAGGTGAGCCACCTGCTAAGGGACTCCATGCCCGCCAGAGAAGCGAGGGAGGACAAGCAGAATGCAATCATCCAGCTTGCCACGATAGCGTAGAAACTGAGAATCAAGCTAGCGACGATAAAGCCAAACACACCGGTAGATACACCGATACGCTTAAGCAGAGTGTTGGGCGAGATCAATCGCAGAGCACTTACTGCATTGGCGTGGGCGTGCCGGCCAATAATCAGTTCCGCCATCAGGGCGGGGTAGGCGAGAGTAAATGTCAGGAATAGGTACACCAGCAGGAAGGCCGCGCCGCCGTTGCTGGCAGCTTGTGTGGGAAAACCCCAGATATTGCCCAGACCTACAGCGCTGCCGGCGGCAGCCATTACAAACCCAAAACGGGAGGAAAACTCACCTCGTGAAGATGCCATGTATCACCTTGATCATTTTTTTAAACCTTTTCCAGCGCCTGCTCAAGGTCGTCAACAAAAGTCGACGGTGGCGTGTTATTACCTTGACAGCCTAGCCATAAAGGCTGGATTTGTGACTTTCAGAGTAATCGTCGATTCCGATTTGCTGACGCAGACTCGCTGTGACTTCTTCGGTCCTGGTATCAAGAGGAATTCCCGTCGCGTTCGCCACTTTGGTAATGCCATTGAACCCACTGGCAATACCAATGGCATCGACAAATTTTTCAGCCCCAATGCTGCGGACGGCCTCTGCACGTATATGCGCGAGATCAATCGGATCTCCAGCAAACACCGCCTCTGCGATCGCAACCAGAAGACCTTCATCTTCAACGCCAACGTCATCATCACCCAGTACACCCGACAGGTTATAGGACTCTTCACTTATCTCGCCGCTTCGACGAAGCAGCATGGTATGTGAAGTCGTTCAGTAAAAGCACTGGTTCAGCGAAGAGACTCGGGTAGCCAGCAGCTCGATCTGGGATCGCCCCAGGGTAATTTCATATTCAGTTAACGAGTACTGGGATCGCATCACACTGAAAAAGTGCGAAATGGCACCTGGGACAAGACCCATCGCCCGAAAAATGTTCGGTGCCGTTGGAATTTCGAGATCGGTTTCTTCCTGTACGAGATCGAGCATTGGCACCCAGGCACCAGCATCAATCACCGCAGGATTACTTTCCCTGCCCGGTTCGCCACTTTTCGCAGCCGGTGGCTCGGCAGGCTCACACCCCAGTGCAGCCCCAAAGCTGTCGATGATAATTGATGTCGCGACAAGCCCTACGATCTCGACATAGGTTTCCGGTGAAATACCGGCATCAGTAATCCCCTGATACCAGGACCGGGTCAAGCGGCCGGAGTCCGTGGTGATTCGGTGCACTATCTCGACAAGATCATTGGCAAGATCAGTCCGAGTCTCGTGACTACCCTTTACCGCATAGGGTGACAGGGCGTCCTTTCGCTCCAGGCACAAGCGGCATGAGGGCGCATGCCTGGCTTCAGCCAATATGGCCAATCGCGAATGACTATCGAGCCAGGTCCCTGGATCAGCAAATGTATCTATCGCCGCCTCATGAGCATCCCTGATCCTCTGGCGAACCGGTAAATCCTGACTGACATACATATTCATTCTTGCATCCTCATCCGTTGATCCCCATTGTGACGCTCGATTCTTTGCATCTTGATCTGGCAGCCCGCATCATGAGGGAGATTACCTGAATATCCAGACTAGCTGCAAATGCCAGAATTCCGCTGTGTATCACCAAAAGAATTTGATTCGATCATCGATGAACAGTTCTTCAGGGATGAGCATGAATTGCTCGAATCAAGGTTTTTCGATCGACAAGATCGAATTATCGCCAGGGTCGTCCGGTATCTGGATGAGGAAGGGGAACTGGTGCCTGAAGCTGACCTGATGCTGGCCGTTTACACAGGGGAAGATTAAAGACCACCTTAGCCACATCCCGGCACATAAATTCATCGCTACCGTTGCTCCCTTCCGGGCCTGGCGGAGTTCACCACTCTTTATTGCGGGAGGACCAAGGTGGAATCTTCATTATACGGATGCGGAGAAGAAAATCCTACCGCGATGCAAGCGAATTTACCCAGAGACGTTCCGATATGATTTTCAGGTCATTACCCCGCTTCTGCAGGTCAGTGGCACGTGCTATTGAGCGACCGAAAGATCTATTCGCTTGAGCTGCCATTTCCCTGCCAACACTTCTGATTTATCGACCAATAGCTTGCCTGTCTACCAGCGTGTCACAAAATGTTCAGGGTCGTGTTCCGGCAGCGCCTTCTGGTTTCCTTCAATTTGTCCTACGTAAAGAAACCCAACCATTTTTTCATTAGGTTCCAGACCAAGCCCTTGCGCGACAATCTGGTCATATGTCATCGACCCTGTTCTCCACATGGATCCATATCCAAGAGCATGCGCCGCGAGCATCAAGTTTTGGGCCATAGCCCCTGCCGAAAGAATCTGCTCTACCTCCGGCACCTTTGGATGCTCAACCAGCCGCGCAGCAACCACGAGTATAAGAGGCGCGCGAAGTGGCTTTTTTTTAACTTTTGTGAGGGCTTCAGTTGAAAGACTAGGGTCATGAGTATGTTTTGCCTGGGCGAACAAAGCGCCTAATCGATCGCGCGCCTCACCTTCGATCACAAGAATTCGCCATGGCCTGAGCAACGCATGATCAGGTGCACGAAATCCTGCCTTCAGGATTTGTTCCAGATGCCCGGGTTCAACAGAGCCCCTCAGGCGGGCCGCAGAATTCCGAGTTTGAATGGCTTCCAATGCGTCCAATATTTTATGATCACTATCAAAATTGAGGTGAAAAGATACTCTAATTGACCGTGCGGTGAAACAGTATTTCGGTAGGACAAAGGGTATTTGTTACACTCAACCCCATTCGAGCGGCTAAGCCTACTGACTTATGATTAATGATCACCGACCATTGTGGGTAAAACACCTGATTAGAATTTTCGAGCAATGGCATATCCGCCATTTCATCGCACCGCATTTTGAATCCTTCGGTAGCAACCCCATGCTAATGAAGCCATGGAACGTCAATGTACATGGTCGTCACATCAACGTAGGCAACAACGTTCATATGGTGACCGACAGTCACAGGAAGATATCATTTTCTACCTGGACCTTCGGCGATCACCAGGGACATATCTCCCTGGGAGACAATGTACTGGTCTGCCCAGGTTGCCGGTTTGACTCTGCCAGCAACATTTCAATCGGCGACAACTGCATGTTTGCAGCCGGCGCATACATCACCGACGCAGACTGGCACGACGTTTACGACAGGACAGAGGTAGTAGGTATGACCCGCCCAGTGACACTGGAAGAAAATGTCTGGATTGGTGATGGTGCTACGGTCTGTAAGGGTGTCACGATTGGAAAAAACAGCGTGATTGGCGCGGGCAGTGTCGTTGCCTCAGACATTCCTGAGAATGTAATCGCTGCCGGTAACCCTGCAACAGTCATTAAACCTCTGGATCCAGATCGTGACCTGGTGACAAGAAGCGAAATCTTCAAAGATCCAGGCCAGTTGGAGAGAAATACGCAGGCAATCGAGCACTACCTGTTAAAGAACAACACCTTCGCTGGCTGGATTCGCTCGAAGTTGTTGCCGAGACGCGGGGACTGAGCCCCTATCTCTGACCGCCCTACTGTTTTACTCTGGCACCTTACCCTGACTCAAGGAGCTATTACGCAAAATGACGAGGCCTTCGGCGCTGAATGTTAAAAACATCAGCAAGCACTACCAGGATGGTAGTCGTCAGATAGACGTCATTCGTGACCTTTCGTTCAGCGTTGCTGCGGGAGAGTCCCTTTCGGTGACCGGCCCCAGCGGCTCTGGAAAGTCTACGCTGTTAAACCTGCTTGCTGGTCTGCTGGAACTTGATGGCGGCGACATGACCCTAGAGCTGAAAGACAAAACGTTTTCATACCGCACTGCAGATGAGCGAAGCCGGACGGCACTTCGCAGGCAGCACATTGGCTATGTCTACCAATTCTTTAACCTGGTTCCCACGTTAACGGTGTTAGAGAACGTCAGACTTCCCGCGCGTTTAAATCAACAACGTGAACTTGAACGTCATGCTGCGACCCTCCTTGGCGAATTCGGTTTGTCGGACCGACTCCACGATTTTCCTGAAACACTTTCAGGTGGCGAGCAACAACGCGTGGCGGTTGCCAGAGCATTGCTACTCAAACCGCCACTTTTGCTGGCAGATGAGCCCACAGGCAATCTGGATGCGGAAAACTCCAACCACGTTGCAGACCTGTTGTTTTCCAGTTGTCGCGAGCAAAATATTTCTCTGGTGTTAGCCACGCACAGCACCGAAGTCGCTGCAATGGCAGATACACGGCTGCACTTGGATACACAGTCGCCTTGATGATTGCACTCGCACTACTGCGTTTTCTGGCACGAACACCCTGGTCTACCGCAATGGCCTTAATAGGTATGGCGCTGGGCGTAACGTCGATCGTCAGCGTTCATCTGGTCAGCGCGAGCATTTCCAGCCGCCTGGATGGCTTGGTTCCTGGCGCACTCTCTGAGTACAGCCACTACCTGCATCGCGACAAGCTGGGCACCGCAGACTACTTCGCGCTGCGCAAACAGTGGCGAGCCGGCGCCTTGCCTGCCATAACGCAGCTCTCTCCACTGGTTGATGAAACCACGACACTTGAAGGGCAAAGTGTACGGGTACTGGGCGCGGACTTACTGGCACGGCCGCCATCTGCAGGCGCCAAGGCTATCCCTGAACAGTTTTCGTGGAACGGTGCCTGGGTGGATCAAAGCCTTAAAGATCAACTGTCGATACCGATCAACGGCATCATAGAGGCGCCAAAAGGCACGTTGCTGGCTGATATCGCAACAGCCCACGACCTGTTGGGTTGGCGACCCAATCAACTATCTTACGTGGGCTTAGTCCTGAGTGACCCCTTTGCCGGCTCCATCGAGACGGCTGAGAAACTCCTTCCGGGCTTTGGAGCAGGATTTCCGTCCGCCAAGCCAAGTCTCGATCTAGCACCCGGCTGGCAGCTGGTGAGTACGGCGGAACAGTATCCGGCTCGAGAGTTTGGAAAATCGATACTCTTTAATATCTCTGCCTTGGGCATGCTCGCTCTGCTGGTGGCCTGGCTACTCATCTATCAGGTCGCCGTCTCATGGTTGCGGCGCCTTTGGCCTGTCTTTGATCGCCTGCACGTACTGGGGGTTGAATGGCAGCAGCTGCGCGCCTACTTCCTGTTCTCGATCGGACTGATTGCTACCCTGGCAGCTGCGCTCGGCCTTGTCGCAGGGTGGTGGCTCGCCAGTTGGCTGCTGGGAATGGCTGTTCCTGAACAAGAGATCAATTTAAATCTGGACAGCTGGGTCATTTTCAAAGCCGCAGGATCTGCTCTCGTAGTTTGTCTGCTTGGTGGTGCCTGGGCTTTTCACCGATCACAGCAAGAGGTTAGCCATTCCTCCCTACCGACTATTTTGACGCTATTATTGTTAATCGCAGCAACCTGGTGCGTTTTTCAACCCCAAACAGGCCTGGCGGGAGGGTTCTTCGCCATCGCGGTATTGAGCCTGGCCGCCTCACAAACGATAGCGCCGCTGCTTATTCGGCTGAAGCGATGGGCATCGATGATACGCGGCTCCTACCTGCTGCGCGTCGGTGTCAGAGAGGCGCTCTGGCACCCAGCGGAACTTAGCGTTGCACTCGCCGGCCTGTCACTCGCGATCGCAACCGCGATAGGCGTGGCGTTAATGGTTGACAGTTTCCGGGTCGATTTCAGTCAGATGCTCGATCACCGGCTAAAGTACGATTTGATCGCACAGGGCGACAAAACTGCCTTGACAACGTTCGCTAACATCAACAAGACAGCAACGCTCGCTGACCGGATACAGGTATACCGGAACACGGATATTCGCGTGAACGGACTATCGATGGAACTGGACATCAGCCGCATGGATGCTTTTGAGTCTTCACGCTACGGTTACGGCAGAAGTCTTGCGAGCAACGGCATTTTGCTCAGTGAACAGGCCGCCAGATCATTACAGCTATCTGTCGGCGATGCGCTGACCGTGGCCGGTGAAACAATGACAATCTCAGGGATGTTTTCAGCCTTTGGGGATTTAAAGCCCAGACTCATTGTTGATGATCGCAGTCCACTGGCCGATGCTTTAGCTGCCCAACTTCAGGTAGATTCGGTCGCGTTTAAGAGTGATCGACCAGAGACCTTGGTCGCGGCGCTGCGAAAACAATTCCCTGCACTTGAACTGAGACTCCAGTCTGATATCCGGCGCGTTGCGCTCAAGACCTTCGACCAGACCTTCGCCATTACCACTGTACTGATCACTATAGCGTTGCTGGTTGCCGCCATCAGCGTCTATATCGCGGTAACCACTATGCGTCTTAATCGACAAACCGGCAGGCAGTTGCTCAATACACTCGGTGTTAATCGCACCGAGCAACTGATGATGAACATTGCCTTGGGCACCGGACTTGGCCTCGTCGCCATCATCATCGCCCTGCCGCTGGGGGTAATGTTCGGTTGGATACTCTGCAACGTCATCAATCCAAGAGCTTTCGGCTGGACCATCGAATTGCAGCTGTCCGCAGAAGCACTGTTGCGCTCCTGCACCTGGGGCATGCTTGCTGCTATCGCGGCCGGGATACTGCAGGGCGGAGATCACGAAGAAGGAGCCTTCGGTGGACGCTAGAACTATCGTGTTTTTATTAATGCTATTGATGTTACTGATGGCTGGATGCCAGCCGGATGCCCAACCTACTTCATCCGTCGTCACCGGGTTGCGATTGAACAACTTACTGGGCGAACCCGACGCCCGGGGATTCTCCCGCGCAGAACAGAAAAGAGACTTCGTTTTCCCGTTGGACCATGGCCCACACAACCGATACAGAAGCGAGTGGTGGTACCTGACCGCCGTTCTTGAGGATGAAAATGGCAACGAGTATGGCGTGCATTTCACGCTGTTCCGGCAGGCGCTTTCACCGGATCCCACAGGAGAAGGTCCATGGCACACTGCCCAGGCATACCTGGGTCACCTGGCCGTCACTGACATTTCTACCGGCACCCACCTTAAAACCGAGCGATTCGCTCGCGGCCATCCCGAGCTGGCGGGAGTTTCGACTGGCGCGCATTTTCGCGCAATGATCGAGGACTGGACACTCGAAGGCGCCGCAGACGGTCAATTGAACCTGACACTATCTGCCAGCGAGCCTGGTCAGTTTGGCGTTGATTTGCAGGTTCGGCAAATGGGACCGATCGTGTTACAGGGGAATCGCGGCTTGTCCGAGAAAGGTCCGGATGCGGCGAGTTACTACTATTCTATACCGCGCATGCAGCTCGGCGGCATACTCAAACTCAACGATCGCACCGTGAAAGTCAAAGGGCTCGGCTGGCTAGATCGTGAATGGAGCACGTCAGTACTCGGTGCGTCACTTTCCGGCTGGGATTGGTTTTCTCTACAACTGAAAGATCAGCGGAGCATCATGGCGTTCCGTCTACGCAGGCATGATGGAGAGCGAGACAACTATGATCACGGTTTACTCGTGGATCACCAACAGCTGGAGAATCTATTTGTCGTGGGTGAAGGCGACCTGGGTATCGAATTACTGGATCGGGATGGCTTCTCCCTGATACCCAACCGATTTTACCAGGACTCTCGCGGAATCAATTGGCCCGTTAGCTGGACCCTGAACATGGCTGATGAACAATTTACGATCAACGCTCTACTGGATCAACAAACCGTTGATCTTTCGATTCTCTACTGGGAGGGGCTAGTGGAAGTTCTTGACCTTGAAGGTAGCAGAGCAGGCCTTGGCTACATGGAACTGACGGGCTACGAGCGCGACAGATAACGATAAAAATTGGAATTTTTATACTCTAAGATTAATTCCTGTATATTTTGAATTCGATTTTCAAATTAAAGAAAACCAACCAGGGGTGTAGTAATGGAACAGGACGCAATTCTCATTACAACCCATGGTGCAGTTAAAGTGATATCGATCAATGACGCGCCAATCAACCGCATGTCACTGGCATTCATGGATATGCTCGAGCAGGAGGTTGCCGCGATTGGGCAGGACGATAGTATCAGGGCAGTAGTACTGACGGCAGAAGGCGAGAAGAATTTCTCGGTCGGTATGGACCTCAAGCAATTGCCCCTGGGCATCGAACAAATGGGCAGTCCAGAGGCAGTTTTCGAGCAGCGCCTTAGTGTCATCCGGGCAATTGAAACCATGGGAAAACCCTGGGTAGCTACATTGTTTGGTTATTGTCTTGGTGGGGGGCTCGAGCTACCCCTTGGCTGTCACTTTCGCCTTGCGGCGGAAGATGGCGCCCAGATCGGTTTGCCCGAGCTGGATTTGGGCGCAATGCCAGCCTGGGGTGGCAGTGCGCGACTAACAAAACGCGTCGGTGAACAACATGCCCTGGATATGATTTTACGAGCGAAAAAAATATCCGGGCCGGAAGCGCTTAGAATTGGTTTAGTAAATGAGGTGTGGCCGCTCGCAGAACTAAAGAAAAGAGCAATTGACCTTGCGCAAGAGTTGGCAGCCATGCCGCGAGACGCAGTTCGAGCGATGATGAATGTTATTATCGATGGTGAGGAAAAGCCGCTTACGTCACTGATTGCCGAAGAACAGGCAGCCTGCACCGCGAACCGCGGAAACGCTGATTCTCAGGAGGGTATGCGAGCCTTCCTGGAGAAAAGAAAACCTGTGTTCAATCAACAATAGCGAAACATTTTGTGATCTTGTTTTTGAAATAATTTGTTTATGACCTAAACACCCGAAAAATAAAATTAGCCATACGTACACCTCGGCTCATAATGCTGAGAATAATAAAATACGTCGAAATGGGGGATAGGATGGATACGCTCAAAAACTTTCGCCAGGAAACCCGGAGCTGGCTTAGCGAGAATTGTCCTGAGAGCATGCGCGAACCCGCCAGCGAAGATCAGATCGTTGGTGGCGGATCGAAGCAACAGTACGACAACCCAGACAAGAAGCTGTGGCTCGATCGCATGGCTGTTAGAGGCTGGACCGCGCCCACCTGGCCTAAAGAATACGGCGGTGGAGGACTTACAAAGCAAGCGTTCATGATCCTGCAGGATGAGATGCAGCTGATCAACGCGCGAGCCCCTATTGGCGGAATGGGTTTTTCCATGATTGGCCCCACTCTTCTGGATTTTGGTACCGAAGAGCAGAAAGCCGAACATCTGCCTAAGATTGCAACCGGAGAACTTCGCTGGTGTCAGGGCTACAGTGAACCTGGAGCCGGGTCTGATCTCGCCAGTCTACAGACAAAATGTGACGATGAAGGCGACTACTTCCGGGTCAATGGCCAGAAAGTCTGGACCTCCGGCGCACAGTATGCCGACTGGATATTCGCGCTGGTTCGCACCGATCCACAGGTGCCCAAACATGACGGTATCAGCTTTGTCCTGATCGACATGAATCAACCGGGTGTGACGGTAAATCCGATCAAACTCATCAGTGGCAATTCTCCTTTTTGTGAAACCTTTTTCGAAGACGCGCGGTGTGAAAAGTACAACCTGGTTGGTCAGCTGAACCGGGGCTGGACGGTCGGCAAGCGCCTGTTACAGCATGAACGCAGTTCTATTTCCGGTTTAAGTGGTGGCGGCAGGCGAGGTCGCTACGACACGCTTGGCTCATTACCCGAGGTGGCTAAACAGTACCTTGGTGAAATGCATGGCAAGGTTGCCGACGTTGCTGTGCGCGAAGCGGTGCTGAAGAATCAGATGAATAATCGCGCCTTTGGGCTGACTCAAAGAAGAGCGATGCAAGAAAGTGATACAGGAGGAACGCCAACATTCCTCACCTCTTTGTTCAAATACTATGGTTCGGAAAACCAGACAGAACGACTGGAGATTCAGCTTGAAGCGATGGGCAGTCAGGCATTGGGCTGGGAAGGCGACGCTTTTTCAGATCTTGAACACAAACTGACGCGTACCTGGTTGCGTTCCAAGGCGAGTACCATCGCAGGTGGCAGCTCAGAGGTTCAGCTCAACATAATTGCCAAACGGGTTTTGGGATTGCCTGATTAACTTGGAAAAATGGCGCTGCACGCCAGGAGAATGATGATGAGTGAATTCGAAGGAAAGGTTGTGGTGATTACCGGCGCCGGGGGCGGCCTTGGTAAAGCTCACGCACTGGAGTTTGCACGACGCGGTGCGAAGGTCGTGGTTAATGATCTGGGTGGTAGCGTGGCTGGAGGCGGAGATAGCGATGCTGCAGACCTGGTCGTTGCAGAAATCCGGGATTCAGGCGGAGATGCGATTGCCAACAAGGCATCTGTCTCAGACCGCGACGGGGCGAGCAGTATTATCAAAGACGCAGTGGACACCTTCGGTACTGTCGACATACTGGTAAACAATGCAGGTATTCTTCGCGACAGGTCGTTCAGGAAAATGACCCTGGATGACTGGGACATCGTCATGAATGTCCACATGAACGGCACGGCGTATGTGACTCATGCTGCCTGGCAAGTCATGTATGAGAAAAACTACGGGCGTATTGTCTGCACATCATCCGGGTCCGGTATCTGGGGTAATTTTGGGCAGGCCAACTATGGCGCAGCAAAAACAGCGATGGTGGGTTTCATGAACGTATTGGCACTGGAAGGTGCGTCGCACAATATGCGCATTAATTGTCTTGCGCCTGGGGCCGCGACGCGAATGACTGCAACGGTGCCGGGAAGACCGCCAATTGATGTTGACGCCCCCCCGCCCGAGCGTGCGCCATCGCTGGTAACACCTGCGGTTCTATATATGTGCTCCGAGGATGCGCCCACTGGCAGGATTTTCCAGGCGATGGGCGGCAGGTTCTCTCAGGCCGCAATGTATACAAATCCCGGCGTAGAGCTTGGTACAGAGGCCAGTTTCGAAACCTTTTGCGATAACCTGGACACCATTACCGACATGAGCGCCGCTGAAGATGGTGTAGCCAAAAGAGCCAGGCAGCGGTCCGGTGGTTAGTTTCTCCCGGTCAGAACAATAGTCGGAATTATTCCACTATGCCCCGCTTGCGTAGATCAGCAATCGCATTCTCATCCAGGTTCAGGTTGTCGGCCAACACGGCATCGGTGTGTTCCCCAGGCGATGGCGAGTGTGGCGTTGTGGCGTTGTCCACAGATGCGAAC
The DNA here is from genome assembly GCA_018665025.1 of Gammaproteobacteria bacterium. Taxonomy (GTDB): domain Bacteria; phylum Pseudomonadota; class Gammaproteobacteria; order Pseudomonadales; family Azotimanducaceae; genus UBA9659. The sequence goes on from JABJED010000019.1 coordinate 20,005, forward strand.
TGAAACGGCAGGTTCTGTACGAAGTACTCGCCCTCGTCATCATTGAATACAGTAAACGCGCCGCGATGTTGCAGCTGAGGTTCATCGAACAGATCTGCAGGCGTGTTGTAGCGTGAGCAAGGCACACCATGTCGGTCGAACTGTGCCTCACACTCCTCCACCGTTCGTGTAGCGGACCACCGCTCGACCTCGGTGACAAGGTCGCGCACATTTCGGATACGGGCAATGCGGACAAACCTGGGATCGGTCTGTAAATCGGGTCGTTCTATCGCCGCACATAGCCCGGCGAAGTTTTTGTCGGAAACGATACAAAGCATGACGAAGCCGCTGGTAGTCGCGACTGGCAGGAAACCGCCAAAACTAGGCGCATTGGCTATCTGTGCGGCTTGCTGCTGCCCGGGAATCAACATCATCATGGATTCAAGCATCGTGATATCAATATGGTCGCCCAAACCTGAACTGACGCGCCCCAGCAGCGCCGTTTGTATCGCTCCAAATGCGTACGCACCCGTCAACATATCAGCAATCATGATCCCTGATGCAGGCGGCCGGTCGTTTTCGCCAACCTGCGTATCCGTATGGATCTGCGCGCGCATATGCGCGATATCGTATCCGCTGGCGGCGTGGGCAACCGGTGCATACGCTGCACGCTGTGCCGCCGGTCCGGACTGTCCAAAGCCTGAGATCGAGCAGTACACTAGATCCGGCCGTCGTCCCTTGACCGACGCGTAATCAAGGCCAAAGCGCTGCATGACACCAGGGCGATAGTTCTCGATGACCACGTCGGCTTCGTCGATCAATCTATGTGCAAGCTCTTGCCCCTCGGTGCTGCCCAGATCAATTTGCACACTGCTTTTACCGGCATTGAAGTGAGCAAAGATACGCGCATTGCCACGCACCGTATCTCCCAAGCCCAAGGGTTCAATCTTGGTGACAGAGGCACCGCAGTCACTCAACATACGTGCACATATCGGACCGGCGTAAACCATTGAAAAGTCGGCCACCTTGAG
>JABJED010000020.1 GCA_018665025.1 Gammaproteobacteria bacterium
ATTCGCACCTGGTAAAAACGTACTGCAGGTTGAAAAGAAGTTACTGAAGGTCATCCCGGACGAATTTATCCGGGACTCGCATCACTGGTTGATCCTGCACGGAAGATATATCTGCACAGCAAGGAAACCCAGGTGCGGCGCTTGTGTGATCTCCGACCTCTGTGAGTTCAAGGACAAGACCGAACTCGACTGATCACTCCCGGGAACTTCTGATTAATTGCATTTTTTTGTGAGGACTTCTTGTGAGGACTTCTTGTGAGGACTTCTTGTGAGGGGAAGGCGAACCCGCACGGAGAAAATCACGAATATGCTTTAAATTCGTGGTCTTTGAGCACGGGTTCAACACAGGCATCGCGAAAAAAGACCTTAATCAGAGATTCCCCCTAGGTCAGCTTGCGACCCAGTTTGCTCGCAAGTTTCAGTCGCAGCGCATTTAGTTTGATAAATCCGCCAGCGTCAGACTGGTCATAGGCACCGGCATCGTCCTCAAAGGTGACAATATCAGCGTCATACAGGCTATCGGCTGCTGATTCCCGCCCGACGACAATCACATTGCCCTTGTAAAGTTTGAGCCGGACTTTACCGTTCACGTTCTCCTGGGAATCATCGATCAGTGCCTGCAGCGCCTTACGCTCTGGCGACCACCAGTAGCCATTATAGATGAGCGATGCATATCGTGGCATCAGTTCGTCTTTCAGGTGCGCTAGTTCGCGGTCCAGGGTGATGGATTCAATGGCGCGGTGGCCTTTCAGCAGGATTGTGCCACCCGGCGTCTCGTAACAGCCACGTGCCTTCATTCCTACATAGCGATTTTCAACGATATCCACGCGGCCAATACCATTTGCGCCACCCACCGTATTCAGTTGCGCCAACACCTCGGCCGGTGACAGCGCCTTGCCGTCTATCGCGACCACATCGCCTTTCAGATATTCCAGCTCGATATAGGTTGCAGTATCCGGCGCGTCTTGCGGGGAAACAGACCATAACCACATCGACTCTTCCGGCTCCGCGGATGGGTCCTCAAGGATTCCCCCTTCATAGGATATGTGCAGCAGGTTCGCGTCCATCGAATAGGGTGATTTTTGCCCCTCGTGCTGCCGGTCCACCTTGATCTGGTGCTGTTCACAAAACTCTATCAGCGATTCCCGGGAATTCAGGTCCCACTCGCGCCAAGGTGCAATGACAGTGACATCCGGCTTCAATCCGTAGACACCCAACTCAAACCTGACCTGATCATTACCCTTACCGGTGGCACCATGGGCGATCGCCTGGGCACCTGTCTCGTTGGCAATGTCTACCAGACGCTTGGCTATCAGAGGCCGCGCGATGCTGGTACCCAGAAGATACTCACCCTCGTAAATGGTGTTGCAGCGAAACATCGGGAATACAAAATCCCGAACAAACTCTTCGCGCACGTCGTCGATGAATATTTCTTTCACCCCCATACTCGCAGCCTTCTCTCGTGCGGGCTCCAGTTCTTCCCCCTGCCCCAGGTCAGCCGTGTAGGTAACGACCTCACAGTCATAAGTCTCCTGCAGCCACTTCAGGATCACCGAAGTGTCCAGACCACCGGAATATGAGAGAACGACTTTGTCGAATTGCGCCATTCAGAGTGTCTCGCAAAAAAGAGGCGCCATATTACATGTTTTTCCGCAAAATTCGAATTCCCTTACCTGAAATCCATAACCTGACGGTTCAACTCGGGTGCAGCCGATGGAACCCGCACGCGCCGGCGAGCAAAGGTGATATAATGCGCAAGCCCACTGAAACCTGAGCCTTATGCAATCAATCACTCTGAAACGCCCTGATGACTGGCATATCCATCTTCGCGATGATGCATACCTGGCACGCACTGTGGGTGATGCCTCCCGGTATTTTGGCAGGGTCCTGGTCATGCCAAACCTGGTCCCGCCGGTCACCAGTGTCGAGCTTGCCGCGGCCTATCGCGACCGAATCCTGAAACACGCCCCTGACGGTTTCTCACCAATGATGGCCTTGTACCTGACGGATGAGACCAGCAAAGACACGGTGGCGGCCGCAGCTGAGACGCCATTTACGCCCGCGTTCAAACTTTACCCCGCCGGCGCGACCACCAATTCCGCCTTCGGTATCAGTGCGATAGAGGAAATGTTCCCCATATTCGAAGCGATGCAGGAGCATGGCGTCATTCTTTCCATTCATGGCGAGGTGACTGACCAGGATGTTGATATCTTCGATCGGGAAGCTGTTTTTATTGATCGAATCCTCAGTCGTATTGCCGCAACCTTTCCTTCCCTGCGCATCATCCTGGAACACATTACTACCAGAGAGGCAGTGGAATTCGTCCAGGACGCCAGCGCCAACGTGGCGGCAACCATTACTGCCCACCATCTTTTGTACAACCGGAACGATATGCTCGCAGGCGGCATGAAGCCCATACACTACTGTCTGCCGGTCCTAAAAAGGAATGTGCACCAGGCGGCGCTAATTCGCGCCGCAACTTCCGGTGATTCGAGCTTCTTTATCGGGACAGACTCCGCCCCTCATCCACGTCATGCCAAAGAAAACGCCTGTGGCTGCGCTGCAGGCTGCTACACAGCCCACGCCGCCCTTGAACTGTATACAGAGGTTTTTGAAGCTGAGGGGCAGTTAGACCGCCTTGAAGCCTTTAGCAGCGAATTTGGCGCTGACTTTTATCAAGTCCCACACAATGAAGATTCTATCGAACTGATTCGCCAGGACTGGCAGGTAGCATCAGCACTGACTTTCGGCAATGATGAGCTAGTCCCTACCCGGGGCGGTGATGTGGTACGCTGGCAGGTAAGAACGGGGGATCGGCCCCCTTTAAGTGACGGTGCCATTTGAGCTTTGATAAATTACCGATAGCGCATCGTTTTCGCGGCTTTCTCCCCGTAGTACTCGACCTGGAAACAGGCGGCTTCAATTATAAAACTGATGCGCTGCTCGAGAGTGCGATCGTCATACCCCAGATGAACGATGAGGGTGACCTGGTTCCCGGCGAGCGACTGTTCTTCAACATAGAGCCATTCCCCGGTTCAAATATCGAACCTTCGGCGCTGGAATTTACAGGCATTGACCCCGACCATCCCTTTCGAATGGCTGTACCCGAGAAAGAGGCATTAACAGATACTTTCAACGCAATCCGGGCAGAGATTAAACGTACCGGTTGCTCGCGCGCCGTTATCGTCGCGCATAATGCCTCTTTCGATCAGGCTTTCCTAAACGAGGCCTCTAGTCGATGTGGCATCAAAAGAAACCCATTCCACCCATTCTCGGCATTTGATACCGCAACACTGTGCGGCCTGGCATTCGGGCAGACTGTTCTTGCCCGTGCCTGCCAGGTGGCAGGCATCTCCTTTGATAGTGAAGAAGCCCATTCTGCGAAGTACGACTGTGATAAGACGGCCGAAGTGTTCTGTCTTATCGTCAATCGCTGGCGGCAACTGGGTGGCTTACCTGAAGAACACTACGACTAAAATCCAGACAAAAAAAAGCCCGCCAAGCGGGCTTTTTTAATTCAACTGGCCGGTAATTATCCGTCCAGGCTATCTATACAAACTATCTATACAAACTATTTATACAGGCTATCTATACGGGCTATCTATACAGGCTATCTATACAGGCTATCTATACGGGCTATCTATACAGGCTATCTATACAGGCTATCTATACAAGCTAGCCATCCAGACTATCCAATGCTTTCTGGAACCTGTTTGCATGTGAACGCTCTGCTTTGGCAAGCGTTTCCATCCAGTCAGCAATTTCGTCAAAACCCTCATCCCGGGCTGTCTTCGCCATACCAGGATACATGTCAGTATATTCATGGGTTTCGCCGGCAATAGCCGCCGCCAGATTGTTGGAAGTTGAACCAATGGGTAGACCCGTTGCTGGATCACCAGTTTCTTCAAGGTATTCCAGGTGGCCGTGAGCGTGGCCAGTTTCACCTTCTGCAGTGGATCGAAATACAGCGGAAACGTCGTTGTAACCTTCGACATCAGCCTTTGCTGCAAAGTATAGATACCGTCGGTTTGCCTGGGACTCCCCGGCAAATGCATCCTTAAGATTCTGTTCTGTTTGGGTATCTTTTAAACTCATTGTTGTTCCTCACCTATTGGTCATGAAAATGTTGCAGGCAGCCAGTATACCGATGCGCCCCGAACAGTAAAACACTAACCTGCGTCCGCTGGCACTACTTCCTTGATCATCGGCTGAAGTTCACCCGATTCGTGCATCTCGACGATAATATCGCAGCCACCGACCAGTTCACCGGCAATAAACAGCTGCGGAAAAGTTGGCCATTCCGACACTTCGGGTAAATGGGACCGTATTTCCGGATTCGCCAGAATATCGATGTAGGCAAAACGCTCACCGCATGCCATCAGCACCTGGCTTACCTGCGCCGAGAATCCGCACTGTGGCTGGTCAGGTGAGCCTTTCATATAAAGCAATACCGGGTTAGCGGCTATCTGCTCACGGATGGTTTCGTGGATTTCCATTTCTTCGTCTCATTAGTTAGTCAACGTTAAATTAGCGACGATTTTACCCTTTTTAAAGCACAGATGGGCAATTCATTACCAAACAATCTGGAATAAATGAGCTGTCCAACTGGAATAAGCTCGTCCGATGGCGTGGCGTCACCCTTTCCGGCTTCATGGATCTGGTTTATCATCGCCCCTTTTTCCAAAAGCCGGAGAACACCATGCCAGATGCAATCATGCCAACCTATGGACGACAGGACATCTCTTTCGTAAAAGGAGACGGAACCTGGCTGACCGACACAAATGGCAACCGGTTCCTGGATGCGCTTGGAGGTCTTGCCGTCGTGGTGTTAGGTCACGCAAACCCCGAAGTAGCAAAAACCATTAGCGAACAATCCACCACGCTGCTTCATACGTCAAACCTGTATCGCGTTCCCAAACAGGAAGAACTCGCTGAAAAACTGCAGCGAATGTCTGGCATGGATAACATGTTTTTCGGAAACTCGGGGGCGGAAGCAAACGAATGTGCCATTAAAATCGCCCGACTTTACGGCAACAAAAAGGCAATCGAGACACCGACGATTATCGTTGCAGATTCTTCTTTTCATGGTCGTACCCTGGCTACGCTCACCGCAACAGGGAACAGAAAAGTTCATGCCGGCTTTGAGCCTCTGGTGAAAGGCTTTGCCCGTGTCCCGTACAACGATGTAGACGCCGTTCGCCAGATCGCAGAACACAACAAGGAAGTGGTCGCCGTGATGGTCGAGCCTATCCAGGGTGAAGGCGGTATTCAGGTTCCTGACCAGAACTATCTGGCCTCCCTTAGAGAGGTTTGCGACAAAAACGACTGGCTGCTGATCCTGGACGAAATCCAGACGGGTAACGGCAGAACAGGCCAATACTTTTGTTACCAGTCATCTGGTATCAAACCGGATGTGGTGACGCTCGCAAAAGGCCTTGGCAATGGCATACCCATTGGGGTCTGTCTGGCTCGGGGTAAGGCTGCCGAGGTACTTGGTCCAGGCAACCATGGATCAACTTTTGGCGGTAACCCTCTCTCCTGCGCGGTGGCTATTACCGTTGTAGACCAGATCGAAAAACTAGATCTGGCCAGGCGCGCCGGAGAACTCGGCGATCGCATGATGGGGGAGTTCAGGCAGCGACTGGGCGACCTTAACTGCGTAAAAGATATCCGCGGCATGGGCTTGATGATTGGCATCGAGCTGAATTCACCTTGTGGAGACCTGGTGGCAAAAGGCCTTGAGAAAGGGATCCTGATCAATGTCGCCGCAGACAATGTGATTCGGTTATTGCCACCCCTGACGATTACGGATGACGAAGCAGAACAGATCTGCGACATAGTCTGCCAACTGGTTGAAGCGGTTTAGTGCCTACTTGAGAAGCTCCGTGATGGGTATCTTCTTGTACTGTAACCGCCTGTAACCTGTTGTTAACTTCTTACCCTGGCGACCGCAGCCTGCCATCCCTTATAGAGTTCCGCAGCGGTCTCTGGTGGCATAACAGGCTCAAATCGCTGTTCCAGCTGCCATTTCGCAGCAACGTCGTCCAGTTCAGCAAATATGCCGGCTCTTAACCCCGCCAGATAGGCAACGCCTAACGCGGTCGTTTCAATGACCCGGGGCCTGTCTATTGGTAACTGCAGGACATCTGCAAGATGCTGCGTAAGCCAGCTATTCTCGACCATACCGCCATCAACCCTGAGGATCGTTGGCACTGCCCCATCCTGCTGCATCGCAGACAGTAAATCCTGAGTCTGGAAACACACCGACTGGAGCGTCGCAGTGACAATATCGGCAATACCAGAATCACGGGTCAGGCCGAGTATTGCACCCCTGGCGTTGGGGTCCCAATACGGTGCACCCAATCCGGTGAAAGCCGGAACCAGATAAACACCATGATTTACCGGGTGTCCCCTGGCAATGGATTCCGTTTCTGCCGCCTTGGAGACCAGTTTAAGACCATCGCGGAGCCACTGAACCGCAGCACCAGCTACGAAGATGCTACCTTCAAGGCCATAGGTAACCTTGCCATTAATACGGTATGCCACCGTTGTCAGGAGTTTGTTTTTTGACTCGATCGCTTCACCACCGGTATTCATGATTACAAAACAACCGGTCCCATAAGTACTCTTGATCATTCCCTCTTTGAAGCAACCCTGCCCGATCAATGCCGCCTGTTGGTCACCTGCCATACCCAGTATTGGAATCGCTGCACCAAACAGGCCCGGATCTGTGTGGCCAAAATCTGCACTACAGTCTTCAACTTCCGGCAACATTGATCGCGGCACATTTAACCTGGCCATGATCTCTTCATCCCACTTTTGCTCGTGGATGTTGAATAACATGGTCCTGGAAGCATTGGTCGCATCAGTTTTATGGCTAGCGCCACCTGTGAGGCGCCAAAGCAGATAGGTATCCACTGTCCCGAACAGCAACTCTCCCGCATGCGCTCTTTGCAGCGCGCCATCGACATGATCGAGGATCCATTTTAATTTGGTACTTGAGAAATACGGATCCAATAAAAGCCCGGTCTTGCCGGTAATCCAGGGTTCGAGTCCCTCATCGATCAGGGTTTCACAAAAGTCTGCGGTTCGACGATCCTGCCAGACGATAGCGTTGTAAACCGGTTCACCGGTTTCTTTATCCCAGACGATGGTGGTCTCTCTCTGGTTGGTGATACCGATACCTGCTATGTCGGAAGCTGACACTTCATTTTGCTCAAGCACTTCTTTGCAGACATCAATGGTCGACCGCCAGATGTCCTCGGGATCATGTTCGACCCACCCATCGTTGGGGAAGTGCTGCTCAAATTCCTGCTGTGCAACACCCAATGGCTCACCCTCACTGGAGAACAGAATAGCCCGGGTGCTTGTCGTTCCCTGATCGATCGCTAGCAAGTATTTCATCTGTGGGTGCCTATTTTTTTCCGAGCCGGAACTATTATGTATTTGCCGGCCAAGATCAATCTATCGACCGGGGCCCGTAAAAAACCCGCTCTACGCCCCGAATCGTCAGGCGCTTGTGACCGACATTCTATATAGGCACAATACCCCCCTTTTTAAGCTTCCAGACGGAGAAGAATATGCGCGACGTAGTCATAGTAGATAGTGTAAGAACAGGACTGGCTAAATCATTCAGGGGGACCTTCAACCTGACCCGACCAGACGATATGGTGGCGCACTGCATTAATGCCCTGCTTGAGCGCAACCCAACACTGGATCCTGTTGAAGTCGAAGACGTTATAGTCGGCGCGGCAAGCCAGACGGGTGAGCAAGGCGGAAACGTCGCACGACTCGCGGTGATTCTTTCCCAGTTACCCATTACTACTGCAGGATCCACTATCAGCCGGGCATGTTCATCCGGCCTGAATTCCATCGCATTTGCGGCTAACCAGATCGCAAGTGGTTGTTCAGAAGTCATGATCGCCGGTGGCGTTGAGTCCATTTCATCCAATCAAAGACAAACACCAGGAAAGTCGGACATTCACCCGACTATTCGCGAGAAGTCTCCAGACATTTTTATGGCGATGGGTAACACCGCTGAGGTTGTTGCAAGGCGCTACAACGTATCGCGCGAATACCAGGACGAATTTTCCCTTGAAAGCCAGAAGCGCACCGCCGCCGCACAACAGTCTGGCTTGTTTGACGACGAAATCGTGCCCATGAAGACCAAGTACGCGAAGATCGTCAACAAGGAAACCAAGGAAACCGAAATCGTCGATGGCGTTTGTGTCGGTGACGAATGTAACCGCCCTGAAACAACGCTTGAAGGCCTTGCAAGCCTTAAGCCTGTATTCGAAGAAGACGGCACAGTGACTGCTGGTAACGCATCACAACTCTCTGACGGCGCATCCATGACGCTGGTGATGAGCGCTGAACGTGCGCAGCAACTTGGACTTGAGCCAATGGCATACTTCCGCGGCTGGACTGTCGCTGGATGTGAGCCAGACGAAATGGGCATTGGTCCGGTATTTGCGGTACCCAAATTGCTCAAAGCCAATGGCCTGACCATGGCCGACATTGACCTGGTTGAACTGAACGAAGCCTTCGCTTCACAGTGTCTGTATAGCAGGGATGCCCTGGAAATTGATCCAGAGATCTACAACGTCAATGGTGGCTCAATCTCAATCGGCCATCCTTTCGGCATGACGGGTTCTCGCCTCACCGGCCACATTCTTCGTGAACTCAAGCGTCGCGAGAAGAAGTACGGCATTGTGTCCATGTGTATTGGTGGCGGTATGGGTGCGGCCGGGCTTTTTGAAGCCTGCTAAACCTTATGTAGTACATCCTGCATAGCAACATTAAAAAAGGGACCAGAAGGTCCCTTTTTTTTGCCTGAAACCTGGACTATTTCCAGGCGTCGAGCTGTTTCGATAAACATTCCATAAAGGTGACCGGCTGGTCAAGGAACAGGTGATGCTGGGCATCTGCCAGTTCGGTGACTTCAAGGTTCGGAAGAAGGGATTTCATGTGCTCTGCACTTTTCGAGCTGAACGACTCACTGTCAGCACCATAAATCAACGCGCACTTGATCGCGATGGACCTGAAGTCAGCCTCGAGGTCTTCATATGCCTTCATCCGGGAACGCTGTTCTTCATCAAACTTCCAGCCAAAACCATCATCGATATATTCGATCGAGGTCCGGGCGATGTGATCCACAACGTACTGGTTCTGACATTGCTGGGGTGGCTGCAGGCGGAATCTCGATCGGGCGATTTCCGAAGTGGGATAGCTTTTTGCCCTCGCGAGCCGGTCAGGCTCCGGAGGTGTGACGTCATCAGGGTGTTTGACGCCCGAATCCAGCAGGATCAGGCCCTTGAAACGATCAGGATATTGCGCCACCGCACGAATCGACATAATCCCGCCATAGCTATGTGACGCCAAAATGGTATCCGGCCCCATGTTGCACTTATCAGCAACCGCAACAATCTCCTGAGCATAAAGATCAGCGGAATACTCGTCCCGATGGTCACTGTCTCCCATACCGGACATATCCACCGCTACGCTTTGGTAATCATCTTTATAGGATGGGGCAATAAAGTCCCACCAGTGTGAATGGGCATTGTGCCCGTGAACAAAAAGCAAACCCGGGTTTCCCGGTTCACTCCAGTAGAGGTAGTTGATATCAGAGCCTTCGACATCGATGAACCCTGATTCGGGTTTGGTATCGATCGCTTCCCAGAACCAGTCAGGCGTCGTATAGGTCGAATCACTCATTAACTATTTACTCTCCTGCAGGCCTATTCTTTAGGTGCCTATTCTTCAAATGATGAATCTCTAAGGGATCAAGCTACCTGCGAATACTTCTTCAGGTGATGATCTACGTTACCAAACAGTGTCTCAATGGCAGTGAGGCGTTTGAAGTAGTGGCCCACGTTGAGCTCATCCGTCATACCCATGCCACCATGCAGTTGAATGGCGTTCTGGCCGACAAACCTGCCACCCTTGCCAATCTGGACCTTCAATGCAGACACTGCTTTAAGGGCCTCAACTTCATCACCTTCGCTCATACGAAGGGCTGCCATGTAGAGCAGGGATTTTGCCTGCTCATGCTCCATGAACATATCTACCATACGGTGCTGAAGCACCTGGAACTTTCCAATTGGCTGCCCGAACTGTTCGCGGGTCTTACAGTATTCAACGGTTGTCTTGTACAGCACTTCCATTGCACCAACTGCTTCTGCACCAACAGCGAGAATGCCGTTGTTGATCCCAAGCTCAAGAAGCCCGAGGCCTTTATCGACTTCACCCAGGACAGCACTTGCGGGTACTGATACGTTGTCCAGGTTGATTTCAGAGGCCTGCAAGCCATCAATTGTTGGGTAATCGCGTTTTGATATCCCATTCGCTGAAGCCTCAACCAGAAACAGTGTGATTCCGGATTCGTCTTTTTGATCACCGGATGTCCTGGCAGGAACAACCAGAACATCTGCTGACGGACCACCAAGCACCACACCCTTAAAACCGTTAATGACGTAACCATCGCCTTCGACTTTCGCTGTTGTCGTGACGTCAGCGAGATTAAATCTTGCCTGCGGTTCGACATAGGCAAGGGACGCAAATTTTGTTCCCGCCATGATCTCGGTGAGCACTCCCTCAATGTGCTCTGTCGTGCCACCGGCTTCAATCACCGAACCTGCCATGATGACTGTGGAGACGTAGGGCTCAACGACCAGGCCTTTACCAAACTCTTCCATCATAATCATCGTCTCGACGGCAGTGCCACCGAAACCACCTGACTCTTCTTTGAAAGGAAGCGCCAGCCAACCCAACTCTGCAAAAGTTGCCCAATTTTCGCGGCTGAAGCCCTCTTCAGACTTTAATATTTTCTGTCGGGCATCGAAGGTGTAACTATTCTGGATATATCGCTGGATACTATCCTGCAAGAGACCCTGCTCCTCTGAGAAAGAGAAATCCATACAAACAAACTCCTGAGATTTGAACGCGCTGCGCCGGTGCCAATGCACCTAAAGAGCAGGGATCATAGGGTTTGTAACCCCTATTTTCAAGGACACCGACCGAGGAATGAGTTGACGCGGCCTGACCCCGTTCCTTATGCTGGGCCCGTCAATAAATTCAGGTAAAGAGACACCCATGGCAGATCCAACTATTGCGCAAAAATCGCCCTATGGCGTAGACGTCGAGGAAGGTAAAACATACTTCTGGTGCTCCTGCGGCAAAAGCACAAATCAACCGCTCTGCGACGGGTCTCATCAGGATACTGAATTCCTGCCGATGAAATTCAAGGCGACGGAATCAAAAAAGGTGTTTTTCTGTGGCTGCAAGATGACCGCGGGTAAGCCAATGTGCGACGGCACCCATACTGGTCTGTAACTAAACGGTTTCTGTCCAGGCGAGGGGAAAGCTGACGATTATCCTCGCGCCACCGAGCGTAGAGTTCGTGATCACGATCTGACCGTGGTAACGGTCTACAATCTCAGCGACGATCGCAAGCCCGATGCCCTGCCCGGCTTCCCTGCTATCCAGGCGCAGCCCCCGCTCAAGGACAAGATCTCTGTCGGACTCCGGGATGCCGGAACCGTTGTCTTCCACCGCAAGTTGCACTCTCCCTTCAACAACGGCAGCAACAAGCCTTACCTTCCCCAGACCATATTTACAGGCGTTGTCCAGCAAGTTCCCCAACAGCTCCATAAGGTCACGCTCATCACCCGGAAAATCCGCAGATGAAACTTCCTCCAGAAATTCGATGTTCTTTTCCTTGTATACCTTCCTTATCGCTGCCACCAGTTTCTCGACAACCGGCCTGATTGGCGTGGAGTTTCGGAACAGCTTACTCGAACTCGACACTGCCCGCTCCAGCTGATACGACACAATATCGGTCATGCGTGTCACCTGCTGATCCATTGCTGCAGCCACTTGCTCAACGGTCTGTTCGGGCTTTTCGGCTTCTGCCTTTAGTATCGCCAGCGGCGTCTTCAGGCTATGTGCAAGGTCCGCAAGCGTGGTTCGATAACGCTCTCGCTGTGCTCGCTCTTCTGATAAGAGAAGATTCAGACTATGGGTTACCCCGTTTATCTCGGTCGGATACTGACCAACCAGATATTCCTGCCGACCTTCTTCAATCGCCTTAAGGTCATGTTCCAAACCCGCGATAGGCAGCAGGCCCCAATACATGATTGCCGCCTGCAGCAATACCAGCACAACAACCGCAGCAATAAGCCATCCCCAGAGGCTTTCCCTGAAGGTCGTCACTTCATTGCTGTACGGCGCAAAATCCTGCAGGACGACATAAACGAAACGCGCGTCACCTAACGCACTCTCCCAGATGACCGGATAGGTCAGGTAAAAAAGAGGGCCACGGCCCGCCGCCGCCGGCAATTCGCTGAAGGTCACGACTCCCGCAGTGTCCTGCGCTAATAAAACACCTTTTGCCAGATCACCCAGTTCAAGATCCAGCGCCGAACCACTGCGCCATACTTCATTACCACCCGGTGTAAAAACGAGCCCGAACAAACCCGAACCCATCGCATTGAAGCCGGGTTCCTGCAGTTCAGCAGGAAGGTACAGGTCAACCGCACCGCCCTTGTCATCTTCGACACTGGCGGCTATCAACGCGTAACTATGTAACTGGAGCCTTTCGGAAACAGCCTGCTCGGCACTCTGGCGAAAGGCATTATCAACGACGCCCCCAACGACCCCCAGGAACACCACGAGAACCAGGGTAGCCGAGGACAGCATTCGTAACCGTAGCGAGCCTCGCACCACACTGGAACCCTGGTTCATTCAGCCAGTCCGAACCGATACCCCTGTCCACGCACAGTTTCAATCGGCCTGAGCTGATTTTCCGGGTCGAGTTTCCTACGAAGTCGACCGACGAAGACTTCGATAACATTACTGTCACGATCAAAATCCTGATAATAGAGATGCTCCGTCAACGCTGTCTTGGAGACAACATGACCCGGCCTCATCATAAGGTACTCCAGTAAATTAAATTCAAAGGCGGTCAGTTCCACCGTAGAACCATTAACCCTTACGCTCTTTGCTTTCGTATCAAGGCTTACGGGCCCAATGTTAATATCTCGGGCGATTGCTCCCGATGCCCGGCGAATGAGCGCTTCAATTCTTGCCAGTAACTCCTGAATATGGAACGGTTTAACCAGGTAGTCATCAGCACCCGCCGACAGACCCTGGACCTTGTCCTGCCAGTCTGCGCGGGCTGTCAGAATCAATACCGGATAATCCTTACCTCGCTCCCTGAGACGACTGATGACTTCCATGCCATTTAGCTTCGGAAGCCCAAGATCGATTATCGCAAGGTCATAATGTCCCGCTTCTCCCAGCGCAAGAGCCTGGGCACCGTCAACAGCAGAATCCACTGAGTATCGGTGCCGATCAAGAATCTCGAGAAGCTGATCCCGAAGGGTTTCTTCATCTTCCGCTAGTAATATGCGTCGCGACATTCTTGCCTCACTCAAATACTTCGCCGGAGTTACCGTCGACAAAAACAGATTTGACCACACCATTGGTAGATAAAGTCCTGACCCGATAAACCGGCGGTCCCTGGTCATCCAGAAGAGAGACGCCCAAAATTCTCGAAGCGGAATAACGCTCTTTTACCAATGATGCGGCACGTTTGTTAGATATACCCGATCGATTGCCGGGAACCAGTTGGTTTGGCGCCAGACCGTAGACCGGTGCAGGCCTTCTGCCACCTTTTTCCTCATGAGGACCTGCCAGTGAATCCGACATGCCAATAGGACCCACCGTGAACAACAGTACAATGACAAATTGAGATAGATTTCTCATAGCCCTTCCCGGATCGTTCCTCTGTCGTTCACCTTAATGGCCATGATATCCCAGTTGATATGGCCGTACCTTAGCTACCGGCGGCTGAATATCACCTGAATTAGTTAACCAGCACATCCTGAATTGCATGACGCTCATCCAGAGAAACGACCACACTGGCTCGACCAGCCATTTCCTCGAGCATCCAGCCAGTGATTCGCTCATAGTAAGCAACGAACTGCCTGACCTCCATTTCGGTCATCATTTTGCTGCCACCCCCCCGGGTTGCCAGTTCCCGTTCCTGTTGGAAGCGCCAACGCACTATCGCCTCAATTGATGGTGCCATGAAAAACACCTGGGCACTGGCTCGAAACACCGACTGGTATCGAGAAAGTTGTTCGTTCACATACCGGCGCCATAACCCATCCGGATCCTGGGTCCTCTCCAGGTCATTGATGGGATGCATCAACCGTTCCTGTGGTTCGGGAACAGCGCCCCAGCACCAGCCTTCACACAGGATAACCGCGGCAGGTTCAGCTTCTTGCCATCGGGAACTTCGGTCATCCTCACCTTTGTCGAAAACCGGGACTTCAGCCGACCGCCCCTGAAGAAGATCAGTCAGCACTTTTTCCATTAGCGCTAGGTCATGGGTACCGGGCACACCCCGGACGCCCAGCAAAGGATGAATATCGACAGCGACCTGCTGTCGATATTCCAGTGGCAGGTAAAAGTCATCAAGGGAAAGGATGGTTGTGCTCGTATTGAAACAATCCTGAAGCATTGAGGCTAACAGTCGACTCATCGTGCTCTTACCGGTTCCCTGGGCACCGGCAATGGACACTACTATCGTTTTATTACTCGATTCGCTCGTGAGTCTCGCTATGTTTACTGCAAGATAACCTATCAGGCAAAAAACCGGGTCACTGTCGAGCGCACCCGCGAGCTTCCCAAACGGCTGTCGATAAGACGCCAGTTCAGCAGGTAACTGATGGCTGTACTCAGGAAATTTCACGGGCAAAAGGCGGCAAGGAATTCAAAATGACCTTACCATAGGACTTAGACACCACGCGACGATCCAGTATGGTCACAGTGCCTTCGTCGGTTTCAGTTCTGAGTAATCGTCCTGCAGCCTGGACGACCCTGAGTGCAGCGTTCGGCAACATCACTTCGTAAAATGAATTGCCGCCTTTCTCCTCAATCCACTCAGACAGCGTCGCATCTACCGGGTCATCAGGCACCGAGAATGGAATCTTTGCTATCACTACATGACGACAATAATCACCGGGCAAATCTACGCCCTCGGAGAAACTGGCCAGGCCAAAGATGCAGCTTGCCTCACCACGGTCAACAGCATCCCGATGGCGACTGAGGATTTCCATTTTCGATAGTTCACCCTGCATCAGGATTCGTTCGCGAAACGCTTCATCAATATCATCAAACACCCGCAACATTTGCCGCCACGAGGTGAACAAGACCAAAGCACCAATCTCTTTATCGAGTAGGCCCGGAATCAGTTCCGCGATCTCTTGCGTGTGCTGGTCAGCCTGTCCAGGATCAGTGCGCATCTTTGGTACTGCAAGAACCGCCTGTTCCTGATATCGAAACGGACTGGCCAGACTGGTGAATACCATCTCTGGCGGAATGCCGGATTTGGACTGGAAACTGGAGAAATCCCTGGCAACCGACAGAGTCGCCGAGGTCAGTACGGCACCAGCGCAACGTGACCAAAGTCTCTCAAACAGCTCATCTGCTACCGAAACAGGATGACACGACAGTTGAATTTCCATGCCTTCCGTCTGACTCTGGGTCGAAAAACCAACCCACCTCGCATAGGGAGGCGAATGCTCCGCTACCGAGAAGTTATGCCAGAGCTCTGCGGCTGCAGACAAGCGCGTAGAAATTGAACCTACCAGCGACAACCAGTATTCAACGCTCTCCCGCTGCGCGGCGGAGACATCATCGAGGGTAGTTTCGATGAGTGGCAACACCCGGTCCACCAGATCATCCAGTCGCTCGAAACTGTTCGCCAGCTGCTTTGATACCTCGGTAATATCATTGCCGACCCGGCCCCGAGGAAAACGATACCGCCAGCCGTCATCTTGTTCTTCTGCGTCAACTTTAAGCAGCTGCAGCACCTGGGCCGCATCATCCAGCCTCTGGCTTGCCTGTTGTACCATGGTGTCAACATCGTTAATAAGCCCGGAACCAATAGCGGGCACTTCTGCACTGGCGAGTTTCAGGCTGGTAGGGATCTGTTGTAACCAGGTTTTTGTCGAATAAAGCGCCAGAAAATGAGAAAAGTGATTGCCGGCTTTTTCAGGCAGATGATGACCCTCATCGAAGATGTAAATCGTATCTTCCGGATCAGGGAGTACCGCGCCGCCGCCCATCATCAGATCGGACAGGACCAGGTCCTGATTGGTGACAATGCAATCTACCCGATGAATATTCTCGCGCGCCCTGTAAAAGTAGCAATTTTCATAATGGCTGCATTGGCGATGAGTGCACTGGGCGTGGTCCGTCGAAACCCTGGCCCAGGTGGCATGATTGATCTCTTCCGGCCAGCTGTCTCGTTCCCCATCCCACTCCCCTTTGCCGAGCGCCGTCAGCATTGAATCAAAAATAGCGGAGTCGACCTGGTCGCTATCGCCATCCGCATTTTCAAAAAACGAAAAGGTCTGGTTCACCTGACCGCTATCCTGCAACGCGAGATCAAGGCGGGACAGACAAAGATAACGCCTTCGGCCTTTCGCCAGCGCAAAGGAAAATTCCAGCCCTGAATGCAGGCGGATATCAGGCAGATCCTGGTAGACAATCTGTTCCTGCAACGCGACGGTTGCTGTCGCAATAACAATTTTCTTTTTTAGCCGTTTTGCTATCGGAATGGACGCCATGGCATAGGCGATTGTCTTACCGGTTCCTGTTCCGGCTTCAACAACGCAGACGCTGTTATCTTCGGGCACATTACCGAGTGTCCTGGCTATTTCTGCGATCATGCTTTTCTGGCAGTGCCTGGCCCGGTATCCTTTCTCTTCGAGCAACCGGGAATATGCCGTCTGGATCTCTTCCTTGAGTGCTTCAGTCAACATACGAATTGGAAATCATCAGGAGCAGTAACATGTGGACCGAGATCATATCACTATTGGGCAGAGGCCTGAGACTGATCAGGCTGATTCTGCCGCACGTTTTCAGCCTGCTGTTACTTGTTCCGTGTTTTGCCAGAAGCCATGATCTGCCACTCGAGGCGTTGAGACTGCCCCCCGGGTTTCAGATATCCGTGTTTGCAGAACTGACCAATCCACGACAGCTAGCCCTGAGCGAATCAGGTATTGTCTACGCAGGAAGCAATCGCGCCGGTAATCTATATGGCGTAATTGATGCCAATTCAGATGGGTCCGCAGACAAAGTGGTGACTATTGACCATGACCTGACCATGCCCACCGGCATCGCTATCCAGGATGGTGACCTCTATGTCGGCGCGGTCGATAAACTCCTGGTTTATCAAAACATCGACCAGACGTTTGAATCCAGCCCCGAACCCTTTGTCCTCTATGACGAACTGCCTGAAGAAACACACCATGGCTGGAAGTACCTGGGGTTCAGCCCTAAAGATCACCTGTTTTTCAATGTTGGCGCCCCCTGCAATGTCTGCGAAAAAGAAAACCCCTGGTTTGCGACCATCATGAGCCTGGACCTTGATCGCGAGCCACTACAACCTGAAATATTCGCCAGTGGGGTACGCAATACGGTCGGCTTCAGCTGGCACCCTGGCACCGGTGAGCTGTGGTTCACGGACAATGGCAGGGACCTTCTTGGCGACGACACACCCTCCTGTGAACTCAACCGGGCACCTAAAGCAGGCTTACATTTCGGGTTCCCCTATATACACGCCAGCTCTGTGATTGACCCCGAATTTGGTGCTCCGGTATTTCCCGTCGAACCTCCGGTGGTAGAACTGGGCCCCCATGTCGCACCACTGGCCATGAAGTTTTATACCGGCACCATGTTTCCGGAGCGATACCGGGGGGAAATATTCATTGCCGAGCATGGCTCCTGGAACCGCACCCCGGAGGCCGGACACACGGGATACAACATCACCATGGTTAACCCTGAAACCGGTGCAACCACTATCCTGATAGACGGCTGGCTAAAGAACAACGTGGCCTGGGGAAGACCCACGGACATACTGGAGATGCCCGATGGCAGCCTGCTAATCGCAGACGACCACGCCAATGTTATTTACAGGCTAACCTATGAAACTCCATAAACTCCGGGCACAGTAAAACCGCACAGGCTACTCGTTACAAACTGCCTCTGACCAGCCTACTCCCAGTGACCGACACGGTTGTGATCACACCCTAAGGCGCGGCATACTGCTTCCCAAAAAGGAAACAGTCATGATTGGAGCAGATGCCGTAGTCAGCGCTCTCAAGAAGATAGGTGCCACTCATGTTTTTGGCATTGTGAGCATTCACAATATGCCTATCTTCGACGCTATCACCCGCGATGGCACCATCCAGATAATCGATTGCCGACATGAAATGGGCGCCACCCATGCTGCGGATGGCTATGCACGCGCGACCGGTAAAACCGGTATTGCGATTGCCAGTACAGGACCTGGTACCACCAACACCGTGACCGGACTTTACGAAGCTCAATATGCATCCTCCCCTGTCCTGCTGATCACCGGCCAGGCAGAAACCGGGTTCTACGGTAAAGCGCAGGGTTATGTTCACGAAGCGGAAGAACAACTGCCCATGCTCAGAACGGTTACCCGGCGGGCTGAGTCGGTTCGAATCGCCTCTAGGATCGAAGATACGATTCTGGAGGTCGCGAACGACATCAGTTCCGGCAGACCATCTTCCGGTGCCGTGGAGATCCCAATTGACCTGCAGTACGCTGCAGTCAGTGAGAGCGGACAGGGCTTCAATCCTGTTAACCCTGAAATGACCGGCGATCTTGAACGCGCCGTTGCGCTAATTACTGGCAGCCGGAAACGAATCATCATCGCCGGTGGCGGCGTCACCTATGGTGGCGCTTCTGACGCGTTAACTCGCCTGGCCGAGAAACTTCAGGCACCTGTTTTTATGACACCCAACGGCAGGGGGGCCATTACCGAGGATCACTCGCTGGCCATTGGTAACCTGTACCAGAGCAGGAAACTACATGCCGACATGATGGATGCTGACCTGACCATTGCAGTTGGCACCCGTTTCCAGGTTGGCGTTGGCGGCTCGGGGGCCGCGCTCAAACCGCCGGGCAAGTTACTTCATATTGATATCGACGCATCGATCGTTGATCGGGTACACAAATCAGATGCCTCACTGATCGGCGCTGCTGCGGAAATACTGCCAGCGATTGACGCTTTGATGAACCCGCAGCCTTGCTCACCTGAATTCGTTGAAAAAATCCAGACAAGTAACCGTGAACTCAGGCAAAAATTAAGGAAGCGGTTGGGTCCGGACTACGAAGGCATCCTGGACGCCATACGCGAACTTGCGCCCAGGGATACCCTGATCGTCCGGGATACAACTGTTCCCGCGTACAATTTTGTTAACCAGCTTTTGCCGATATACGCACCACGAACCTTCATCGGTCCAAATTCTGCCGCGATAGGTCCCGGTCTTCCTTTAGCCGTTGGGGCAGCGGCTGGCACCGGCAAGAAAACCGTTGTTGTTCACGGTGACGGCGGGTTTATGTTCCATGCAACGGAACTGGCCACTGCGGCCCAGTACCAGCTTCCCATGGTGATCTGCGTGTTCAATGACGGCGGTTACGGGGTACTTCGCGGCCTTCAGTCCCAGCAGTTTGAAGGTCGATACAGTGACACTGATCTCGGGGTTGTGGATTTCGCCGGGCTGGCGGAAAGTATGGGTGTAACAGGCGTGGCGGTGGAAACTTTGACTGAGTTCAAGGCGGCGTTCGGGTCAGCCATGGACCGTGCAGGACCGACACTGCTCAACATCGATATGAGGAAACTAATACCGATGCAGGGAAGCATATTGCCTGCGCAGTAAACTCGATCGGTCACATTTCGCGAGCAGGAGATCTCTCTGTGGAGGCGCTTGCGCCGCAAATCGAGATGACGGTGGTGGCGAGCGATGGTGGAAACACTTCACCGAGGAGCAAACGCACCAGCCCTGAGCGTTACTTGGTTAGCTCTGGTGGGACCTACAAAAGGTCAGCAGGGCACAAACGCCAGGTAGACGACCATTAAGAAAACGGCCAGCGGAACCATCCACGGTTAAACTTCGCCTCACACTCGTTGAGCTGCGCCCGGTAGACGCCGGATCGCTTTGATACTTTTGTCGCGACATCCTTTAACCACTGTTTGTTCTTATAGCTACGGCGGGCGAACCCACCCTGCCCTTCGTGGTAGGCAAGGTACAGGTGGTAGGCATCTGATTTGCTTATTTTATTCTTGCGCTGGCTTTGGTCGTTATACCAACCGATAAAGTCTATGGCGTCATCAAACTTGTTCCTGTCTGCACCGCCTCGACCTGTGGCGCTCTGGTAAGCCCGCCAGGTGTCATTAGTCGCCTGTGCGTAACCGTATGCACTCGCCGGCCTTGGACCGGGTAATACCCACAATATTTTTGTTCTTGGCGGTTTGGCTCGCGCCATGAACGATGACTCCTGATACATCATGGACATCATTACCGTGATGTCTGTTCCCCAGCGACGTGATGATTTTTTGGCATCTTTATACCAGCCACTCTTTTCGGAAAATATTTTACAAATGTTCTGCTTGTTCTCCGGAGGCGCGCTTGTGCAACCGGTCAAAGCGATAACCAGGATGAGCACGAAACTTCGCCGTATCTTTACGAACTGGGCGCTAAGCACCGTGCACCTCCAGACGCCGCAGCAGATCTGCCTCTGACAAAATGGCAACACCAAGCTCCTGCGCTTTGGTTAACTTGGAACCGGCGGCATCACCGGCAACCACATAACTGGTCTTAACCGAGACTGAACCTGATACCTTCGCACCGAGCGAAATCAACCTTGCCTTAGCATCGTTTCTGGTTAGGGACGTCAGGGTTCCGGTCAGCACATAGGTCTCACCCACAAGCGCACCAGAGACTACAGAGGACTCTTGTTCCACCCAGCAAACACCACTTTCCAGCAAACTATCAATGACCTGGTGGTTTATCTCCTGGTGGAAAAAGTGTGCGATATTTTTCGCGACAATCGGACCAACATCGGGAACTTCCTGCAAAGAATCTTCATCCGCCTGCTGAAGTGGCGCGATCCCATGATAGAACTGCGCAAGATTCCTTGCGGTCGATTCACCTACTTCCTGGATGCCCAATGCATAGATGAACCGCGACAAGGTCGTTGTCTTGCTTTTCTCCAGCGCCTCAAGAAAGTTGTTAGCAGATTTCGGCGCCATGCGCTCTAGATTCACCAGCTGTTCCAGGGTCAACTGGAACAGGTCTGCCGGGCTGCTGATCAGACCTTCGTCGACAAGCTGGTTAACAAGCTTGTCACCGAGGCCTTCAATATCAAACGCGAGTCTGGAAGCAAAGTGCCGGATACGCTCTTTTCTTTGCGCTGAACATCTAAGACCACCAGTACAACGGGCAATGACTTCACCTTCTGACTGAAGTACTTCTGAGCCGCAGGCCGGGCACTGCGCTGGCAGGATAATCTGCCGTATTTGTTTCGGCCGCTTGTCCCGTAAAACTGAAATAACCTTGGGGATAACATCCCCCGCTCTTTGGATAACAACCGTATCGCCGATAACAAGACCCAGCCGGGCCACCTCATCCATATTATGCAGCGTCGCGTTACTGATGGTCACGCCACCGACCTGCACCGGTTTCAGTCTGGCAACCGGGGTAACAGCTCCGGTGCGACCTACCTGGAATTCGACATCTTCAAGTACTGTGATGCCTTCTTCCGCGGGAAACTTGTGGGCAATTGCCCAGCGCGGCGTTCTGGTCAACATACCCAGCTTTCGTTGCTCTGCTATCCCGTCAACCTTGAATACAACGCCATCAATCTCATAATCCAGAGATGAACGCAGCGCCACCAGCTTTCTGTAATATTCAATGCAGCCATCCACACCGACGACAGTTTCGATCAACGGATTGACCCTGATACCCCAGGAAGCGAGGGCAGCCAAAATCCCTGACTGTGTTTCCGGCAGTTCGCCGCCTTCAACAATGCCGACACTGTAAGCAAACATCGTTAACGGCCTGCGGGCAGTCTCGCGCGAATCAAGCTGGCGGAGCGTCCCTGCGGACGCGTTCCTGGGATTGGCAAACACTTTCTGCCCGGCCTTTTCTGCCGCCAGGTTCATCCTGTCGAATGATGACAGGGGGAAATAAACCTCTCCCCTGACTTCGATCCTGGAGGGATAGCCCTTGCCCATCAGGGACAGCGGTATCGATTCGATCGTACGAACATTCCGGGTGATATCTTCACCGGTCGCACCATCCCCCCGGGTTGCGCCCCTGATCAGGGAACCGTTCTCATAGAGCAGTGACACCGCCACGCCGTCAATTTTAGGTTCACAGTCGTAACCGATATCAGCGGGCAACTCGAGTCTGGTTTTGATCCGACGATCAAAATCCCACATGTCATCTTCGCCAAAAGCATTGTCAAGAGACAGCATAGGCAGCTCATGTTGCACCTGGGAAAAAGCAGGCAGCGGCACGGAGCCTACGCGTTGGGTGGGTGAATCGTCCGACACCAGGTCTGGGTGTTCCTGCTCTAGTGCCTTCAGGTCACGGAATAGTCGATCAAACTCGGCGTCTGAAACCCCGGGTTGGTCAAGTGTGTGGTATCGATGATTGTGGTGATTGATTTGTTGCCGCAGCGAGGCGACCAGCTGGACCACGTTCTTTGCAGGAGTCGTCTTTTTCTTGTCTGGGTTCTTTTCGGCCATAGGTCACAGTAAGGTAGCGTGTCGCGCCCGGTTTAGCCAGAGGCCAAAAGATTGCTCACGCAGAATGCTTGTACAGAAATTCCGTAAGGGATTGGCGACAGTGTTCTATGGTCTGCGGCGTCATCACGCTTCTGGTCTCATCCCGCACTTCCCCGTTCAACTCCTGGGCGACTATATTGGCGACAGACAACATTGAATCAAGTACCTGCAAGGGTGCCGCAAGCTCATGTACTCTCATGAACAGGCTTATGCCCGGTGTAGAGAATTGATCAAGGGACGACAGGTTAAAAGTCCCCGGTTCAACCGCACTCGCAAGGCTGAACAATTGTGCGCCTCGATCATCCAACTGGTGAAAGATGTCCATCTCACCAAAGGTCATGCCGCTATCGAGCAGAACTTCCACCAGACCCTGGCCAAGAAACGGCTCGTCCAGCGCCAATACGTAAATCACCACAAACATTTCCGGCTTGGCGCTCGGCGCGGCAGTTTCTTCGGCGGATTGATCTTCCTCGATCTTGGGCGCTTTCCGGGCAGGAGGAGCCTTGGCGGGCGCCTCATCAACAAAATGGTCAACGGCAGGTTCTTCTGGCCCCGCAATGGGCCCCGCAATGGGCTCCGGGGTAGACGCCGGGAGCGGGTCGGTCTTGGGTAGGTCAACGGATGAAGCCGCACTCATTGATGGCAGTTCGACAGCGTCCATCAGCAGGGGGACATCATTACCCGGGATTACGGCGCTTGCCTTTGAATCAACAAGGCGAGCCCCACCATTAGGCAGTTCGGCCTTGAACAGGCTTAAGTCATCGGCAACATGATCTTCGCCCTGGCTGCTCAGGAAGCTCCGGTCGAGCTTCATCTTGATATCATTCTGGCCTGATCGCATCCGAAAGTACCCATGCAGCAGTACGCCGATGATAAATATCGGCCCCAGGATCAACAGCCATTGTCTTAAATCAAAATCCACAGCTTGGTCTCCGCAGTTGGATCGTGTTTACAAGTAACTATACAGCAGCCAATGCTATAGCTTCATCAACATCAACAGATACCAGCCTGGATACGCCCGGTTCGTGCATGGTGACGCCCATCAACTGTTCAGCCATTTCCATCGCGACCTTATTATGGGTGATGTATATAAATTGTACCGTGCGAGACATTTCCTTCACCAGGTCGGAATATCGAACGACATTGGCGTCATCAAGTGGCGCATCAACCTCATCCAGTAAACAGAAAGGCGCAGGGTTGAGGCTGAAGATTGAAAACACCAGCGCGATGGCCGTGAGTGCTTTCTCGCCGCCAGACAGCAGGTGAATGCTGGCATTACGTTTTCCGGGTGGTCTGGCCATGATGCCAACACCGGTATCCAGCAGGTCTTCTCCGGTCATCTCAAGGTAAGCGTGGCCTCCGCCAAACAGCTTGGGGAACAGCTGCTGCAGCTTCGAATTAACCTTGTCGAACGTTTCCTTGAATCGGGTTCTTGTTTCAATGTCGATTTTCCGGATGGCGTTCTCCAGCGTTGCCAGTGCTTTTTCCAGGTCTTCGTTTTGTGCATCAAGGTATAACTTGCGCTCAGACTGCACCTTGTACTCATCGATTGCCGCAAGATTAATAGCACCAAGGCGTTGAATCCTGTTACCCATACGAACCAGCCTCTGCTCCCATTCTTCCTCATTGGCTTCCTCCGGTAGTCGGGCAAGCAGTTCATCGAGAACCTGCTTATCTTCCTCGAGCTGTTCCTCAATGGTCGTTCTTCGAACTTCAAGTGTCTGGCGTTCCAGCCTGACTCTTTCAAGACTGGAACGCACGACTTCGACCTGTTCTTCAATCCCGGCGTGATTCTGGTTCAGTTCGCGAATCTGGTGTTCGGTCGCTTCAGTTTTCTGGCGAACCGTGGCCAGTTGATGCTCAACGCTGAGGCGTTTCTCGAGTTGTGAATCGAGCTCTGTTTTAAGCTGACCCTGTGGCTCTTCGCTGGAACGAATACTCTCTTCGAGGCCAGTCCTGCGGTTTTTGAGAACTTCTTCCTGCTCCGACAACCGCGCCATCGCCTGCTCTGTCGATGATATTTTCGAGTTCAGCGACTGCACACGCAACGCCAGTTGATGAGCTGCGTTACTGTCGGTTTTGGCTTTTTCCCGGGCTTCATTCAGCTCAAATGTGATGGATTCCCTTCGTTTAACCAGTTCATCACGACGGAACGTATCGGCTTCCATTGCGTCCAGTGCAAGTTGCAACCGGTTGCGGGAACCACGCAATGATTCCTGGTCGGTTTCCATGTGCTCGACCGTTTCACCAATTTCAGCGTTGGCCCGGCCAAGGTCGTTACGAATCTGTTGCGCCTGAACGCGCTTGGTACCGAGTTGAGCGCGGGTTTCTCCAAATGCTCTTTGCTGTTCAGACAATCGCTTCTGTTGCTGGTCGCGTTCAAACTCAGCCTGCTGAAGACTGGCCATGCCTGAGTCCAGCTCACCATTAAGTCGTTCAACATCGCCAGCGGCACGGCTGATTTTGTCAGCCAGGGATACAAGTTCCTGCTGGCGCTTGATGATACCCGCCTGTGCATCCTTGTCCTTGTTCACCCTAAGCCAGCTTTTACCCAGCCAGAGCCCGTCAGGCGTCACTATCGACTCGCCCGGCCCAAGGTTGCCACGCATCGCCATGGCAGAGGCAAGATCCGGTGCTGTTTTGATCCCCTGCAGAAGAGGACCTAATGTGGCGTCTCCGGATATGCGGGACAACAATGATCCTGACTCAACGGGTGCCTGCGCTGCTAACGGCTCTGGGCCACCGGTGGTAATAAAGTTGAGGCGCCCTTTCCCGAAGTCACCGAGCAAGGCTGAAACGGCATCCAGCCCATCAACACAAACAGCCTGCAGGTGATCGCCCAGCACGGTTTCAACCGCCGCATCCCAACCGTCTTCCACCTGGATATTCTCTGCCAGCCGGGCCTGGTCACCCAGACCATGCCTTTCAAGCCAGTTAACCTCTGCATCATCCTGCTGCCCCAACGCTGCCTGTTGCAGGGCTTCAAGAGAAGCCTGGCGGCCTGACAGGGACTGCAGTTCACTTTTCCGTTCGTCCAGCAACCTGGTCAGCGCCAGGTTTTCTTCACGCTGTTTTTCGATCGTTCGGGACAGGCCACCAAGCTCAGCATTGATACGTTCGAGCTGTGATTCCTGGGTCTGCAGCATTTCCTCCAGGGGACCGATTTCGCCTTCGACGGTGTCGCCTGACAGCCGTTCTACATCAGCCCGAAGTACAGCAATGCGGGTGTTAGCGCGATCAACAGATTGTTCCAACCCTTCAATACGTGATTGCTGGACCTCACCACTTTGCCTTGTTTCCGCGGCGGTCTGGTTAAATTCATCCCACTCTTCCCGCCAGCCCTGCATGTTCTGTTCCGCAGACACAAACCGTTCGGCAGAGGCTATCTCGAGGGACTGTATTTCGCTCTGCTGAGGTGACGTTGACGCCAGATCCTCTCGAAAAGCGGCAAGCTGTAGCTCATCCGCATTAAGATCCGCGCCTACTTTCCCAAGGTTCTCAAGAACCTGATCAAGATCGGTAACCAGCTGACGTGTGCGTTCGTTCTGGAACTGAATACTGTCTTCTATACGAGCAATTTCGGTACCGTGGTCGTAGTAACGCTTCTGGACTTCGTTCAACTCATCAGACAATTCAGCCAGGGCCGCTCTTTTGGACTCGATCTCTGCGTCGATATGCCGTTGGTCAGCGATTCGTGCTTCCTGCTCAATCGTCAGGCGATTGACCTCATGGTCCTGCTTGCCGACATCCGCAGTCAGGCCATTCCACCTCAGCCCGGCCAGTCCAGCCTTGAGTTCACGTTCTTCTTTCTTTAACTCGGTGTAACGCTCGGCGGATTTTGCCTGGCGTTCCAGGTGGGTTAGCTGACGTTCCAGTTCATCACGAATGTCCGTCAGCCTGTCAAGATTATCCTTGGTATGACGTATACGTCGTTCAGTTTCCTTACGACGCTCCTTGTACTTGGAGATACCGGCCGCTTCCTCAAGGTAACTTCGAAGATCCTCGGGCTTCGCCTCGATCAGGTCGCTGATCATGCCCTGCTCGATGATAGAGTAGCTTCTCGGACCCAAACCTGTGCCCAGGAACAGATCAGTAATGTCTTTCCTTCGGCATTTCTGGTTATTCAGGAAATAGCCCGACTGGGCATCACGAGTAACGACCCGTTTCACGGAGATTTCACTGTACGCGGCAAATTCGCCGGACAGCCTGCCCTCTGTATTGTCGAACATCAGCTCAATGCTAGCTTGCCCGACCGGCTTGCGCGTGTTGGAACCATTGAAGATGACGTCCGTCATCGATTCACCACGCAGCGTCTTTGCCGACGATTCGCCCATCACCCAGCGCACAGCATCAATGATGTTCGATTTTCCGCAGCCATTCGGGCCAACAACGGCACAAAGGTTAGAGGGAAAGGGGACTGATGTAGGGTCTACAAATGATTTGAAACCAGCGAGCTTAATTGCTTGCAATCGCATAAAATTACTTCACTCCACAACACCTGTGCGCGCAGCCCCGGCTAACACAAGTGGAAAAGCTCTATTTTATAAAAAATACTCGCTGGGCAATAGCTATTCTTGCTTTTTTCAGCAATTAATTTCACTTATCAACTGCAGAAGGGTCAGGTCTAGAATCTATGGAAGCCATTGTTACGATCATTGTCCTGTTTGCAACGGTTATTATCGCCATTTTCTGGTTCGCTCCCCGACCATTACTGGATTCCAAACTGCCAGGCCCACAGGTTCCTGCCTCACTTGGACCGGCAGAACTTGAAACCTGGCTGACCGAACATGAAGCAGGCCATGCTGGTGTCATCGAAGGCACCGATGCCCGGATCGACTGGGCGACCGGGCCAGGTGTCACTGACCTCTGTTTCCTTTACGTGCATGGGTTCTCTGCGACCCGACAGGAGATAGCGCCCGTGACGGAACGCATCGCAGACCATTTCAACGCCAATGTTGTCTATGCCCGGCTTGCCGGTCACGGGCTTTCCGAGAATTCGATGCAAGCCACAGCAGAACAGTGGCTCCAGTCGATGGTGGACAGCTGGGACATTGCTTCGCGGGTCGGTAAAAGGGTCGTTGTAATAGCGACTTCCACCGGCGCTCCGCTGTGTGTCTGGCTGAATGAGCACATTGCCCGTCGCGACCAGCCGCAGGCTTTTCTATTTCTGTCTCCTAACTTCAAGGTCAGGAGCCCCTTTGGATTCCTGTTGACCTGGCCCTGGGCCGAACGATGGGTACATTACCTCATCGGCAAAGAGCATAGCTGGGAACCGGAAAATGAACAGGTTGCAAGGTACTGGACCCATCGATATAGCTCGAAGGCCATTATAGAAATGCAGAAGGTCGTAGACTGGGTCCGCAAACTAAAACCAGCTTCTGGCCAACCACCCCTGGCGACGTTTTACATGAAAGACGACCCGACGATTAACCATCAGGCTGCAATCAACTTCCACAACACGTGGGGCGCCGACCACAAGGCACTGCACCCAGTCGATATTGATATCGAAGTGCCACAGCATGTTTTCGTGGGCGATATATCCGCCCCACAAAGAAACGACTGGTGCGTAGAGGCCAGCATCAAATTTATTCAGTCGGTGCCGGCCAGGGCAGATTACAAAGCACCCGGCGCTTAAGATACACTGCTCGATTGTCCAGCATTAATCGGAGCTACAGATGATACCTACCCACCCTTTCGGCAATACCGGCCACCACAGCAGCCGAATCATTTTCGGCGCTGCTGCGTTAGGCGGAATGCGCCAGGAAAAAGCAGACAGCACCATCGACATGGTCAGAAAAGCGGGTATCAATCACTTTGATACCGCCGCCAGCTATGGCGACTCTGAACTAAGGCTGCGCGACTTCCTGCAGGATCACCGGCAGGATGTTTTTCTGGCGAGCAAGACCGGCAACCGTGATGGGGATATGGCACGACGAAGCATTGAACGATCCCTCGAGCGACTGCAAATCGATCAGCTGGACCTGATCCAGTTTCATAACCTTGCCCAGGACGCTGACTGGAATACCGTGATGGCCGCGGGCGGCGCGCTCGAAGCGGCAAAACAAGCCCAGAAAGAAGGCCTTGTGAAGTTTATCGGCATCACCGGTCATGGCACTCGAATCGCAGAAATGCATTTAAAAAGCCTCGCCAGGTACGATTTCGCTTCAGTACTACTCCCCTACTACCACTTGATGATGCAGGACGATCAATACAACGCAGAGTTTGAGGCGCTTTACAAATTGTGCGCAGACAAGGGCATCGCGGTACAAACCATCAAGGCCATTGCAAAAAGAAGATGGCGCGAGGATGACCCCTCGCCAAAGTTCAGCTGGTACGAACCCTATCGTGACGAAGACGTTATTGAGCGCGCCGTACACTTTGTGCTGCGACGAGAAGGGCTGTTCCTGAACTCTACCAGCGACGCCAGCCTGTTACCCCGGATCTTCGCAGCCGCAGAATCTTTCAATGAGGG
>JABJED010000129.1 GCA_018665025.1 Gammaproteobacteria bacterium
ACCACGCCAATTAAACCGACCAGATAGGCCGAACCTGTTTCGTCTAGCAACCACTGCGCTGTTCCCAGAATTCTCATCCAAACCACGATGGAGCTCGCGATCAATGTGACCCAAAGGAAACGGTAGTCGCGGTAAAGGAAGGCACCCCAAGGCCTGGAGCCAGATGAATGGGGTAAAGGGTTCTGGTCGGGAGTGTTCATTTAGTATTGGCCGTAGTTGTTGCCAGGCCTTCTTAATCGGCTTGCGTGGTGCGACTGGAGAAAAATTCCAGAATAGAACCATCTGCCATCGTTGTCAGATAGAGCTGGCCTGCTGTTTCGCTGGCCCAGTTGCCACGGCCTCTATTGCAATCAGCGCGAATAGCGACGCTACCATCTTTATGGAACTCCAGCGTATATAAACCGGGAGCGCGTGGCTGGTCTGTTGAACCATCCATTGATTGGATTTTCGTCAGTTTCCAAAGTATGCCGGTGAGTACGGGCTTCTCTTTAGTAGTGTCGGACCTTTGTGTTGCGCTGCATGCCGTTAGCAATAAGCACAGGGTAATAGTAAGTAGTGAGCGCATCTTGAATCCGTGTTGGGTCAGTCAGGATACCAGTTTATTCCCTGCAACGGATTAGGCGCCGTGGTGTGATTAATCGGTTTGTTGGCGGATTTGGATGGCTGGAATGAGGAAAAGCGGGGCACTGAAGTGAAATAGCCTCAGTGTCCCTGCAGGCTATTCGGCCATTAATTTTTTGGCTTGTTCCATCTTCATTTCTGCATCTTCATCTGATTTCGTCATTGCTTTCTCAAGTTCGGCGACTGCACTTTTGGCATCATCTATTGTGCTGCCCATCATTATAACCGTATCTGCCATGGTGGCATCGCCTGCCTCCGTTTCTGCAGGCATCGCTTCACCGCTGGTTTCTATTGCGCTGCTGGTGTCTTCTGCTGCATTTTCCGTTGCATTGTCTTTTTCGCAGGCAGCCAGCACGAGAACGGCTGCCAATACCAATAAATATTTCATCATCGCTCTTCTTTTCCGGTGGGTGCGGCATTGTAACCTACTTGTTTCTTATGCGTGGTGCACGCTCGGACGTGATGTGTGAGCCGCGCTGAAGCATCAGCAAACATGGTCCGGGGTATTTTAAGCAGGCTTATAGAAGATCCCGGCTTCAATCCCTGGGTACCCAGGTCGGTGTTGGGCTAATTTGAGGGGCCCAGGGAGAAATCCCAGCAATAGGTGGCGGCAGTGAGCAGGTATCTGGGTTTAACGCTGGGGCTCCATGAATCGTCTCCACCGACACCCATATGAAACCCATCTATATGAATGAACAGTCCGTCCTCCGGAATTAATTCGTGCTCGTGCTGTGCGGCCATCAATTGTTTCACGCTGTATTGGCTTACACCGAGTGAAAACTCCCCCTGTATCAGAATGCGGCCAATTTGTGCTTTGCTGACGTCGCACCTGAGGCCGTTTTCCGAGGGGAATATATAGGGGGTGTGCATATCTGGGGTCGATTGAGTCCATTGACCGAAAACTGCACTGTGTTTCCTGTCAGGATAATTTTCATGCGGCCCGCGGCCAAACCAGGATACCTGACCAGGGTCTTGTGACAGGCGAAGGGCAGCGCCTACTCTTGGGAGAGGCGGTGCAGATTCGCTGACTTCAACACGGATAGTGATCGCAACCGTGCCGTCCACGCTAAACACATAATGCCAGGTAGAACTCACCATCAACCGGTTGTTGTCAAAGTAGCCGTGTCGGGCGGTGAGACGCTTGCAGGACTCGTCCAATGAGATGTCCAGACAACGATGCTCCCAATCGAATAATCCCGCTGCCTGCCACTTCGACAACCAGGAATTGGGAGAGGGATGATCAACCTGGCTGCTGCATATATCGTTGTCGAGAGGTGCCCTCGCGAAGCTGTCACTCATTGGTGATTGAAGCTGCTCCGTTCCTTCGAGTGACCAGTTGGTTAGTTGGCCGCTATTTTTGTTTATAGCGAAGCTCGAAGGGCCACATCGCACAAGGTACTCATCTGGTTCATTGTGAATCTCTGCAGTTGTTGTATCTTTTTCCGCCCCATCCCTGAAGTTCTTTTCTGAAAGTTCTTTGACGACAAACTGCTGGCGCGCGATCTCGTGGTTTTTACCGGCGAAATGGCTGTCCACATTTTGCTGAACCCAGAC
>JABJED010000130.1 GCA_018665025.1 Gammaproteobacteria bacterium
AGGTTCATTGCCTTCAACGGTTACCCGCTTCTTGCAACCCACAAGTTAACCGACCCACTGACCGCATGTCGAGCTGAATAACATCTATCAAGGACACCGTCTTAGAGAATATTTAGGACGCGAAAAACCGGGTCAAATGGTTGCCTCACAGGGTAAACCTTCATGATGCTAATATCGTTACTGCTCAGGGTGCTCACCCACTTCCTATTGATATATTTCAACTTTTTCGAAACTAGTGTCGCTGTGAATACCAGATAGCGCGGTTTAAAGGCTTCGCGTTATGTCGACCTGGCAGGAGCAGGAGTTCACATAGGACTTGAAGCTATTTTCCTATTTGTGACCCACTAGACAAAACAGATCCCAGGCAGTTAATGTATGGCAGTCTGAATCGACAATTAAAAACCCAGACATATCAAACGACCTAGTGTTTTCGGAGGCTTTAACAGATGAAGAGAGTTCTAATTCTTATTACCATGCTGTTCGCGGCACAAATAACCCAAGCCGGACACCATGAAAACGGCATGACGTTGTCCAAACGTCAGCCGGACACTTCGATGACGATTACCTCGGTCAACCTTGGCCAAGACCAAACCGTCATTACAGCGACGGGGGACATGGGAGCCTATGGAAAAGTATATTTAACATACAACTTAGCTCATAACAGCGATCGAAAAGGCGGATCAGTAACAGGCCAAGGCAGGGGCGCAACGGCTGAAGGAATTGCCGCTGGGGTTTTTGCAGGTCACTGGTATCTTGAAGGCTCTAAAGTGATCATGAGAAATGTCGTTCAAATCGATGACGGTACTCAAAATCTAGACGTTATCACCTTTGATGCCGCGAAAAGTACTCTTGCGGTTGAAGTCTATATTCTGAAATAGAAACTTATAGGGACAGGCTTCGTCTGTCCCTATATCCCGCCACATATTTCCTGCTCTTTTACTTTTGGGCCGAAGGTTATCACCAATGTTCGCTGCTCTCGCCATGCAGTCCCCCTAGTGGGTCTTCAAGATCAGTGGGTCTTCAAGATCAGTTGCTCCCAGTTCGAAGGAAGTAACGGCGGCCTCCAGCGAGTTAGTTTACCTTGCCCACCCACCCCATGTTGGAAGTTGCCTCACTTATCGAAATGCTTCTCTATCAGGTAGCGCACTGAAAGGTATTCCGGGTAGGCTTCCCAAAATGCCGTTTGTGAAGCTTTATCAACTGCATCCCGGTGAAGTCTTTTCAGCACTGGGAAAATTTCATCTCGAGATAAAAATTGCTTGTACTCTGCGTTGTATTGCGCGGCCAACTTGTCCAGGGCGCTAAGTATCGAATCCACAATCGATTTGGCAGATTCAGGATCGACGGCACCGGCCAGGAGTTTTTCCAGCAAGGCACATCGGAAGGTTCTGCAATCTACAGGTCGAGATTCGTACACACTGCAATTGCCAGCAAAGGCCGGGCAAGGCTGGTTTATCCACGTTTTTTGGCTGTTATCCCCATGGTCATCGCTGACGATAATACTGTCGGCGAAAAGATCAGAAAATGCCTTGTCCTGCGACGGGGAAACAACTGTGACACTACAGGCGACGCCTGTGCAACACAGACCGCAAGACTGGCATAGCGCCGACCCTATCGTTGGATCCTGTTTTATTGACGAGGTATCTACCATAGCCAGGCAGGATATCAGCTAAAGGCATCTATCCTAAACCCCGCCAGCGAGCCCAAGCGTGCAACGTGCTAGCGGTGACACGGCCAGCCAACCAGCTTTTGGAGTCAAGCCCTGTCATCTCTTTTTCCAGGATCCCGAATACGCGAAGATGGCATGTCAGCATTTTCGCATTATGCTAACGTACCGATTTATGAGATGCGAGGATGCTAAAACAATTATTTGGCCATCTTTATTTAGGTTGAAAACCGGCTTTTATTGCATAGGGAAATCGTTACCATTAACAGTTTAAATGTATCAATGTTGACTCATATCAAGCAGTTTCAATTTTGATCTTTGCCGAGATTAGTCGCACCAAACCTGGTGGATTGCCGGTTATGGCTAACATTAAAGAAGCAGCCGGCGCCTTCAAGGCGGGCAAAGGGTTTCAACATCCTGTCCTGGATCGATTCAGGGCAAATTCCGATAACGGACCTTCGCTGTATTTTGACATGCAAATGGTTGAACAACGCATGGGCCAGCTTGCTGAAGTCGCTCGCCCGCTGGAAGTTACTCCGCTGCTGGCGGTGAAAAGCTTCCCGGACAACCGTTGTCTTGACGCTGCTCAGCGTAAACTCGGCGGCTTTGATATCTCTAACCCAGCCGAGTATGCATGCCTGCCCAATAACCTGGACGACAAGCTTGTTTCCATCGTCTCCCCCGAAATGGACTTTGATATCAGCAGTTTTGTATCTAAGGGAAATGCGGCGGTAGTAGTACTTGACAGCTTCGCACAATTGGATCGCTATTTTAGCCAGCAGCCTGGTATTCCTTATATGCTTAGAGTGCAGTCAACCCATCTAATAGAAGACACTGATCCTGCCTATTATAAACGAACGCGCTTTGGCTTCTCCCCCCGACAAGTTGGCCAGGCGCTTAAACAACCAAAGGTGATTGCAACCCCACCTGCTGGTTTTCATGTGCATCATGGTAGTGAGGTAAACCAGATAACGACGTTCCGGTCGATGATAAAAGGCTTGGAATCATTAGCCAGAGAACTGCCGTTGGAACCCGCATTTATCAACCTGGGAGGAGGATGGAGCGAGTTAACACCTGAAGAAATAGGTGCTCTACTGACTCAGGCCCGCAAGGCATTCCCATTACCGTGTTCTATTTTAATGGAGCCGGGTCACTGGTATTCCAGAGACACTGGCTTCGCGGTCTGCACCGTGGTCAATCAGATGCAGTCCAGTGATACTATCAATTACACCGTGAATTTATCCCGGCACGGTCATCTACGATGGTCCGATGTGAAGCTTATAGTACCCATCGAGTCGCGGCCCAGAAAAGCTCAACGAGTGCAATTCTTTGGTCCTTCCTGCTTTGAAGGCGACCGGATCGGTAATTTTATAGTGCCCTATCATACTGACTTCTCCCATGAGTCAGGGCTGACCACTGGCCAACAAGTTGTGTTCAGTAACGTCAACTGCTATTCCGCTGCCTGGAACGCATCGTTCAACGGTATTGCGCGAGCCAACATAAACCCCATCTGAAACGACCATCACGCCAGGAATATCGAAGCAAATAAGATGACCCGCTTACACGGCATCCAGCCCACAATCAAAGCACTGAACGCAAAGCACTGAACGAAATGTCGCTCCCGGCGGATGGAAAATGGGGTCTATCGACCCCAGGGTAACCTCTTCTTCGCATGTGTCAGAGGGGCCAGGTCAATATTGGATGGTTGGCATGTCGAGGCACAGCTCAAAAAAATCGCGATGAACCTTCGGGATTAGCTAAAACCAAGTTCACGGATAATGTAGGACAGTTGCCTTTCGTCGTCTTCCGGACTGAAAGAAGCGCTGCTGGTGATCGTTAGATCAAAGAAATCATCCTTCGAGAGGCTCGCTGGCAGCTCGATGTTGAATACACCTGCGCCAACCTCAGCCGTTCCAATGACCTGCGCTGAAATACTGACCGTAATGGTTGATTGTACTGAATCGTCAGGACGCCAGCCTTCCAACCGGAGATTCCCGCAGGACTTCTCAGCCTGCAGGCCCACATCAAGCTTTTTACCCGCCCAGGTGTCGTTCCAGTAGCCATGCGCATTCGATGTCTGACGCGCAGACCCAACGGGGAAATCATCAAATTCACGCGCGGAAGTGGGAGGAGCACTGAAACCAACAAATATATCCCGCCAGATTCCATTTTCTCCAGAGGGGTGCAGCTCAATCGTGTCAAACTTGCCAGAACCCTCCATCAACTTATGCACCCAATCCCGGTCAATCTCTGAGGGGCGATCTGTAATCTTATCGTTGTAAATAGGTTCGCTCGTGTAACCCATCTCAATAACGCAAATTGAATCCGCCTTGTCGAATATTTCATCAAAACAGCGAATGCCGGCCTCATAGCCTTTCTGAGCCATGACCCATTGGACCGTAGCAAAGGTCGATATCACATCGTAGTGTTTTGTAGAGGTCGTTAAATGCTCCAGCAAGTCCTGCTGCGTGTAAGTTACGGCTTGGCCCTTGATAACGGCCAACTGCGAAGCCCACTTAATAAAATCCTCACTGACATCAACGCCAGCGGCAAGAAACCCCTTTGTTGTCATGCCATCGGCAAAAAATCCTGAGCAGCACCCTAGGTCGACGAAAGAAGGCTGCTCGACAGCGGCATCGAGCTTTTGACTAACGGCGCCACAGCGGGACACCGCATCCAGAATAATATTCAATCTGGCCATACAGTCCTTACGAACAAGACCCCATCCATTCATTTCAATGTCAAAAAATGGTTGGTAGGTATGGAGATCACCCGGGAATGGTTCGGATTCTTTGACGACTTCCAGCAGTCGATCAACTTCAAGAGTCATATGTTCCTCATAGCAACGGTGACAAAAGTGTGTGGGATAAATCAGGTCATCTTTATAGACAACATGAGTTGATTTTTCAGCGCCGCAAGTACAAGCGACCTTCATGTCCACCAATTCGTGGGGTATCCCATCAAGTCTGGTCAATTGATCCTTTGAGGGCGTTCCAACAAGGATATCGACACCTCTTTCCGCGGCTTGGTGCCAGCCATGAACGAGGTCTGGCTGGAAGTACTGCGCCTCATCAAACACAACCAGAGTACCCGGCTCCTGCGCTGCTAAAAGCTTTGCCGCCTCATGAGAATCAATCACTTCGTCGATCTGATGGCTTTTATCTGGGTCCCTGCATCCCATCA
The DNA here is from genome assembly GCA_018665025.1 of Gammaproteobacteria bacterium. Taxonomy (GTDB): domain Bacteria; phylum Pseudomonadota; class Gammaproteobacteria; order Pseudomonadales; family Azotimanducaceae; genus UBA9659. Next base: position 4,850 of record JABJED010000130.1, read on the forward strand.
ACCCTTGTGGTTTAACGTTAGGGCGCAGGGTTAATGCTTCGTGCTCAGAAGAAAGAATAAGCAACACCTTTCCTCCAGCATTTTCTCGGCTTTCCATTTCAGTAATAATCGCGCTGGTCTTACCAGAAGCCGGTAATCCTGTATAAACCCTAAGGGACATGTTGATCGCAGATGAACAGAAAGGCGTGACTTTACATCAAGCGACAAAAAAATTCTCGCCGAAGGAATCAATGGTCGAACTTCAATATCAATTTAGTAAGATGATGCCTCTTATTGAGAACGGATTACCATTTAGATGATCGAGCAGATGCCTGTGGAACCGATCTTCACCATCGGCGCACCGCGCTCGGGGACCTCTGTCATGAACTGGGCTATCGGTCAGCACCCAAACATTCAAGTCATGCCAGAGACAGCCTGGATCGTTGATTACATCACCGGCGCTTTTGCGGCATTTAACCGAGGATCCGAGAGAGGTCGCTTTTCACATCTATCGAACATCGATTATCCGCTGAAGGAATTTCTGGCGCACGTCGCATCTAGCATCAACGCTATTGTAGACGACGTGTATGAGAAACGTTGCCAGAGCCTTTACGGTGACTATAGGGAAAAGGGTATTACCATTAATCCTGCAAACCCAAATTCACCTTTTCAGGTCAGACGATCAGCCGATGAACCAAAACGTCGATGGGTCGACAGCACGCCACTAAACACCCACTACGCCTGGGCACTCGCTCAGGTTTTCCCACAGGCAAAGTTCATACACAACTTACGTCAGCCCGACGATGTTGCTCTTTCACTGGAAAATTTCGATGCGGTTGGCGCGAGACCGGAGCCCCTAAAAGAAGGCCTCGCTACCTGGATGCATCACACCGAGGATGCCTGGCTTGCCGAGAAAGCGTTGGGGCCTGAGCGGGTCTTCAGACTTCGGTTCGACCGAATTGAACATGAACCAGAGCCTCTTATGCATGAACTGTTGAACTTTCTGGACGAGCCCTTTAGCCCCGCTTGTCTGGAGCCCTTGTCTACCAAAACCAATTCTTCAAAGGTTGACAGCAAACGAGCCGACCTTGCCTCTAGAATTTCACAGTTTCAACACTATAAGAAAGCCTCGCGACTCTTTCTGTCACTCGACACGCCGGTGTCGACAGCAGATCAAACACAAGCATGTGGGATTTTAGAAGAACGGTTTGAGGCTTACTGGCAACAGCAAAAACCCTAAGGTGCACCAACAGGTTACTGTGGCTGCCGCCGGTGAACATGAAGTTCAGTGCTTCAGGATAATGCTCAAGCCCGTTAAGAACCCGTTCGTCCGGGCATAAGAAGGATTAACCAGGTTTCTTACCTACTCCTCCGCTATCTACTTGCCCCTCGACCCATTGATGCTCGCCTGCACCTTTCTGGTCGGTATCAATGGTCATTAAGCGAAAACACATACAGCGCCTGACCGTTCGCAGGTTGATAAATTTGCGGACTCATCATTGCCGTCATCGCCCGAAACACACCCATGCCTGTTGGCACCGCAATATACTGACGCCCATCGACAGCATAGCTGATTGGATATCCATGAGTTGGTGCCGCCAGCCGGGTTTGCCATATCACTTCACCTGAATCGACATCAAAGGCTTTGAAGTAACGATCCAGGTCGCCTACGAACGCGATGCCACTTGCAGTTGTAAGTACACCGGTCATAAACATCGCCACTTGCTCATGGCTCCACGCCACCGAACGGTCCTGAAGGTTGATCGCCAGCAGCTTACCCAGTTGACCATCAGCACCCGGCATCGGCAATGTTTTCGAGTCGCCGCCAAAGCCGCCCTCGCCAACCTCCCTTTCCACCTGGCGCCCTGTCATCTCGCCGCAGAGCTGATGTAAAGGAAGTATCAAACGTTCCAACTGACTGACGTACGCCATCGATTGCCAATTGTGACCACCATAAATGCCCGGGCACACTTTGAAGGTATCACCAATTCCTGCCTCACGAATGTCCTGTCTGTAGGTCACCCGCCCGTTGTCTGGATCGATATGCTCAAAGATATCCTGGGGCATTGTTTCCATGTGTGCCACATATTGGCCATCTTTCGCAGAGAGCTGCCAAAGCACACCATCCTTTCCCACGGTAAACACATAACGTTCATCGTCGATGGTCGCCAACACTCGTTCGAAACCGACCTCCATGTCTATGGTCTCACCGGGTATATGCTGGTAATACCAGACAATCTCGCCGGTTTTTGGTCGGATAGCCAAGGTCGAATTAGTGTAAAGCGCAGAGTTTTCAACATTCATGCCACGACTTGCCGCTACCCAGGGCTTGGCCTGTGATGTGCCGATAAAAAAGAGGTCAAGCGCGACATCGTAGCTCCCGGCTATCCATGTATCTCCTCCGGCGCGAAATTCTTTGGGTAATCCTCCCCAGGTGTCCCCCTTCGTCCCCGCCGCGGCAGCGGCAATTGTTGAGGTACGCCACAGCTCCTCACCAGTATCTGCATCATGACCCGTAATGAAGCATCCATCAGCCTTATAGCGCTCGCAGCCGTTAATTCCACTCAGCACGATACCGTTGCCAATGATCGGGCCAGCACTGTGGGTGTAACCCTCGCGATAATCAGCTTTGACTGCGCGCCATTTCAACGTGCCGGTCGTTGCATCCAACGCAATAAGCGCGGCGTCATAGGTGGAGATATAGAGCGAATCCTTGAACAGGGCGAAGTTACGCATCGGACCGCCCAGGGTTTGAGATGCCGCAGGGAACGGATACTTGTATTGCCAGATAAGATCACCCGTATCGGCTTTCAGCGCCTGCACAACCAAACCAGGTTGAACCAAAAACATCACGCCACCGCGAACAATCGGTGTGATCTGCGCACTACCTTCCTGCATCGCCAGAGCCCAGGCTAAACCTAGATTCTTAACGTTGCCTTTGTTGACCTGCTTTAGTGGGGACTCCGCTTGCCCATCCAGGGTACGACGCCAACTCAACCAATCATCAGCGTCTGGGTTGTTCAGCTCAGCCTGGGCTACTGGTTTAAAACCGTTGACTACGCTATTTTTGAAATTGCTTCGAGACCGAGCTATCTCCGCAACACCTGCCGCACCGTCCCATGAGTCGCTTCCAGTTGTCTCTTGAGATTCGTCTTGTTGGGCCTCGGCATCAACAGGCAGCCCGTTACTGGTGAAGATGAACTTGGCCACCGCCGCATGCTCTGCGGTACTAAGCCTGTCCGGTTCTCCGGGGGGCATCGTCGTGCTGGAAAGGCTGGCGAGCGCCTGCCACTTTTGGGTAGCCCACGTGTCCTGGAAAATCTGCCCTTTAAGCGCCGTACCGTGGGCGCTACCTCCCAGGGTTGCGCCGTGACACTGAGAGCATTGCTGACTGAACAACGTCTGAGCATCCAGAGCAGCGACAGGCTCTATGAAAAATAGCAGCGTTAAGTTGGCAATCAATAGGCTAGTGCGCATCATCACTCCGATTTCGTGTCAGTTTTACGTTCTTGCCAGTTACGCGACATCGAACATCAAACAAATGCGTTCGTAACCATGCGATGCAAAGCTAGGCAGCCGAGAAAGATCGCTGTTAGCTTCATCAAGTGTGAGGTTCGGCAACCGGGTGAGTAAGACCTCGAAGGCAATTCGAGCCTCAAGTCTTGCCAATTCGGCACCCGCACAAAAGTGCGGGCCGTGCCCGAAACCCATATGTTTGCTTACGTTGGGTCGATCAATGTCGAATTCTGTCGGTGAAGCAAAAACGGCCGGATCGTATCCCGCGGCGCCCCATACCGGCAGCACCAGATCACCCTTTTTAACTTCTGCACCTGACACATGACAATCTTCCGTTGCCCGCCGGTAGGTGCACTGTATTGGTGGATCCCAGCGCAACACTTCCTCAACGAAGCGATCAATAGCGCTCAGGTCGTCACGCAAGCGATTCGCTAATACTGGATTATTAAGCAGTACCAGCACGCCATTGCCGACAAGATTTGTTGTGGTTTCGTGCCCAGCCAACAGCACCTGATCAATAATAGGCAGAAGTTCTTCAGTTCTTAAAGGCACCTCACCTTCTTCACGGGCATTGACCATTTCACTCAGCAGGTCATCCGCAGGGTTGCCCCGGCGGGCTTCAATACGCGGAACAAAGTATTGATGCAACTCCACAACGGCACTGGCCACGCGCCGCCGCTGCTCATGGTTCAGCAGGTCGATGTTGCCCGAGATCATCAGGTCCCCCCAATCCTTAAACCTCCACAGGTCAGCCCGATCAACGCCTAGAACGTCTGCAATAACGGTGACAGGTAGTGGTACCGAAAATTCAGGTAACAGGTCAACCTTTCCGTTGGCTACAAATTTGTCGATAAGATCGTCTGCAATTTCACGAATGTGTGGTTCCAGAGCGCGGACTCGGCGCGGATTAAGCGCTTTGCTCAGCAGTTTACGGTGGCGCGTGTGCACGGGCGGGTCTGCCGTGAAAAGTGCATTCACCATCGGATGCGCGTCCTGGAAGATCTCCTCCACATCGTCCTGAACAGGCTCCTCACCGACCCCCATATGTCGGGGACCCTGGTCATCGATCGAAATAGACGATGAGAACCCCGCCGTATTTTTAGACATAGAGACCAGGTCATCGTAGCCCACCACCGCCAACCCAATCTCCGGGTCGAATCCAACCTGGCCGCTACCGTGCAGCGACTTATAAGTTGTGTAGGGACACTCAATGTGTGATTCGGATGAGAGCGCGACCTGTGTCACATTTTCCTTAACCGTCATACCACTTTTACGTCATAGCCAGATTGATGTTGCATAGCCATTACCTTACTACTCCTAAGGATAAACAAACAACGGGGGTCGGAGTAAGTTCTCTGGATCGTGGCTCATTGATACCTCGGGGTAGTCACCGAGTACGAGTACGGGAATGACGTGGGGTTTATAATGCATATGCTGGAAGGCGTTGCTACTCTATGACCTTGTCATTCGAATGCCGTCAGTGAGAAAATATCATGGGCACTATTGATCCTTTAGGTTATTACCGGCTGGCCCCTGGTGAACAACAGATCACGCCCGACCAGGAAATCGACTGGCAACGCCTGATCACTCCCGAGGCCCGGCAGACGTTCGCTGAAGATGGCGTAGTATTGATCAAGCAGGCTCTGCACCCGGAATGGCTGCAGCTGATCGACATGGCCTACCAGCGAGTGATGCTTACACCAGAAACCATGGCGCGCTTCTTTCAGGGCACGCCTGAAGAGTTTCTGGAGTCAGTCCATAACTATCCAAACGTGCCTGAAATCAGGCAATTACTGGCCGAGTCCCCGATTGCAGACATCATCGGCTCGCTCATTGAATCGGAAAATATCTGGTACTTTTTAGATGAGTTTTTTATTAAAGAGGGGGGTAACTGTGGCCCGACGCCCTGGCATCAAGACCTACCCTATTGGCCTATTCAGGGTCGTCAGTTTGCTTCAATGTGGATCAATCTCGATCCGTTACCGAAACAAGAGTGCCTGGAATTTGTGCGCGGCTCCCATCTCAACACTGTCTATGACGGTTTTCTGCCGAGTATTGTCAACGACGACATGCGACACCCTTACTTCGGTGGTGAAATGCCTCAGCTACCCGATATAGAGTCCGAGCGAGCCAAATGGGATATCGTTTCCTGGACTATCGAACCGGGAGACGTAGTTCTGTTACATCCAGGTGTACTTCATGGCGGCGGCCCCACGGGGGACAATTCTCGCCGACGGACGCTAACAGTAAGGTGCTATGGCGATGATGTCGTGTACGCACATCGCCCACGCTCAATGCCTACGGCACCACAGCGACCTGGTCTGGGTTTAAGTCTCAACGCTGGCGACCCGCTGCGCCACTCGACCTGCCCGCAATTACGCCCCAAAGGGGCTGGCTAACGAAGTGTTGATGTCGTGATCAACTATCAGGGGCAGTTCTCTTCGCTTAATAACCTATCGTTTAGGTACACCGGGTTCATCGATATTTAGCATCCATCGCTGCAATATAGGCGTAGGTCATGGCGGCGCCAATCGTCCCACCGGCGCCAGGATAATAGTTACCCATCACCGATGCTGAGCTGTTGCCTGCTGCATAGAGACCAGGTACTGCCGTGCCATCCTCTCGGACCACCTGCGCGTGTTCGTTGGTTAGCAACCCACCTTTTGTGCCCAGGTCACCTGCCTTCACTTCCATGGCATAAAAAGGCGGCTTTGCAACGGGCCCCAGGCAGGCATTGGGCTTGTGACCAGGGTCACCGGCATAGAGATCAAATGCACTTTCGCCCTTTTGAAAATCTTCATCCTTGCCGGCAATGGCCATTTCATTGAAACGGGAGACCGTTTGGCTGAGCCCGGCGGCATCTATGCCGGTTAGCTCAGCCAGCGCATCCAACGTCTCGGCTCGCTTTACATAACCGTTTTCAATATAGCGCTCCGGCGTAATGCCTGGCAACATGCCACCAATCGCATACCTGTTACGAAACTCCTGATCGAAAATAATATAGGCAGGTGGCGCAGTATCCTCATAGATAAGCCGACCCAGCTCATTGTAAGGTCTGGCTTCATTGGCAAAACGCTGGCCGCGTGAGTTGACGATCATCATGTGTGGCAGACCACGTTCAAACACTATAATCACCGGCGCGCCGTCTGGCGGCAGGACAGATGGCATCCACCACATGTCATCCATCAAATCTGTCGCTGCACCGATTTGAGCGCCTGCATTGATGCCGTCTCCTGTACTACCGGGCGAACCAGAGGTGAAGCTGCCTGTATTCCAGTCGCTTCCACCCTTGTCGCCAAAGAACTGTTTTCGCATGGCAGGGTTGCGCTCAAATCCACCCGCCGCCATCACCACACCTTTCCTTGCTCGTATGTTGACACTGGCACCATCTTTCGTCGCACGAACACCCATCACAGCGCCACCCTCTACTACTATCGCTTCCAGCGGTGTTTCAAGCCATAACGGCACCTCTTTTTTCTGCAGCGTAAGGCGCAATCGAGCAATGAGCGCCCGGCCACTAGAGAGGTGCTCTCGCCGGGCTAGCTTGTTCCAAAGATTACGCGGGAAGAATTTCCAGACCTGCAGCAGCCCCAGCGGATTGGCACGAAAGAATGCCAGCCGTCGCAGCTCAGTGACGGACCCTACAACACCACCCGGCACCGCAAGGTTCGACTTTCGCAATTTGTCATAGTCGTTAAGCCGTCGACCCGAAACCACCTTAGGATCTATCGATCGACCGCCCTTAGAGCCGCCCGGCGTTTCAGGACGGTAATCGGGAAAACCATGAACCAGATTGAACTCCAACTCGCTGTTAGCGATCAGATAGTCAGCCATTTCAGGCGCACGGTCGACAAAGGTCTGCAGTTTGCTCTCTGCTACTCTCTGGCCAATATTGTGCTTCAAATAAGTCAGCGCATCGGCTGGATTGTCATCAATGCCCGCCTTCGCCATCAGCGAATTATTCGGCACCCACGCGACACCGCCAGATAGCGCCGTTGTGCCACCATAGAACGCTTCTTTTTCAAGCACGATCACATCCAGACCTTCATGCTCGCCAACGACAGCAGCTGTCAAACCGGCAGAGCCCGAGCCTATGACAAGGAGGTCTGTTTCAAAATCCCAATTCACAGTATTCACATCTGTTTCCTGCGCAACTTAACCGGGTTTAATCTGAACGATTAGATATTTTTATGGCACGACTGTCATAGGATTGACCGGTGAAGTCAAGCGATTGCTAAAGGGCAAAAATGTCGTCGCCGGCTTCCTCGGTTTCTTTAATCTGGTACTAAACAGATCGGTACTTCACTGCGGGCAAATTCAAACGCCGCGAAAACTAATTGAACCTTACAGAGATCTAGCGCTATCTGGCTTTTCCAGGTAACTCCCACAATGCACGTCCATAGTTTTCCGCCGCCTCTTCCCATACCAGGGACACGTGTGTCACACCGGCATTGATATCCCTCTGGTAACGCTGAATCGGGTTACTGAGATTAATCGACGTGGCACCGGACATAAGGGCAAGGTTGTTGGCCACTTTGCCCATCAGCCGCGAAACATATGAGGCATCCCGCTGAGACGATAAGGCATCCAGTGTCGAGGGCGCCTCACCCGCCTCCCCCCAACGCATGAGTTCAGTCAGCCGATGGCGCATGATGAGTTCCGCTGCATGAATATCGGTCAGTGCTTCGGTCAGCTTCATCTGATTGGCAACCCGCTCCGTCTGCAATTCTCCGCTGAACAGCGCTTTTTTACCTATTAGAGTCCGGCGCACGGCCTCTGCCATGCCATTAGCCATGCCGACGAGGGCTGGCGGAATCCCCCACACCGCCGGGAGCACAAACGGTAGCCTCGCCAGAGGAATACCATGTGCCTTACCGCCGGGTGTATTACCCGTCGCAAGATCCATAATCGGCAGTCGGCGGTGTTCCGGTACAAAAACATCATCAAGGATCAGGTCTTTACTACCGGTGCCTGACAAGCCCGACACAAACCAGTCATCGACAATGTCCAAATCGCCCCGCGGCACGAGTAGCCAGTCCATACAGGTAGGACTGGGCTTTAAGATAATGAACCAGCCGGCAAAGTCACAGCCGCTGGAAAACTTCCAGCGTCCAGAAAGTCTAAAACCGCCATCAACTTCTTTCATTTCGCTGTGGGTTGCAAAGGATGCCGTGGAACACACCTGATCTGAACTGTCCGCCCAGTACTCTTCCTGCGCCCGAATCGGAAACAGCCCTATCTGCCAGTTATGCACAATGAACAGGTTGGCCACCCAACCGCTGGAGCCGCAGGCGGTTGCTAGCGTACGAATGACTTCCGCAGCTGTGTCGAAACCCAACTCAAATCCGCCAAACCGCCGCGGCTGCAGAATCTTGTGAAACTCAGCCGCCCGGAATTCACGGACAGTGTCATCAGAAAGCCGTCGACTCTCTTCCGCTACCCGGGCACGCTCGTGTAACCCCGGCAACAACGCTTCAGCCCGCGCCACTAGCTCCGCCTGATTCGGCACACGTTCTACCTGCATTTGATTCAATGTCATGACTGGTCCTCCAGATCCACTTATTGGGAATTAACTTGATAGTATATTCATCGAGCTTGTGAGCAAAATCGGTATATCTCAAATCAATCTGGCCATTCATCAGGAGATGAAAACATGGATAACCGCTTTAACTACGACGATGTCAGCCACTACACGCTGGAAGAAGAAGATGAGCAAGCGCTCATAGACGCCCAGAACGAATGTACCTTCATGTGGAGCACCAAAGAAAGCTGGCCCGTGGGTGTCATCATGTCTTACGTTTATGATCGTGGTTACTTCTGGCTGAGCGTCTCATCCCTACGGGTACGGGTGCAGGCAGTTGCCCGGGACCCTCGTACATCAATCTCCATCACCAGCAAAGGTTGTGAGATGGAAGCACCACTGAGCCTGACCTACAAAGGAACCTGCGAGGTGCTCAGGGATCAAGAAACAATAGACTGGTTCCTGCCGACCCTGGCAAAACGTTTGCGCGCAGGTGACGAGCAGGCACAAAAGGATTTCGTCAGACTGAACAACACGCCAAATCGGCGTGTACTAAAGTTCAAGCCGGTCAAAAAAATCGGCTTCGACAGCCGTAAAATGCGTCAGGCAACACTTGATGCAAGCCAGGGTTGAAGCGTGATGGGCTAGTGATATCTCGCGTCATTGCCAGAGGTGCCTCAGAATGGAATATCGTCATATTCGTTGTCATCGAAAGGCGGTGGTGAAGCGCCTTGATCAGCCGAAGAAGACGAATGTGATTGACCTGGCGCTGGCTTCACGCGCCAGGCCTGCAAGCTGGTAAAACACTTCTCCGGGTTACCGCCACCCGACCAAAGTCTGCCTGAAAGATTAAACTGCACCTGAATTTCATCGCCGATATTGTGATCGTCCATCATTGCGCACTTGTCTTTAATCAGTTCAAGGGCAATGTGATTCGGGTAGGTTGGATTTTCATTTTCGCCGGTCAGCTTGATCACAAACTCTCGTTTTGTGAAACCGTTGTTGCCGTATTCAGTGGTATCGCCAATGGAATGGATCATTCCCTGGACTTCAAAACTTTGTGACATCCTGGTGAGGTCTCCCTTAATTCAAAAATTTGATCGACAGACCGCTATTGTAATTCAAATTAGAGCGCAGCGAGACCTGTTGTTCATAGTTCCCTGGTTCTAATACGAACATCACAATGCGCGGGCAGCCACTGAGAACCGGTAGCAGAGTTCATCGAAGGTGTTACAAGATTGCTGGTCTACGAGCACTCTCTACTCTCAGCAGGAACAGGTAGGTATCACTACGCTGTAGCCTTCCAGTACGCTGTAGCCTTGCTAATAGAAGATGTAAGTTTGGTGATTATACTATAATAGTACAATATCTAGCTGCCTGGAGACTAAACCGTATCGTGAATGAACGTTTGGTAGAAGAATACGGGCCCTCCTGATTTTAATGGTACTTTGCGACACAGAGTTGCGTAAAGATAGACTGATAGCAATTGACAATTAGCAGACAATGGCCACGTAAGTGATTAAGATCCTGTCAAAATTTTGGGCAAGCACCGAAGATCCGCGGCAAAACCCGTCTGAAAAATCGGACATAGTCAGGTCCTGTTTAGTCGTGACGGGGGTGTTTGTTTTTATGGCCCTGGTACAGTTTTCATCGGCCAGCGAGCAGATCGGATGGGCTTGCATAGTGGCAGCAGCCGCAGCAGCAATTGCAGCCTTCGTAGCCAGCGTTTCGGGTCGCACGTTTTTAGCCGCAAATATCCTGATTTTGACCTGCTTCGCTTTCTCTTGCGCGGTCGTCGTGACAACCCAGGGTAGCGTTGTTGCCGCCCTCTTCTTCACTAGCCTCGTTCCAATCGTAGCGCTTCAGGTCGTCGGGGTCCGTGGGGCCATCGGCTGGTTCCTCGCCTGCCTGCTACTTTTGATTGGGCTCGCTTTGAAGTGGTTCACTGGGATTGTGACCCCTATCGAGCTTGACTCCACCACCATGGGCGCCTCCTCTATCCGTGCCGCAATCATTTTCCTAATCTTCGTATTTATGGTTCTGGCCGCTGGCGACATCAGTCGCAAGGCTGCCCAACACCGCGAGAAACGCGCTGAAGATGAGCGAAAAAAACTCCACCGGGCACTGGTAGAAGAGAGCGCCCGCTACCGTGCAATTGTCGAACATAGTCGCGATGTGATCATCGAGATCGATCAGCCAGGGCAAGTGACGTATGCGAGCCAAAACACGACCGAGGTATTGGCTGTGACGAACCTCGTGGGCTCAACCCTTTCCGACCGGATCTGGCCTTCTGACCGGGAGGCGCAGTCTGCTCTCTTTACACGAATGTTCAGTGAAGACGAACTGCTCTCTAGTGTTCCCGTGCGCTACCTCGGCGATGACGATGTGTGGCGCTGGGTCGAGAGCGCAGGCCGTCGTTATAAAGATTCAAATGGAACCCATCGGGTCGTGATTCGCCTGCGAGATGTCACCGCGGACCTGGATTTGCAACATAACCTACAGCAGACACAGAAACTTCAGGCCGTTGGTCAGCTTGCAGGGGGGGTTGCCCACGACTTTAACAACCTGCTAACAGTCATCATGGGCTATGCGGAAGACCTCGTTCAAGAACCTGGTCGTTCAGCCGAGGCGGCAACCGAGATCCTGGAAAACGCAAAACGGGGAGCTGCGCTGACTCGTCAGCTCCTGGCGTTTTCGCGCGAGTCAGTCTACACGCCGCTGGTCATAGATTTGTCGGCCACCGTTGAGAATCTCAGCGGCATGCTCAAACGGTTAATCGGTGAGCAAACACTTATACAACTTGATCTGGCTGACCATTTACCATACGTCGAGGTTGACCCACAACTCCTAGAACAGGCAATTATTAACCTGGTCCTCAACGCCCGGGATGCAAGCCCGACAGGTGCCATCGTTAAGATCCGTACCGGCCTCATCGCCGATGACGGAGACGTTTTTGTCGAAGTAACAGACAGCGGAACGGGCATGAGTCCCGACATTGCCAAGCGGGCCTTCGACCCCTTCTTCACGACAAAAGATAGCGCCAGTGGCACAGGCCTCGGACTTGCAGTGGTACATGGCGCCGTCGAGCAGATGGGCGGCAAGACTATACTTGAGACAACGGAGGGGGAAGGTACCAGCGTGGTGATCCGACTCCAATCCACCATGCTATCCACTACACCATCGGATCATGAGGCTCATGAAGTCGAATACGCGAGCGGCGGCGGGACGGTTCTCGTCGTCGAGGACGAGGGCTCTATCCTAAAGCTTGTACGCGTTAATCTCGCCGCTGCTGGATTCACGGTACTCGAAGCCGAGAATGGTGAAGCTGCGCTCGCTATTGCCAATAAGCTCGACCACCCGATCGACCTTGTAGTCTCAGACGTCATCCTACCCAAAATGAGCGGGCCATCGATGGTGACTCATTTACGCGCCATACATCCGAATACACGGGCGCTATATATCTCCGGGTATCCAAGAACCCACATCGACGATATAATTTCCGAAAGAGATGGTTTTCTACAAAAGCCTTTCCGGAGCGACGAACTGGTCAACAGAGCTCGAGCACTTTTGAACGACGCGGACGATTTCTCGGCGGCATGATGCGCTAGTCGATTCGACCGTTGTATCCTGGCGATAACAAACTTGAATAGCGAAGGAAACGCTCAGTGAACGGTCTAAGTTGTGACAACTTAGACCTTAACGTTACCCCTACTGGTGCGTCACCGGCAACTTGGATCGCCCCCAGAATAGAAACGGGCCGACCCGCTCACCTTCGTTGACTAACCGCAACTTTGGATAACGCTTACGAAGCGCCGTTAACGTGACCCTTGCCTCAAGTTTCGCTAACTCTCTTCCAATGCAAACATGCAAACCTACACTGAAGCTCAACATCTTCTTCCCGGAGCGCTTCAACTTAAAGGCGTTCGGTTCAGAAAATGCCTGTGGATCTCTATTTGCCGCACCGTAATGCATCATGACTTTGGTGTTGGACGGTATCGTCACGCCGTCGACTTCCACGTCCCGTGATGTCGTCTTGAACAAACCCAACAGCGGTGGATCAAATCGCAAGCTTTCGTTGATTGCATCGTCGACGTCAATTTCATCCCGACAAAATTCATTCCACAAATCACCAATTGTCAACAATCTCCAGACTAAATTCGAGATCAAAGAGGTGGTTGTTTCGTTCCCTGCAACAAATATTTGCCCCGCGAACGAAACTAACTCGTCGTCTGACATATATTTTCCATCTTCTTTAGCAAGCGCCATAACGGATAACAGGTCGCTCGATTTCCCTGCTTTCCTCTTGAGATGAATCTGTTCCAGAATATAGGCACCCATCTCAGCTAGCTCATCGGCGTATTCAGACGGGTCTTCTGCACACATGTTTGCCACCGAAGCGTCCGCCCACCTTTTGAATTTTTTAATGTCATCAGTAGGTATCCCCAGGATCTCACAAATAATGATTACTGGAAGCGGAAAGGAAAGCTCATCGTGTAGATCCCATATGTTTTTTGACGCAACCGTATCCAATAACTCCTGCACGATTTCTTCCAGCCGCGGTTGCAGATCACTAATTTTCTTGACCAGGAAATCACGCTGAATCAGCCCTCTAGTAAAGGTGTGATGCGGCGCGTCTGACAAGATACCCTGAGCCGGTTGAAAATTAGGCCCGTTGCCGAACCCTTCAACATAGGTTTCTGCATCTAATAACGCGCCGTTGACATCTTCATATCTGGACAAAATGAAGAACGGTGGATCGAATTTGTCATAAAAATACGCTCTTTCCTGATCTAACAGCTTTGAGGCCGTTATCGACGGATCTCGAAGCTCCTCCGAACCCAATAAATCCACATCTTTTTTTTGAGCATTTTTCAAAGCCATCGTTTCGCCCCTATCGTCCCTCTTTCAGGGTGACAGTATACCCGGTTGTTATCGGGCAACTGAACCACTGGTTCGCTCGATCACATTATGAGCAGAAAATTCTACGATCAACGCCAATCGTTACTGGACGAACATTTGGAATGTCTTGTCCCCGGGGTGCATCTTTTCTGACAGCATGCGGTAGTGCCACTGCCGAACCACTTCATTGTCATCATGAAACCTAACCGTTCCTTTAATTGTCGCCTGACCCTGTGGCGAAGATTTTGGTGCACTACTGCTCGATACGATCACTGAGACCCGAGGATCGCGCTGCGTCATATGAACTATTGCGTTATAGTTTAATGATGATTTAGTAAATCAGCACACTCACCCGAGCACACCCTTATGAACACACCCGGTAGCCAAGATTGGTTAGACAGCATCACTGAAGATATCATCGACCCCGAGCAACGAATCATAGACCCACACCATCATCTTTGGCGCCACCCAGGCAACGAATATGTCGTTGAGAACCTGCATGCTGATACGGGTTCAGGGCATAATATTGTTAAAACCGTTTTCGTCGAATGCCACTCAGAATACTTAAAAGATGGTCCGGTGCATTTACGCCCGTTGGGCGAAACCCGATTCGTTGCCGAACAAGCCACAGAATCCGCTGAGAGCCGCGGCGCTGAAATCTCCGGTATTGTTGCCCATGCGGATTTGACCCTGGGGGATGAGTTAGTTGAAGTTCTTGCCGGGCATGAAGTCTCTGGCCAAGGTCTATTCCGAGGCATTCGTCACGCCGGCGCGTGCGCCACACACCCTAAAGAGTTGTTTATTCCAGGTGGCGCACCGGAGGGGCTTTATGCTGACCCAAAATTTAGAGCCGGTGTCCGCCTGCTAGGCCGCAAGGGCTACAGCTACGACACCTGGCATTATCATTATCAAAACAAAGATTTCTATGAGCTAGCTCTCGCTGCACCTGACACCCAGATGATACTGGACCATTTCGGTACACCTCTCGGCGTCGGTTATTACGCAGATAAGAAAGCCGGGATATTTAAGCAATGGAAGCAGGACATTAAAAAGATAGCAGAGTGCGACAATGTCGTTGCAAAAATCGGCGGGCTGGCAATGCCAGATAATGGCTTCGGTTGGCACAATCGATCTACCCCTCCTGATTCAGACGAATTTGTCGAGGCGCAACGGGACTACTATTTGCACACAATTGATTGTTTTGGACCAGATCGCTGTATGTTCGAAAGTAACTTTCCCGTTGATCGATTCTCTATCTCCTATCCGGTGTTATACAACGGTCTAAAGAAGATCGTCATAGACTTCAGCGAAGAAGAGAAAGACGCGATGTTCTATAATACCGCGGAGCGAATATATCGTTTACATGAAAAGGCTGACCGAAATGTCTGATGTTTTGTACGAACAGAACGGTAAAACTGCCGTCATTACACTTAACCGCGCAGGCAGGCTCAATGCCCTGAACGAATCGTTGATTCAGGGCCTACGCGCCGCACTGCGACAGTTTCGCGATTCCGATGCTCGCTCAGCCATCCTCTGCGCGGATGGTGACCGAGCATTTTCAGTTGGGGCCGATATCAAGGACCCACCAATGGAAATGTGGCAGGGCGTACCCGGTGTTGGTGTCATCACCAACAAACCTATTATCGCTTGCGTCCAGGGATACTGCGTTGGTGGTGCCTATATTTTGGTTCAGATGTGCGATCTGGTCGTTGCAGCTGACAACACCATATTCAAATACCCCGAAGCTCAGGTTGGTTTCACAGGTGGATTGATCGCAGGTTGTGCGGCGAAGATACCGCATAAAATCGCGATGGAATTTATGCTTCTGGGCCAGGACTTAACGGCGCAGCGTGCCTATGAAGTCGGCATGGTGAACAAGGTCGTCCCTTTGGGAGAACAGTTGGCCGCGGCTCAGGAGTACGCTGACATTTTTGCCGTTAGTGCACCACTGGTCGTTGAGACCATCAAGTCTATGGTCGCAGAGACTGTTCCCCGTGGACCCGCCGAAACAGCGGCAATCACCCGAGACCAATTACTGGCGGTTCGAGACAGCGAGGATGGTGCCGAAGGCAGAGCCGCATTTAAGGGTAAACGGCCACCTGAATTTCACGGCCGTTAAACAAAACAGGTGGACGTTCTAACCCGCAATAGCCAGGTCGGCAAAGCGTAGATGAGGCATCAGTGCGGACCTTTCCCAGTTCCAAAACTGTTTATCTCCAATCAGTGCAATTTTATTGAGCATGTCATAGAAGTTTCCCGCCACTGTAATACCTCGCACCGGTTGCAGCCTTTGCCCATCTTCATAAAGGAACCCTGAAGCACCGAAACTGAAATCACCGGAAATAGCATTGGCTCCCGAATGCATCCCTGTCAGGTCCGTTAGCATCAGGTATTTTCCAGAAAACAAATCTGTCTGCGAGCTGCTGCCTGCGGCGATTTCTAGTTGGTGCAGCCCCACACCCAACGTCGATTTAGGTCCTCGAGCTGCATGTCCGGTAGTCTTCATATCAAAAAAGGATGCTGTGGCACTGTTATGAATAAGCGTGTTAAGGGTGCCATCAACGATCAAGGGGGTTGATTGTGTCGCTGTACCTTCTGCATCGAACAATTGATAACCAAACCCATCAGCACTCAGCGGCTGGTCAGTAATGTTCAATCGGGTATCGGCAATAGATTCGCCTAACTTTTCCCGCATGGGGTTCACCCCATCCTTGGCTGATTTTCCCGAAAACATCATGGTGAAAACTCCAAATAAAGAAGCCTGAACTTCTTCATCGAATATCACATCATAGTGACCACTGGGCACAGGGGAGCCGTCAAGGATATCAATAGTCTGGGTATATGCCCTGTCAACGATATCGTTAGCATTTAAAGCAGTAAACAATCGCGCTGCCTGGCCGATACCTTCCATCGCGTTCTTATCACCCTGCTCAATCAGCGCATAAGCGTAGGCGGCACACATTCTGCTTTTAGAATAAGCACTAAGACCTGCACTTGAAAAAATATGGCGCTGAGTCGTATTGTCCTGAACGCCGTTATAGGGCACGTTTTTCACCTTGTCCCTGGCGGCAAGATCACTTTCCATCTGTAAAGCAAAGTTAACCTTCTCATCAATGCTTACCTCCTCGGCCGGACACAAAACAGAGTCATCTGTTTTCAGATTGACCTCGTTAGCCAGAATATTTTCATGAACTTCTATTGCCGTAAAGCTCGCGTTAGTCAGCGCCTGCTCAACCAGAGAACTCAAGGCGTCACTATCCGCGGCCTCGCTATAAGCGGTACCCACTTTGCCGTCTTTAATCACCCTCAAACCAAAAATCTGGCTCGAACTCACCTTGTATTCTTCAAGCTCACCGTTACTTGCTTTCAGGGACAAGGATTCTCCCTGGTCGATAATCAGGTCACCGCTCGCACCTGCAGCCTTAACAAGCCCAAGCACCTGATTCGCCTGATCGGAAATAGTCATCAGGCATTACCCCCAACAAGGATGTCATCTACCTTAAGTGTTGCCTGACCCACAGATGTTGGCACCGCACCCGAGACTGAACCACACATGCCGCAGGCCAAAGAGAAATCATTACCAACCATTGAGATCTCTTTAAGTACTGCAGGTCCGGTGCTGATGAGCGTTGCTGCCTTAATAGGATATTGAATCTTGCCATCCTCTACGTAGTACCCTTCCGTCACCGCAAAGTTAAACTCACCAGTTCCCGGCTGCACTGAACCACCCCCCATATGAGAGGCATAGATGCCTTTATCAATGGAGCCGATCATCTCTTCCAGGCCCGCATCGCCAGGCTCGATAAAAGTGTTTCTCATCCTGGAGGCGGGCGCATATTTGTAGGACTCACGTCGGCCCGAACCAGTTCTCTCGAAGCCAGTTTGCTCAGCGCCAATCTTATCGACAAGAAAACTGGTTAGCTTGCCGTCCTTGATCAATTGCGTTCGTTGCGTATCAAGGCCTTCGTCATCAATATTGATCGAACCCCACTGCTTCGTCATCGTGCCGTCATCCACCGCACTCACCGCTGTATTTGCAATCATTTGACCCATCTGGTCATGGAACACAGATGCCTTTTTCGCCACCGAGGTCGTTTCCAGCAAATGGCCACAGGCCTCATGAAAAATCACGCCACCGAAACCATTACCGATGACCACGGGCATACGACCCGAGGGGCAAGGTTTTGCGCCAAGGTTAACCAGTGCTTGCCTTGTCGCTTCTGTTCCGGTTTTTTCAGCGCTGATATCATCTTCAAGTTCCCAGCCCATCAAACCACCGTCATTCCAACTCCCCGTCGCCTGCTCAGAGCCATCTGACGCAATGGCTGTGAGTGAGGTGCGAATATAGTTACGGGTATCCCCTGTGTGCAGGCCTTCACTGTTAAAGAGTTCGACGTGCTGTTCTTTTTGACGACACGAACCCCGGGTTTGCGAGATCATGTTGCTAGCGGCACGAGCCGCTAAATCAGCCCTCAGCAGGTATGCCACCTTGCTCTCAACCTCAGAATCATTACTTAACGTGCGCACCGCAAGATGCAAATCTTTTATCTGCCTATAGTCAAAATTGAATGCTGAGACGCATGGGTCTCGCAAATCCTTCGCAGCCAGTTCAGACAGGATTCTTTTCAGCTCATCTCCCTCAGGTTTGTTGGTATAGCCATAGAGGACTTTAGTGCCATAGACCAGGCGCAAGCCTATGCCGAAGTCTATCCCCGACTCCACCGATTGCACCTGGTTACTCAAGGTGCTGATGGTATTGGTCTGGCTTCTTTCGACAAATAGTTCGGCGAAGTCAGCGCCGAGTGAAATGCCATGGTCAATGACTGACTGTGCCGTTTGGTGATTAAGCATGAAACGTCCTGTGTAGGCTTGATGATTCAATAATAGCAGCGCAGTATAAACGGACAAACCCGTTCAGTGTATAAACACTGAGCTTAATAGAAACCAGGCGACATCGAATGACCTTACGCCTTTATCAAAAAGCACCTGTGGTTACCTCTGGAGTTTTAAAATGACCTACCCTGAAAACAGCGACATAGAGAGATTCATTAGTAGCGAAGAACCCGAGGCGGTCCTGGAGCCCGATCTGCCAATCATAGACCCACACCACCACCTTTGGGACAATCGGGTCGCGACATCAATCTTTGAACAAACCGTTTATCTGTGCGAAGAAATCATGGCGGATATCAACAAAAGCGGTCATAACATCACCCAAACAGTGTTTGCTCAATGTGGTGCTTTTTTTCGCGCAGACGGCCCAAAAGACATGCGTTGCGTTGGTGAAACAGAATTCGTTCAAGGGGTTGCCGCCATGAGTCGCTCAGGGATTTACGGTTCGACGCGACTGTGTACCGGTATTTTTGGCTCAGCCGACCTGAGAGCAGGCGCCAGCGTAGAACCTGTGCTTGAAGCCCACCTGGCCGCGTCAGCCAATTTTCGAGGGATACGTACTGCCTTCCCCTCTGATCTTAATCAAACCTATCTTGATGGCTTTGCACTTCTGGCGAAATACAATCTCTCATTCGATCACTATTCGCCGGATTTCGAACGTCTGCCTACGCTCGCTAAATTAGCCGCTGCCCATCCTGAAGTCCCTGTAATCGTCAATCACTTCGGCGGAACTGTTGATCTGGATGCTGATGCAGAAACATTTGCACGATGGCGAGAATGTATCGATATCGTTGCGGCAAGCCCCAATACAGTCATGAAACTGGGTGGAGCCCAGATGCGGGCAGGCGCCTGGGAACCTTCTTTTCATATGCACAAACAAGATACACCGCTCAGCTCCAAGACGTTCTGTGATCTTCTATACCCATACTACATCGCCGCAATCGAGGCTTTTGGGCCTGACCGCTGCATGTTCGAGAGTAACTTTCCGGTCGACAGAGAGTGTATTTCCTACCGGACGCTCTGGAATATGTTCAAAAGAATCGCGGCCAAAGCCGGGCTTTCCGAAGACGAAAAAGCCTCTGTCTTCCGCGGTACAGCCGCAAGGGTATATCGACTGCAGGATTAACGGCTGGAGAGATAAAAGCAGTTTCCGCCCAGGGTAATCGATCACTGGGCGGCAAACGCGCAAAGCGTTATTGTTAAAGTCGATCTACCTTCGAAAGACCTGTCATTGTCCAGACAACCGCTACCGTAAAAAAGACGCCTGCAGCGGCAACAATGAATCCCAACAACGGATTCATCACTGACGCAAAGTACCCCATGGATACCGCACCGATCGGACCGCCGCCCAGCGTACCCAACGAATAAATAGACAATGCTCTTGCTCGATAATTCTCTGGCGCTGATTCCTGAATAATCGCTCGCCCCAGGCTCATTGCAACGCCGCCGCACATTCCCCACAGTCCAATACAAAGAACGTAGCCGTAAAATGGTAATCTAAGGTTTGTTAAAATCAGGAATACACCACCAGCTGCCAGTGCGATCATCAAACCCAAACCCTGACGCCTAATCCCGCCGATCGCCACCAGGATAACCGTCATGACAATGGTGCCAACCATAAAGCACATATAGGACAGCGCTATATCGAAGGCAGCACCGCCGTACACATCCCTGACGGCAAGTGGATTCAACACGGAGAAAGCGCCCATATAAAATACACCGACAGAAAACATCAGGATCATCACGGGGAACATACGCGGCGAATTAAAGATAAGCGATAGGCCATCCCTTATCTCGCCGAATACGCTTTCACGATTTTTTTCCCGGGTCTCAGCAAGCGATCCCCTCTCGGGCATCGACGAAGGCAGCTTTAACGCAACCAGAGCACCGAGAAGCAAAACTGTTCCTTGTATGAGCAACAACGGAACGGGACCCGTAGTATCTGCCTGGCTGGCAAACCCAAACCCGACAATCTGCGCAAAAAATGACAAACCCATCGTCATCGTCACGGCCTGCTGGATATTGGGTCCCGATACCTGATTTAAGATGCTGTCTCTGGCCGGTTGAATGAAGGCATTGAAACTCCCTACACCGACCGCGAATACGATTAACATCAGATAGCTAAGCGTCGAAATTTCGATCAACAGCACTAGCGTAAATACCGGCAGCGCTGCAAGGCACTGAAAAACGATGAGTATCGTACGCCGGTCGACCCTGTCGGCTAGAAGTCCACCGAACAGGATGAAGACCAGCCCCGGCAATTGAATACACATCTGTGCGATGCCCAATCGAACCCCACCTTCTCCTAGATAGACGGCGACCATCCAGGTAAACAAGACGCTATTGAGACCCCACGGAAAGAACTGGCCGACGACGCCAGCCAAATACCAGGAGAATTTTGATGGTGACGCGCTCATCGTTATGATGCTAACAAAATCTGCAGTCCAGAACGATGCTCGTCGATATCATCTATGTGTGTTCAGGAAACCCGAATACTTTCTAGCCACCTGATTCCCATCACGCATAAATCAACATAGGACAGATTTCACTCGGCAGGTTAATCCCGTTACAGCTTAAAGTTTGACTTGAAAATCCCTGCACGCATACTGCTCGGATGAATATCGACCTAGATACGGGCAAGCTGGTTGTTTTTCTCGGCGGTCTGCTATTTTTTCTGGGCGTCGAAACTCTTGCGCCAAAACGACCGTGGCGTGAGAGCAGATTCAAACGCTTACTCTTCCATGGTGGCATAGCAGCACTTAACACGGTATTGATCCGATTGGTGATTTATGTGCCGCTCCTACTATGGGTCGTATTCGTCGAACAACAGGGTTGGGGCATCTCACGCTGGTTAGGCTTAACGGGCTGGGTCGAACTCGCGGCTTCTCTCATCGTACTCGACTTATTTGATTACTTCTGGCATCGCGCAAATCACAGAGTCACCTTCTTATGGCGCTTTCACAAAGCACATCACGCGGATACCGCGATGGATGTGACCACGGCCCTGCGTTTTCATCCCGGCGAGCTGATGATATCGGCGCTAGCCAAGGCCCTTTGGATTGCCATATGGGGACCCACCGCCATTGCATGGTTTCTGTTTGAAGCCATGGTGAGCCTGTGCGCACAGTTCCATCATAGTAATATCGATTTCCCTGACTATATTGAAGGGGGCATCTCGGTACTGATCGTCACACCCCGCTTCCATGCCAGCCATCACGCCGTCGATCGCCATTACGGCGACGCTAATTTTTCAACTATTTTCAGTCTATGGGATCGCCTATTACGCAGCTACCAGCGTCCAGAAAGCGGCGACGCAATCACCAATACGGAATATGGCCTGGGCTTACCCGAGGCGCGAGACCGGGCCTTCTCACCCGGGGCATGGCTTGTCGAGCCCTTTCAATCCAACAATTTGAACGTCAACAACAAAAAAGCAGACCCAGCCGAGTGAAATGTCGTGACCTCAGCGTCGCAAGTACTGATAATGCATGCACCTTAATCAAGAGTACTACGGCTAATGAAAATTTTATTAACTTTTATTATGTTACTCCCACTATTCGCCTTCGCTGACGGGCATGACCCATCAAAGGAACACGGTGGCAAAGCTGCTGAGGCAAAAGAGCACGGTGGCGAAGCTGCTGATGCAAAAGAACATGGTGGCGAAGCTGCTGAGGCAAAAGAACACGGTGGCGAAGCTGCTGAAGCAAAAGAACACGGTGGCGAAGCTGCTGAAGCAAAAGAGCATGCCGGCGAAGCTGCGTCTTCACAGTAGTGAGCGATCGTGGGTGAATCGCTACCTGCTTGATCGGCGAATCAATGCTAATTTGATCAACAGCCTGCTTGCCGGGCTGTTGATTATATTTAGCCCTTGGTCTACCGCCGAATCGACAGCCGAGACCTCGCCCCAAGCGTCAGTATTCAAATTTTATGTGGAGGACATCAAGTCCACCATGCAAGCATATGTGGCCAGCCAGGTCGATACCGATAGTATCTTTCATTTGAAGGATGATAAGACCGGTGAAAACCTCGAACTGAAGTTCGTGATGGTGCACGACCCCGTTCGTCAAATTCGAGGCAACATCTATTTTGCCTGCACGGATTTTCATGTGCAGGGAGAACCAGAGAAAATTTACGACATCGACTTCTGGATGGACGGTTCAAGCGGCGAACTTAAGGTTTACGACACCAAGGTGCACAAAGAACCTCGCTCATCTCTGCTTTACGGCTGGTATAAACATCCACGGTATACCTTCGTCAATGACGAGGTCGAATACCTCTATTAACTCGATTGCACCCTAACAACGGGCTCGTAACAACGGGCTCGTAACAACGGGATGATTACTCCGACCCCGCTATTAGGGACCAAAATTGGCGCCAAATTTGTAGTAACCTGCGCAAAGATCAACGAGAGCACAATTTATGAGCCATTTGTTGCTGGACAAGAAAAACCACATAGCCACGATTACCTTTAACCGGCCAGAAAAGCGCAATGCTTACAGTCCCGAGATGGCCGTGAAGCTCACGGGATATTTGAGAGACTGCGATCGTGATCCGGACGTGCGCGCCGTCATTATTACTGGTGCGGGTGATGCCTTTTGCGTCGGGCTTGATATGAACGATGTTAAAAAACGCGGTGAGAAGCCCAGATCAGCTGAAGCAGCTGACGTCTCTGATTCAGGTGGTCACCCAACCCAGCGAGTGCTCAGAACCTATCCGTTCCAGATATCAAAGCCCGTCATCTGCGCCATCAATGGTTCTGCAGGAGGCTTCGGCGCTGCCTATCCACTCACCTGCGACATACGAATTGCAGCTGAAGATGCCAACATCGCCTTTTCTTTTGTGAAGTGGGGGTTGATCCCTGAAATGGGTGCAACCTGGACCTTGCCGCGTTTGATCGGTATTGAGAAGGCCGCGCACTTGATGTTGACCGGCCGTAAAATTACGGGTGCTGAAGCTGCAGAAATGGGGCTGGTATTACGTGCCGTACCTCGCGACCAGGTATTAGATGAAGCGATTGCGCTTGCAACGGAGATAGCAGAAGGCTCATCACCTTCTGCCGTGTCGCTTGTGAAGCAGATGACCTGGGGGCGAATGATGGATGAAGGTGAGCTCTATCGAGCGATCTATGAAGACGATGATGCAATTGCCTGGGCTTTCACCGGGCCTGATTCTTCAGAAGGCAACGCTGCGTTCCTGGAAAAGCGTTCGGCAAACTGGGCAGAAGTCGATCCGGACCAGTTGCCAAAGTTTGGTCGACGAAATGCTAACCCCTTTGGCTTGGGCTAACACAGAATTAGCGAGTCAGTCTTGATGCGCTCCATCGAAATAGCACTCGAAACATCAGAGATGTGCACAACGATGAGATATTTTGCGAATATTGCCCGTATCAGGCAATTCAGCCTATCTCAGTGTTTATATAAATCATGTGCCTCTCACCGTCAGCTGTTCAAGCCCTCGAAAGAAAGTTGAGTCCGACCAGACAAAGTCCTGCTCAGGTAGTGTTAGCTCGGGATTAGGTGCCTTGCTTTCTCTATCCGGGAATTGTCAAAAAATAGTATCAGCCTAAACTTGAATATCCAAAGGTAAGCCGACTCTAGGTATTAGTCCTGTAGATAAAATCGAGTCCCGCAAATCAGCACCTGGTCGTCTGAGACATAGCAGTCACGACGCTTTGCCTCATTGAGTATCGCGGCCCGATCCGCGACTCGAATATGCAGCCCAGAGAGACCAGGCCCTCGATCGTCACCTAAAGGAACGAAACGTAACGTAACATTGTTGAGCGATACAACGATGCTCTCTGCGTCGACAGCGCATTCAGCGCCAACAATGCGCGCCCACTTGTCAGCAAGTGAGGCAGGGTTAGCTGCTTGCAGTTCAACGCCGACGATATCAATGGTGACATCCTGCTTGACCTTGTCTTCCCAGCCGAGGCCGCCGACAGGCATCCAATAACCATCAAAGTCATTATGCTGGTCTGACTCAAGTTCAAGGAACGCAGCCTCAAGATCCCGAGGGTGCAACTGCGTCAGATGCCAGTCACCTCGCTCTGCCTCATGCGCAATCCTTACGCCGCTATCGAGGGCCCGCTGTCGTGCGGCAAGTTGGGTCTCTCGACTATCGGCTTGGGTGATCACCATGTAGCCGCCATCACCGCCGCGACGTTCCAAATAACGACCACCCGCGGTTGCGTCCTGTATTGGCGCGACCACCTCCAGGAAGTTTCGACCAATTGGCATCAGGGCGTTCTCGAGCCCAAACGCGGCGACACCATCATCGACGTAACAGACATTAATGCCGAGGATAGCCGTTAGGTCTTCAATGACCGGCTCGAGTTGTGCGGCAACAAGACAGATTTGGCGGAGTTGAATACCTGCCTGCACGTCTGGTTGAATGCTCACTGGATCAATTCTCCAGCTTGGAGAAATTAGGAGCACGCCTTTCTACAAACGATGCAACACCTTCCTTAAAATCGTCGCGCGCCAGACTCTCGTCCATCCAGCGAGAGGATTCCGTCATCGCCTCTCCCAACTCACGATTCAAATGTTTGTAGACCTGACGCTTCATCATCATAATGGAAGCGGGTGCTGACGTCTTTGCTATGTCGCGCAAAAATTGCTGTGCCTCGCTGCAACAGGTGCCGGATTCACAGAGTCGATTGGCGTAACCCATGCGGAACGCTTCTTCGCCATCAATCCGCCGCGAGCTCCAATACATATCGAGGGCATTGGCGGGACCCACAATGCGCGGCAACATCCAACTAGTACCATGCTCGGCGATCAATCCACGGGGACCAAAAGAGGTGACCAGTTTGGCATTGCGGTCCATAAAACGCATGTCGCAGAATGTCGCGTAACTGAAGCCGAGTCCTGCAGCCGCACCATTGATGGCGGCGATCAACGGCTTGCGCAGCCCCAAAAAATAGGTCGGCGACCCATGGTAGTTAGGGTCGCCATCTGGATTGCCGGGTTGCGCTTGCAGATGTTCGAAGTTGGCCGTGGTGCGCTCGCCGGCATCACTCATCGACCCTAGAGCATTCATGTCTACGCCAGCACAGAACCCACGACCCGCTCCCGTCAGAACCGTGCCGATCACGTTGGAGTTTGTTTCCGACTGATCTAAAGCGTGGCGAACCTCTGCCTGGGTCAGGTCGGTCAGTGCGTTCAATTGGTCCGGCCGGTTCATTGTGATGGTGGCAACAGGACCATCGACAACATATTGAATTTCCTGATATTCCGACATATTCATTCTCCTCGATTTACGCTTATTTTACGTACAGGCTACCGCTGTAAGGCATCCCTTGTCGAGAGATTAGAATCTGGCGCTACAAGCAGGCATTGATCTATTATTGAACTGGTATTGATCTACTATTGAACTAGTATTGATCTAGTATTGATCTAGTATTGACCTAGGCAGGCAATTGATCAGTGGTCGACAGGAGCTTCGCCGTATGGCTGGAAGATACTTGGCAAACCGCACAAAAACAGGCCTGATTCATCCAGTCACCCACAACCGCAGTGACTGCAGATTCATCGATGATCCAAATAGATAACTGTCCAGGGTGGCTTGATTTAATGCATAGCTTCAAAGCCCATTTATATTGCACATCGATCAATGAACGTATCTAATCCCCGCTTAATTGTATCTCCTGAGCTTTTGGCGAAGTTTACTTGGCCACTACAATCACTTTCAATAAGTCTACGGAACAGCAAACATGGGGAGGTTACAAAGAGATTACTCAGGTACTACTTTACCCGTCGCTACATTTGTACACGTCCTATACCGTCACGGCTGCACAATGGGTTTTATTGCCGTCACACTAATTTTTCTGCAGTCGACACCAGATGTTTTCTGGGCAGTTACTTCAGGTTTTTCAGAGAGCCCTTCAACTTATATCGTGGCTTTATTATCCGCGCTAGGGTTTTTCCTTGTTTTTTTAGTCAGTAAAGGCGTGCCGCTGAGTAGAATTCAAGGCCTGTGGATTGTCTATCTGCTTTATATATCGATCGTTGAAGAACTAGCCTTCAGGCTCTTTCTGCCTATGGTTATAGAACCATCTGCAGG
>JABJED010000131.1 GCA_018665025.1 Gammaproteobacteria bacterium
ACTGAAATCCCGACGATGTATACCATGCGCTCAGTGACTGTGCCTTCAGCATGGATGGCACCTCGTGGAATATGTAACTTGTCCCCGGCGCTCAGGGGAACTTTTTCGCCTTTTTCGTTCAGTACGTAGCCGCTACCTTCCATTACGTAGCCGCAGTTGTCGATGTCGTGCCAGTGGGGCGGCAACTCATCCATGCGTCCAGAGACATAGACAGTTGGCCAGAGGTCCAACTTTTTGATGTCATCCAATACTTGATCTTTAGTCGTGTGGAAGTTGTGTATGACCTGCATGGGTCCTGGTTCTAGTGCCATTTTTCTGTCTCCTGTTCAGGTTGTATCCTGCTCCAGTTGATGAAGTTCCTGCACCAGGGACTGGAAAGTTTCCTGTGCCTTCTGGTACTTCTCGTCTTCTTCTTCGTTGTCGCCTGGCGCATAGTCTTCAGTTGGCCAGAGATAGGCATTGTTGCGCATGCCTTCCAGTTGGCCCATCAGTTCGCCATGTCGGCGACGTTGCTTGAGTGTCATCTTCCACATATGAAATTAAATCGCCTGTGAGTCCGAGGGTGAATGCCAGATCGGTAAACTGCAGATTCGTTGCTGAGTCACCATGGGTATGTTTTCGTTAACATCCTTCCAGCGCTTTCCTGAGTGTAACGGTTTCACATTTGGAAAATCGGTAAGTATTGGCTGGCGTTAACCTGGAATTACCGAAACTGAATGAATCAGAGGACCGGTTGCTATGTACATGCAGGTTACCCCAGTAGAGATTCGTTAGTGGTGCTGAAAAAACCTCTACCGAAAAAACCACTGATACTAAAAGGAAGAGACGCATAGGCATTTTTATAAAAGTCCCGTGATAATTATGACCGCGATAACGGGTGGTAACAAAAAGCGAAGTAAAAGGTGCCAGACTTCAAACATTGCGTTAGGCATTGCAGGCAGCTCATTACGTAAGGAGGTCTTGCTAACCTGCCAGGCTGCGAATATCGCAATTAAAAGCCCACCAACCGGAAGCATTATCTGGTTGGCAAGGACGTCCAGAATACCATTAAGGTTTTGGGACCCTATCTGCCATTGCGAGAGCATGTTGTAAGACAAAATGCTTAGCACCCCAAGGCAGGCGATACAGGCTACCGTGATTAGCGTTGATTTATGTCGCGAATAGTCACGAGTGTCTTCTAGCCAGGCAACGAGGGGTTCCAGCAAACCCACCATCGACGTGACTGCAGCAACAGATAGCAGTGTAAAAAAGAGGATTGCAACCATATGCCCGCCTGGCATCAGTCCGAATGCGACTGGCAGAGTCTGGAAAATCAGGCCAGGTCCACCGGCAGGGTCCAGACCAAAGCGAAACACCATCGGGAAAATCATCAACCCGGCCATTAATGCCACGGTGGTGTCGATCACAATGATGATTAATACACAGCGGGTAATCGAGACTTCCTGTGGCAGGTAGGATCCGAATATCATCATTCCTGCCATTCCAACACCTATACTGAAGAACGCTTGCCCGATGGCGGCAAGGTAGGTGGCGCCCGTGACTTTTGAAAAATCGGGTGTGAACAGGTAAGCCGCTGCATCCAGGAATCCATCCTGAAAGGCGTTGTAGATAACAAGACTGATCATCAGTAGGAATAGGGCAGGCATCAGCACCCGCACGGAACGTTCGATTCCTTTGTTCACACCAAAGTAAATGATTGTGCTGGTGAGTATCAGGCTTAAGGCGGCCCACAGAAGCATGCCGTCAATGCTTTGCATAACAGCGCCGAAGTCGTTCGCAGCAGCGCTGGGGGTAGTATCCACAAACCCGGTTGAAATGGCCTTGAACAGGTACCAGAGTACCCAACCGCTAACCACGCAATAGGTGCCCATAATAACGAATGCAGTGGCAAGGTTCAGGTGCCCCACGTGCTTCCAGAGTGGCGATTTGCGCTCAGCTTCGGCCAGATTTTGCATGGCCATTGGGGGATTCGCCCGCCCGCGTCTGCCGACCAGGATCTCTGCGATCAGGATAGGAATGCCGATCATGATGGCACATCCAAGATAGACAACTACAAATGCCCCACCACCGTTTTCACCGGTGATGTAGGGAAATCTCCAGATATTACCTAGTCCGACGGCGAATCCAGTTGCAGCCATCAAAAAGCCAAAAGTGGAACTAAACTGGTGAGATTTATTCATAAAGGTCTTATTTTTTTATTTTGAGTATAGACTAATCACGGGAAGTTGACTCAAGTGCTGTCAATGATGAAGATTCAACCCGCGAATTAGAATTGCGTTATATAAGGCGACTGCCATGAACAAACTGGAACAACTGAAAACGATGACAGACGTGGTGGCCGATACTGGCGATATCGTAGCGATTGCGCAGTACAAGCCAATTGATGCGACCACCAACCCATCGCTTTTACTAAAAGCGGCGGCGATGCCTCAATACGCTGGTCATTTGGCTATAGCAAAGAACTGGGCGAAGGCCAAGGGAGGTTCCAGTGAGCAGATGCGACAAAACTGCACGGATAAACTGGCGGTGGATATAGGCACTGAAATACTGGCGATTGTACCGGGGCGGGTGTCTTCCGAAGTGGATGCGCGTCTGTCCTTTGACACTATGAAGACAATAGAGAAAGCAAATCGTCTGATCTCTCTCTACGAAGAAAATAACATTGGTCGTGAACGTATCCTTATCAAAATCGCCAGTACCTGGGAAGGTATTCGCGCAGCTGAACAATTGGAGCAGCGCGGAATTAACTGCAACCTGACTTTACTGTTTGGTTTTTCCCAAGCGGTGGCCTGTGCGGAAGCAGGCGTGTTTCTCATTTCACCTTTTGTCGGGCGAATACTGGACTGGTACAGGAGTGAAACCGGTGAAAACTATGATGCGCAAACTGACCCGGGCGTATTATCCGTAAAGAGAATCTACGACTACTATAAAACGCATGGCTACAAAACGGTTGTCATGGGCGCGAGCTTCAGGAATACGGGTGAAATTGAATCCCTTGCCGGATGCGACCGGCTGACGATCAGTCCCCAGCTGTTACAGGCACTTTCCGAAGATGACGGTAGTCTGCCCAGACAGCTTTTTCCAGACTCTGCTAACGGAGAAGACAAGGTGCATCAATCGGAATCCGGGTTTCGCTGGCAAATGAATGAAGACGCGATGGCAACACAGAAACTGGCTGAGGGAATTCGAAATTTCACCGGCGACCAGATAATCCTGGAAGGGCTTCTCTCGAACTAAACCAGCTTTCCCGATGCTGTGGCCCCGGCAAATAAATCAGGCGTTTGCCACTTTGTAATTCTCGAACACTTCCTGGTACACCTCGGGTGGTGCAATCCTCAGTTGTTGCCGAACTTCTTCAAGAGGTTGGGATAGCAGTGCTTCCCAGTCCTGTTGTGGTAACCACGCCGCGCGCTTGCCAGCCTTGTAGGCCTGCCAGATGGCTTTTCGTGCTCCGGCGCCGAGCGCTTTTTGAAGTTTCATCATACCGGCCAGGGCGATGATACCCAGTCCGCGGTTGCCGGTTTGTGCGTAAGTGAATGCCAGCAGGCAGGCTTCGCCAAAAGTATCCCGGCCATAGCCTGTGGTGACATGCCATAGGTCGTGCTGGTCTCGCATCCGTTCACCGAATAACCTGAATCTAGGTTCCTCGATTTCTTCTTTCAATTGGCTCGCGTCCACCAGACCGTCCGCGCTGATCTGTTCTCGCTCGACGAAACCCAGATAGGCCTGACCCAGGGTTCCAGCGTCGTGGGTTCCCAAACCTTCACGATCAAGGAGCGTCGTTAGCAGGTTCCGGTTCTCTGAGAGAATTTTTTTACCCATCTCCGTTTTACGGAA
>JABJED010000132.1 GCA_018665025.1 Gammaproteobacteria bacterium
AACCTGCTTTACATCAATGCATCCCCAAGAGGCGACCTCTCTGCCGCAAACCAGGCAGCCCTCATTTTCACCGGCGCTCTAGCCGACTCTGTACAAGTCAATCGGCTGGATTTGTTTGAAGCAAAGTTGCCAGAAGTCACGTTGGAGATAACTGCCGCAAAAATGAAATTCGCCATGGGACTAGATCTTAACGAAGAAGAAGCAAGACAATGGACAGCCATCACAAGTTTAGTCAGACAGTTTGTGGAAGCTGATGGTTATCTGTTTACCATCCCCATGTGGAATTTCAGCATTCCCTATAAGCTAAAGCAGTACATTGACCTGATTACTCACCCAGGGCTGACTTTCACGAGCGACGAGAATGGACCAAGGGGGCTGGCTTCCGGCCGGGCAACGTTGATCTATTCCCGCGGTGGAGACTACAGTCCAAAAGATGGCAAGCCTGATCCATTCGACTTCCAGTCACCCTACATGAATGCCTGGACCCGGCTGGTCGGTCTGGACCCGGTTTCAGAAGTCCCGGTACAAAAAACAATGGCAGGGCCTGATGCATTGAACGAGACGCTCCACGCGCAAAAGAGCCAACTTACCGCCCTTGCCAAAGAGATGGGATGAACGATTATTAACGGCCGCTAACTTCTCTGCGATGCCTGGGTAGAAAGGCGAGGACTTTTCCCCAGGCTTCCTCAAGTTCAGATCGTACGAGTGAAGAAACGGCACCTGGTCACGCTCTGCTTCAGCCAATAATGGTTTCATCATTTTCAGCCACCACCGTGTTCTCGATGTAACCCAACTTTTCGATCTCAACACGAACAACATCGCCAACTTTCATAAACGAGGGTGGCTTCATGGCAACCCCGACGCCGCCCGGTGTACCCATGAACAGAACATCACCGACATCAAGCGTGAATGACTTACTAAGATGCGCAATCGCATCGAAGCAGTTGAAGATCAGGTGTCTGGTATTGGATTTCTGGCGCTGTTCACCATTCACCGTAGCCAGGATATCAAGATCATGGGGATCACCGACTTCATCGGGTGTTACGAGCCATGGTCCCATTGGTCCATGCGTATCGAATGATTTCCCAATCTGGAAGGTAGGTACACGAAGCTGCCAGTCACGCACGCTGACATCGTTTCCACAGAAATAACCACCAATAACCTCATGCGCTCGTTCAGTCGGAACATGTTTGCAGCGTTTGCCGATGACCAGGCAAAGCTCAGCCTCATAATCCAGCTTGTCCGAGACCACCGGCAGGTTGATGTCAGCATAGGGACCGTTGGCGCAGTTTCTTTGTTTGTTGAACCACATCTGAAACTCGGGTTTTTCAAAACCAGTTTCAGCGATGTGATCACCGTAGTTAAGACCAATGGCAAGTATTTTACCGGGCAGCGGCACGGGCGCATGCAGCGTGACAGAGGACAGGGGCAATCCCGATTTTCCCGTTGTCGCCGCCTCGATAGCATCGTTATCAATTCCGGCTTCAAGCAGCGACGTCATATCCCCTTCAATGCCATTGCCCGCAAGTGGAACAATTTCATCATCGCGCACGATGCCGACTCTTCGCGTGGCATCGCCAGGCGTCGAATAAGTGGCCAGTTTCATGGTGTTTTTCTCCTCAGTGTTCGTTAAATATACGTCTAAATATTTGTTAGCAGGGTGCTGCGCATACCGGAAAAGACCGGTATCTATAAGCTTCCTGGGCGCTGTTCATTCCAACTCCAGCAAAGGTAGGTTGGCAATTCGCTCAGCTTCTTGCGACTCCAGACCTACCACCCGGAGAAACATTTCAACCATCTGGTCAATCGTTCTGTTCGGATCGGCTGAATCAAAGCTGGCCAGCAACCCATTCACGAAGCCACCCAACATATAACTTGAGGCTATGGTTAATTCCGGGACCTTGAACCGACCTGACAGTAAACCGCGACCAAAGTTCCGGGCACCAAACCGCCCGATCGCCTGTCGCATATCATCAACCGGCACACCTGAGTGCTGCAGAACCCAACGCCAAAGCGGGTCAGCCACAATAATCCTCGCCATGTATCGCGCTGAACTGGCGAGCACGATAGCAGGATCATCGACATCACTCACCCGCCGCTGAATGATTGCATCCCAACGCACGGCCTGCTGTTCAACAATCGGGATGAGCACTTCGTATTTCGATTTGAAATGGAGGTAGAAGGTACCATGACCAATATCCGCAGCATCGGTGATGTCCTGGATAGTAATTTCATCAATGGGCCGACTTCTCATCAGCGACTCAGCCTGCCTGATAATGCGGTCCCGTGTATCCCGGCGCTTGCGCTCAACGCGAGACAGGCTATCCGGCTCATCACTGGCGGCCGAAGTTCTTGCGTTTAATAGCTTGGGCATGGCGATCACTAGCTGCAGTTTTGACTGACTATAGTCAATAATGGTAACCACTTATTATGACTATAGTCAATATTTCTTCAGGCATTGATGTACTTTATGACCTAATCATCATCGGGCTTGGCCCGGTCGGCTGTGCCGCGACAATCCTGATGGCCGAGGCTGGATTGAAGGTCGCTGGGCTCGGATTGGCAGAGTCTCGGGTATGATGCCGACTGGCTCGTTGTCGACGTTACGATCAAGCCAGGACATACCCTGGGACTTGATACCCTGCAGGTATGTGATCCAGATCGTATTACAACCTACGTTTGTACAAAGGACCCTTACCGGCGTTGGGAATTCAAGATGTTGCCGGGCGAAACAGCCGAGGCGATGCTTGATAACGAGCTCATCATGTCCCTGATCGATGAGTGGACCCCGCGAGACACTTATGAAATTCGCCGAGCGGCCGTTTATCAGTTCCATGCCGCGACCGCTGACAAGTGGCGACAGGGAAAGATATTTATCGGCGGGGATGCCGCTCACCAGACCCCTCCTTTTCTTGGTCAGGGTATGAACGCTGGCATGCGAGATGTGATTAATTTCTCGTGGAAGCTACCGCTCGTGATTCAGGGGGTATGTGACCCGCAGCTCCTGGATAGTTATGAGGCTGAACGAAGCGCCCATGCCCATGATCTTGTCGAGTGGGCAGTGTCCGTTGGCAAACTAATGGATCACATGGCAGAAGTAGAGCGAGCCCAGCGGGATGGTCTGAAGCCGCCTGAAACGCCCGAAGCACTGCGATCGTCCGGCTATGGCCAGGGACGAACCCAACCGCCTATTCGGGACGGCATAGTCCTGTTGGAGCAAGTGAGTGATACAGGCTCCACCGGATATCTTTTTGCGCAACCGGAAGTAACCGATGTCGACGGTTCATTGCTTAAACTGGATGACATTTTAGGCAACGGGTTTGCGCTGGTCACACGTTCTAATGAAAAACTGGAAATATCTGAGCAAACCCGGGCAATTCTGAATCAACTCGATATAGGAGTAGTATCCCTTGAGGGCCTGTCGACGGTCCGCGGTCGATTTGATCGGCTGTTCGAGCAGTTTGAAAGCGCGATTGTTCGTCCAGACCGACTGGTGTTTGGGCATACCGATGAATCGAACAGCGTTGACGATCTGGTCGCGAAACTGGCGAAAAAATTGACATTAACAAACCATATTACGCACTAACGAAGAGGCTAAAGAGCCTGATATTAGGAGAAATGAGCTGATGAAACTTAGCTGGTCACACGTAGTACTGAACGTAAGAGACGAAAAGAAAATTCTGGACTTCTACACCGAAACGCTTGGGTTTAACGTCAGCGACAGCGGCCCAGTCACAAAAAATGGGCCTAACATTATTTTCATGAGCCAGAACAAGGATGAGCATCACCAACTCGCGATTGTTTCCGCGCGAAAGGACGAGGACACATCCACTTCACTGAACCACCTGGCTTTTCGTGTCGAGTCTTTCGACGATGTGAAAACGCTTCACAGCAAACTCGCGTCAGCCGGTGTCAACGTATTACCATTATCCCACGGCAACACCCTGTCTCTCTATTTCAGCGATCCTGAAGGCAACGGCCTGGAGGTCTTCTGGGATACGCCCTGGCATGTCGCTCAACCCGAAGGCATCCTCTGGGATACCAGCCTTAATCAGGCAGAGGCGCTGGCTTGGGTGGAAGAGACTTTCAGCAACAAGCCCGCCTTCAGCAAGCGCGAAGATGCGAATGGCGATTGGATTAACAGACCCTGAACCAGCTCTTCGATACCAGCGCTGACTGCATCTGGGCTTCCCAGGCCATAACCTCTATATTTGAACCATAGACTCGATGTTTAAACTATGGCCTCTATTTTTAAACCAAGCCCCAAGGTTAGGCAACGGTCCCGGTTTTTCACGAAATTCCGTTCCGCCTTTTCCGTTAATAAACCAACATGCACACCAATAATTTAGGTAGTGCTTACTGATACCTGAAGGCATGATTAAAACAAGGCCTGAAGAATCTCTCGCATCACGGGTGCAGCGCAAACAAGCCCACCACCCAATGACCCCCGGAGGCAAACGGAAATGGTTCGAGCAGAAATCATAGAACGCCAGAAAGAGATTTCGAAAACACCCGCCCTGGATCGCATCGCCGCAATGAAGGAATCACTAATAGCCGCAGGCGACGAAGCCCAGCAGCTTCGACATCTCCCGGCCTGGGCTTCGAAAGAGATGGCAGACCAAGGGCTCTACCGTTTTGCGCTACCGACCGAACTTGGTGGCGAGAACCTTCGAGCCCGCGAACAGATCGAAATCATTGAGGCCGTTTCCGCCATTGACGGATCGGTTGGTTGGTGCACCCAGATATCTTCTGAGATCAACGCCCTGGTGATCCGTCGTATGGACCCTGCCCTGGCTGACAAAATCTTCGACGACTGGGATGCTCTGGTGTGTTCTGGACACGGTCCCGCCAACGGCCCCACTCCCGGTCGAGGCGCCCAACAGGATGGCGACGGTTGGCGTTTGAACTACCAGGGTTCATTCGCTAGTGGCTGCCATAAC
Source organism: Gammaproteobacteria bacterium (assembly GCA_018665025.1). Lineage (GTDB taxonomy): Bacteria > Pseudomonadota > Gammaproteobacteria > Pseudomonadales > Azotimanducaceae > UBA9659. The sequence continues at coordinate 4,941 of JABJED010000132.1, forward strand.
GCGAACTGGAACTTCCTGATGGGAGCGATGACCGTCGACGAGACCACTGGCAAACCTGCGCAGGCATCCTATATGGTGCCCCTCGGCGACTTCGAGATTATCGATACCTGGGATACGGGAGGAATGCGCGGTTCCGGCAGCCACGATGTGCGGATGACTGATTGTTATGTTCCGCCCGAGCACCTTCTTCCTTTTCGGTCCCTGGCGCCCAGCGAGATCTGGGCAAACCCGACGTACAGAAACCCAACTCATGCTGTCTATAACAAAGCCGCGGTTGCGCTGGGTGTCTGCCGCGGGGCCATCGATACATTTATTGAACTGGCGCAAGAGAAAACACCATGGGGCTCTGTCTCGACGCTCAGGGACCAACCCCAGATTCAATACCGGATTGGTGAAGCCCAGGCAACACTGCTGGCCGCCCGGTCATTTGTGATGGAAACCCAGGATCGTCTGGAGGAGCATCTTGGGCCGCTCCCCGAAAATGGCGGACGACTGTCCCCGGAATGGGAATACTTCTGGCCGGCGTTGCTGGCTTGCGCACATGCTGCACAATCTACCAGGAAAGTTGTCGGCATGATCAATAACACAGCGGGCACAACGGGCAGCAGAATGGACAGCCCGCTCGAGCGTCAGCTACGAGATGCGCAACAAGCCGCTAACCATGCGCTCATCTCTTATCGACACTACGAGGAATTGGGAAAAACGTTCGTCGGACACGAGCAACCGGCCGGTTACATGGAACTCTCCCGGGCATGATGCACGGCCAAGCATTAAGAGTTGACGTTAACGTAAACGTTAGGCTACGATTCGCTCCCTATGAGCAGCCAATATTCCATACGCGAATTATCACAGGAATTCGATGTCACCACTCGAACCTTACGCTTCTATGAAGAGAAAGGTCTCCTCTCGCCCGCGCGATCTGGCCAGAACAGGACTTATTCAGCAACTGACAGGGCTCGACTGATACTGATCCTCCGCGGTAAAACATTGGGGCTGTCTCTCGAGCAAAGTACAGACCTGATTGCCATGTATGATCCGGCGTCTAACAATAAAAGACAGCTCGAAACCCTCATCGAAAAAATTCAATCACGAAGACATCAACTCGAAGCTCAGAAGCACGAACTCGAACGTATGATTGTTGACCTGGAGTCATGGGAAGAACGCACTAGCACCGCAATGGAAAATAAAGCGAAGTCAAAAAAGGTTAACTGATATTTCCACCCACAAAAATCATTGGGAAGAACTTTAATGAACACATCTTATGCCATGCTGGATCACGGACTGGGTGAAGATCTGGACATGTTGCGCGACCTGGTCTACAAATTCGCCCAGGCAGAAATCGCGCCGCGCGCCGCAGAGATAGATAAAAACAATGAGTTTCCCGCCGATCTCTGGCGAAAGATGGGTGATCTCGGCATTCTCGGTGTCACCGTTGCAGAAGAATTTGGAGGTAGCAATATGGGCTATCTGGGCCATGTTGTCGCAATGGAAGAAATCAGCCGTGCTTCAGCTTCGGTCGGCCTGTCCTACGGCGCGCACTCCAATCTCTGCGTTAACCAGATTCACAAAAACGGCTCTGCTGAACAAAAGACAAGGTATTTACCAAAGCTGTGTTCCGGCGAACATGTCGGCGCCCTTGCCATGTCGGAGCCAGGTGCGGGCTCTGATGTCGTCAGTATGAAACTCAAAGCCGAGAAAAAAGGCGACGTCTATGTTCTGAACGGCAACAAGATGTGGATCACCAACGGTCCTGACGCAGACACTTACGTCATTTACGCCAAGACCGACAGCAATGCCGGTTCGCGTGGTATGACTGCGTTCATTGTTGAGCGTGGCTTTGGCGGATTCACACAGGCACCAAAGCTCGACAAGCTTGGTATGCGAGGGTCCAATACCTGCGAACTGATATTTGAAGACTGCGAAGTCCCCGCAGTTAATATTCTCGGCCACGAAGGCGAGGGTGTGCGAGTGCTGATGTCGGGCCTCGATTTCGAGCGAACCGTTCTTTCAGGCGGCCCGGTCGGCATTATGCAGGCTTGTATGGATATCGTCGTACCTTATGTTCATGACCGAAAGCAGTTTGGCCAGGCAATCGGAGAATTCCAATTAATGCAGGGCAAGCTTGCAGACATGTACACCGTACTCAATGCCAGCCGAGCCTACCTGTATGCGGTTGCGCGTGCCTGCGATCGCGGCCTTGAAAGCCGAAAAGACGCAGCAGCTGTCATTCTTTATACCGCAGAGCAGGCCACGCAATGTGCACTGCAGGCCATCCAGGCGCTGGGCGGTAACGGCTACATCAATGACTACGATACAGGTCGCCTGCTTCGCGATGCCAAACTCTATGAGATTGGTGCAGGCACTTCGGAGATCCGGCGTATGTTGATTGGTCGCGAACTTTTCTCAGAGGCGGGCTAAACCATGAGCGCCATCAAGACAAAACTAAATTCTCGCTCGCAAGATTTTATTGAAAATACAGAACATATGCAGAGCCTGGTAACCGACCTGCAAGCCCAGGTGGAACGAATCAAACAAGGTGGCGGTGAACGCTACCAGCAACGGCACATCGCCCGAGGGAAACTGTTACCTCGCGACCGGGTTGACGCACTGATAGACCCTGGCTCACCCTTTCTGGAATTCTCACAACTCGCTGCGCACAACATGTACGGTAAAGATGATGTGCCAGCCGCCGGCATTATCACTGGCATTGGACGAGTGAGCGGCCAGGAGTGCGTCATTGTTGTTAATGACGCAACGGTTAAAGGTGGCACCTATTATCCCATCACCGTGAAAAAGCACCTTCGCGCACAGGACATCGCGCAGGAAAATAACTTGCCCTGCATCTACCTGGTGGATTCCGGCGGCGCCAACCTGCCGAACCAGGATGAAGTCTTTCCCGACAGACACCACTTTGGCCGAATCTTTTTCAACCAGGCCAACATGTCAGCACTGAACATCCCACAGCTAGCGGTGGTGATGGGCTCCTGTACAGCCGGTGGTGCCTATGTGCCAGCCATGGCAGACGAATCCATCATCGTAAAAAACCAGGGGACGATATTTCTTGCTGGCCCTCCCCTCGTCAAAATGGCGACGGGCGAGGAAGTAACTGCTGAGGAACTCGGCGGCGCAGATATCCATTCCAAACAATCCGGGGTCACTGATCACTACGCCAGAAACGATCATCATGCACTTCAACTCGCCAGAAATACTGTAGGCCGCCTGAATAGGGTAAAGCCCGTTTCGCTGGATGTGAAAGAAAGTGTAGAACCCTTGTACCCCGCCAGCGACCTCAACGGTATCGTGCCAAAGAACGTACGCCAACCTTACGACGTTCGCGAGATCATCGCCCGCGTCTTCGACGGCTCTGAATTCGACGAATTCAAAGCACTTTATGGCACAACTTTAGTCTGCGGCTTCGCCAGGCTGTACGGCTATCCTGTGGGCATCGTTGCTAACAACGGGGTGTTATTCAGTGAGTCCGCACAAAAAGGCGCGCACTTTATTGAGTTGTGCGCACAACGAAAAATACCGCTCATTTTCCTGCAAAATATTACCGGCTTCATGGTCGGTCAGCAGTATGAAGCCGGCGGCATCGCCAAACACGGCGCCAAGATGGTAACGGCTGTGGCTAGTGCCAAGGTACCCAAACTCACCCTCATCATCGGCAACTCCTACGGCGCCGGTAACTACGGGATGTGTGGTCGGTCCTATGACCCCAATTTCCTGTTCATGTGGCCCAATGCCCGAATTTCAGTCATGGGCGGTGAGCAGGCCGCTGGCGTCCTCGCCCAGGTAAGACGAACCCAGATTGAAAATGCCGGTGACGAATGGGCCATCGAGGATGAACAGGCTTTCAAACAACCGATCATCGATAACTTTGATGCTGAAGGGCATCCTTATTACGCCAGCGCACGACTTTGGGATGACGGCGTGATAGATCCAACGGACACAAGGCGCATACTGGGCCTCGCGCTCTCCGCCTCACTAAACAAACCAATCGCTGAAACCCGTTTCGGCGTCTTCAGGATGTAGCCAGAACATGTCTATTATTCGTACAGGAACCCACTAAATGTTTGGCAAAATTCTTATCGCGAACCGCGGCGAGATCGCCTGCCGGGTGATTCGAACCGCTAGAAAACTCGGCATACGAACGGTGGCTGTCTATTCAGACGCAGATTCAAATGCCCTGCATGTACAGATGGCCGATGAGGCGGTGCATATTGGCGGCTCTGCGCCAGCAGACTCCTATTTGTTAATGGAAAAGATTATTGAAGCTGCAAAACAAACACGCAGCGAAGCGATTCACCCCGGCTACGGTTTCCTGTCGGAAAACGCCCTATTCTGTCACCTCTGTGAAACCAACAATATTGTTTTCATCGGCCCACCGGAAGCGGCCATTAAGACCATGGGCTCCAAATCTGCCGCAAAAATAATGATGGAAAAGGCAGAAGTACCTTTGCTGCCTGGATATCACGGGGCAGACCAGAACCCTACCCTGCTCAAAAACGCAGCCGAAGAGATTGGCTACCCTGTGTTATTGAAAGCGGTATCAGGTGGCGGTGGAAAAGGCATGCGGCAAGTTCATAGCCCCGATGAGTTTGATGAAGCGCTTGCCGCCGCAAAGCGAGAAGCACTATCAGGCTTCGGCGACGATGACATGCTCGTAGAAAAGTATCTCGAACAGCCCCGACATGTTGAGGTTCAGGTCTTCTGCGACTCCCTGGGTAATGGCGTCTACCTGTTCGAGCGGGATTGCTCTGTACAACGTCGACATCAAAAGATTATTGAAGAAGCGCCGGCACCAAGGCTGCCTGACGGCGTTCGTGAACAAATGGGTGAAGCCGCGTTGCGTGCAGCCAAGTCTGTCAACTATGTCGGTGCAGGCACGGTCGAATTCCTGCTGGATTCAACCGGGCACTTTTATTTTATGGAGATGAACACCCGACTCCAGGTCGAGCATCCTGTTACCGAAATGATTACCGGTCAGGATCTGGTTGAATGGCAGCTAAAAGTAGCCAACGGCGAACCACTGCCGCTTGCACAATCTGAACTAACCATCACCGGTCACGCCTTCGAAGCAAGAATCTATGCGGAAGACCCTGACAACGAGTTTTTACCTGCCGCAGGCAAACTGACATGGCTGCAACAACCTGTTGAATCAGCCCACGTACGGATCGATACAGGTGTTATTCAGGATGACGAGGTCGGTGTCTTTTATGATCCGATGATCGCGAAACTGATTGTCTGGGGTGAAAACCGCGGGCTTGCCCTGCAGCGCCTCGCGCAAGCACTGGCGACCTATCGCATCATTGGCGTAACCACCAACATCGACTTTCTGCATCGCCTGGTCACCCATAAAGCATTTGTCGCAGAAGAACTGAGCACTGATTTTATTACAAAAAATGAAACCGCCCTCTTTGAAACCAGACAATTGCCCATCGAATCCCTGGCACCACTTGCGTGCCTTTACCTGACGTTGCGACGCCAGTCACAACCTGTACCAGCTTCTGACCAAACATCCCCCTGGCATGCCTGCGACAACTGGCGAACGAATGCAGCGGCCATCCATTTTGAGACAATTGTTGTTGGCAAAACAGACTATATTATCCGCACAGCAAAAAGCGGGCCGGACACTTTTGACATGCATTTCGAGAACACTTCCTGCACTGTCAGTGGCAGTCTCGAGGGGAATAACTTGATCGCTACCATTAACGGCCATCGACAGACTGCAGTCGTTGTTGAAGGGGTTACTACGATTTCTCTTTTTACCAGTAATGGCACCTTCGAGTTCACAACCAAGGTTACCGATCTGGGAGAAGAGGTAGACCAGGATGATGGCTCAGGTTTTAAGGCACCGATGAATGGCACGGTCGTCGATATTCTTGTAATGAAGGGTCAGACAGTCTGCGCAGGGGACACGCTAGTGATTATGGAAGCCATGAAAATGGAACACGCCATCAAAGCGCCAGTTGATGGGTTAATCAGCGAAATTTTCTACGGTAAAGGCGATCTCGTTGACGGCGGCGCAGATCTTCTTGCTTTTGAACCGCTTCCTTTGGCAAACAACCAAAACTGATGAATGCCATTTCTTTGCTTCGAGATCTGGCCGAACCAGTCTATCTAATGGTGCGGAGCCCGGCATCGTGATTCCCTTGTGGCGACCAAACGAAGAGCGAATTGCCAACAGCCAGATGACACATTTTCAACACTATGTTGAACAGCGGTTTAATCAAACCTTCCCGACTTACGATGCACTGCACCAATGGTCTGTCATCGAAATCGATGACTTCTGGGCCGCCATTTGGGATTTCTGCGACGTCAAGGCAACAACCCCCTACCACCGGGTGACGTCGAACCTGGACAAGTTTCCAGGCACTTCCTGGTTCAACGGCTGCGAATTGAATTTCGCGGAAAACATGATGCGTCACAACGACGACCAGGTCGCATTAGTCGGTTTACTGGAAAATGGTCAACGAAGCAGCTACACCTACGCAGCGCTCTATGATGAGGTAGAACGACTCGTATCTGCCATGCGGCATCACGGGATCACCAAAGGTGATCGTATCGCGGGCTTAATGCCAAATATCCCGGAAACAGTCATTGCCATGCTGGCTACCACTGCTATCGGCGCCATCTGGTCCTCCTGTTCACCGGATTTCGGCACCAACGGCGCCTGCGACCGGTTCGGCCAGATCTCACCGCGACTTTTGTTCACCACAGAGGCTTACGTTTACAACGGCAAGGTCAATGATTGCCTGGAAAAAGTCACATCTATCCAGAAAAGAATCGACAGCATAGAAAAGATTATTGTCCTTCCATTACTGAACCAGACTATGAATCTGACACAGATGGAAAAGGCCGAAAGCTACGGTGATTTTGTCCACAAAGACATCACACCTTTAACCTTTACACCCCTGCCTTTCGATCACCCGCTCTACATCATGTATTCCAGTGGCACCACGGGAGTTCCAAAATGCATTGTCCACGGTGCAGGCGGTACACTCATCCAACATCTGAAAGAACACAAACTGCATACCGATATCTCTCGTACAGATACGCTTTTCTACTTCACGACCTGCGGCTGGATGATGTGGAACTGGCTGGTGTCCGGTTTAAGTACGGGATGCACACTGGTGCTCTACGACGGTTCACCCTTCGCCAATGAGGGTAACGTACTACTGGATGCGATCGACGATGAGGGCATAACAGTGTTCGGTACAAGCGCCAGGTACATTGCAGGCCTTGAAAAGCAGGGATTAAAGCCGGCGAAGACTCATCAGCTGAGTTCAGTGAAGACGATTTTGTCAACAGGATCACCCTTAAGTGAAACCAGCTATGAATATATTTACCGTGACTTCAAGGCCGATGTTTGCCTGTCATCTATTTCCGGCGGGACCGACATCATCTCTTGCTTCATGTTGGGCAACCCTAACCTACCGGTGTACGCCGGCGAAATTCAATGCCGTGGGCTTGGCATGGCGGTAGAATTCTGGAATCAACACAACGAGCCGGTTACCGATGCGACCGGTGAACTGGTTTGCACCAGGCCCTTCCCATCAACACCTATTGGTTTCTGGCAGGATCCTGAAGATGAGCGATTCCTCAAAGCTTACTTCGCTGAACATCCCGGCATCTGGACACATGGTGATTACGGGGAACTGACCGAAAGTGGCGGCATTGTCATTCAGGGTCGCAGTGATGCTGTACTTAATCCTGCGGGAGTCCGAATCGGCACCGCAGAGATCTATCGGCAAGTTGAAACCATCTCTGAAGTTGTCGACAGCATCGCCATCGGGCAGGACTGGCAGGGTGATGAGCGAGTGGTTCTATTTGTCGTGTTAAAGGCAGGCATCAAACTGAATGATCGACTCATCGAGACCATCAAATTGACCATCCGGCAAAATACAACGCCTAGACATGTCCCGGCGAAAGTCATCCAGGTTGCAGACATTCCGCGTACCATCAGCGGCAAGATTGTCGAACTAGCGGTCAGAAAGGTCATCCATAATAAACCGGTAGAAAATACCGATGCACTGGCAAACCCTGAAACCCTAGACCTGTTCAAGAATTTGCCTGAACTCCAATCTTAGCCAAACATTAGAAAGACTGACTGAACCAACTATTCCTATATTTGATCAATCGACAATCTGCACGAGGATAATGAATTGACGATTCGCTACGGAATTATCGGCACC
>JABJED010000133.1 GCA_018665025.1 Gammaproteobacteria bacterium
CTACCCATCACGTCGAGCGTATCTCGATATGTTCAATTCATCCGAATACCAAAGCGCCATACGACATCGAAAAGCAGGACTAGAATTTAGAGTGTTACATGTTTGCACACCATCATCTTAGAGATCCCGCATCTAACATGCAGTTGAAGCCTCGTACTTCGTGCGCTCGCTCCACTGGGTTGAAATCCGAGCAATCCCAATCAAGATATTTTTGAAATCCGGGATAAATGCGGTTTATGTTTCCTATCTTCGCAAAGAAGCTGTCCAGTTAGCCTTTGCCTCAATGCGTTAGTCTCAAACAGACTGTTGATGTCAAATGCAAAAACTGTGAGCATCTAAGGATCACAAATTCCAACCGACCGACCTACAGGAAAAAAAACAGGGACTCCTAAACATGCAAAACATTGATCAAATTCTAGAAAAACATATTGCCGGCGGCGATCTTCCTTGTGCGGTGGCTGGTATCGCTAATGCTGACGGCACTTTGTATATGGGCGCCGCTGGTCTGCGCAGTCTTGATGCTTCAGATGCCATGACCACAGACACTATTTTCGCCATCGCCTCCATGACCAAGGCCATCACCACCGTAGCCACCCTGCAATTGGTAGAGCAAGGGCTCATTGATCTGGACACGCCCATTACCGCCTACCTGCCTGATTTGGAGCACCTTAAGGTTTTGGATGGCTTTCATGATGACGGCAAACCTATGCTCAGTTCGCCAAAAACCAGCCCCACCACTCGCCAACTGCTCACTCACACATCCGGTTATGTGTATGAGATATGGAATGCCAACGGATTGCAGCGTGTGGCCAGTGAACAAATAGACAGCCTCTTTGCTGAAGGTGGCGACGGTATGACGGCACCCCTTGGTTTCTCTCCAGGAGAGCGCTGGGAATACGGTATTGGTATTGATTGGGCTGGAGTCATTGTCGAAACCTTAAGCGGTAAAGGTTTGGACGTTTATTTCCAAGACCACATTTTTGCCCCACTGGGCATGCATGACAGCTCTTATAAAGTGCCGGATGAAAAAGCCGCCAGGCGTGCGGCGATCCACTCCAGAACTGAGGCTGGTCTAACGGTAATCCCACACCTTGGCGAATCAGTATCTGGCGGTGGTGGCTTAAGTTCAACCATCACGGACTACCTTCGGTTTATGCGGGTATTGTTGAATCAAGGCACATTAGACGATGCGAAGATTTTGCAGCCCGATACAGTGGATATGATGTTTGAAAATCACATTGGCGATTTAGACGTTACTCCCGGCCCAACGCAAATGCCGACTATGAGTAACGACTTCGATATGGGCTTTGGTCAACCAGCCAAATGGGGTTTAGGCTTTCTGCTGCATGAAGCACAAACAGAATCAGGACGCCCCAAAGGTTCTGCTTCCTGGGCAGGTTTGTTTAACAGCTACTTCTGGATAGACCGTGAAAACGATCTTTGCGCTGTTATCGGAACTCAGGTTTTACCTTTTTACGATACTCACGCCGTGGCTATGCTGAAAGACTTTGAATCTGCAGTTTATAAGAACCTGAAATCATAGACGGTCTTCTAAATGCCAGGCAACCAAAATATCACGGTGCCGATCAACAAGGTTAGTGCCGCAAAGGCGAGAGCCGTGCCTGGTGTCTTGCTTGAAGCTGCGTTTTTCATCACCGCTTTTTGTTCATCCATGAGCCAGACTCTAGGTTACACCACACATGACCGCTCTTCGGAAAATGTTGTTTATGCTTCCTGTCTTCAGCTTCGGTAAAACAAAGCTGGCTGCACTGTTTAATACTTAACCCAGGCTTTCGGCTAAGCGCATCAACGTCACCAATTCGCCACGATATCCAAAACGATCCTCGCCTTTATTAGTTTGGGCTAACGCGCGGGCATCTTCGATAGTCCAGCCATGCATCAGATTATCGCCTCGCAAGATTTGTCCGAAACCGGCAACGGCAGCTGCGAACTGAGCCTCGCCACTAAGTCCGGCATTCGCTTCGGGCGTAATCGGTGTGGTGATCAGATTGCTGCTATCCTCGCCTGGGTTTTTATACCGTAGTTTCAGGAAAGCATATTCGCCGGTGTTAATCCTGGCAGCCTCCTCGGTTCCGTAACGCAACTCATCAACCATCACGGCGGGCGACCCAACGGGCGTAATTTCATAAATCGCAGTAACGGTGTGGCCAGCCCCGATTTCACCAGCATCCACTGCGTCGTTGTTAAAATCCTCACGGTTCAAAGCGCGGGTTTCGTAGCCAATAAGACGGTACTCCGCAATAGCATTTCCAAAATCCGTTAAAAAACTATTTAGTTCGATATTTTCCATCATAATCCCATTTAATTTTAAGCATTTAGTGGAATTTTTTGTGTGATTACTGCGGACGCCGACCCAGCGCGATTGTGGGTACGAGGACGCTATTAAAAAATACCGCCCCCATATTGACCGGTGTTTCGGTCGGTACCACTCCTTGGGTCGCTGGACATTTGATCCCGCCGCTGAGCGTCTCGATCATACCCGTACGCCCTATTCTGGCTAGGATCGTTCCTATCGTATTGATAGGTCGTACCGGAGTTTGCCTCGTAACGTGACGCTGAGTCAGAGCCCTCGAAATAACCCACTTCAGTTCGTTGGCATTTACCCATAACAACAACACCAACACATCCAGCGCTTGCGCCTTGGGCGGAGATGCACCCCAGTAGGAAAAGACTACTTAAGAGCGTTTTATTCATTCTTGTGGTTTTTGATTTCATGATTGTTCTCCTTAGTTGAGCCTGCAATTATCCTGATGGCAGACGAAGGGAATGGTCATTACGCGCCAAAAGCTAGTCACCAAAATTCCCGCCTTGTATGATCGTAAGAAGCGAGTTCTAGATTGGGTAATTGTTGCTTCGTTTTAGCAGCACCCAGGTAATCTGTCTCTTGGCGGTCGTGGCGCTCTCTAGACTGAAATACATCTTGTTTACTGTCAGAAAAAGAGTATCGTTTTTCTGACAAAATATTGATCTAAAAATCATGCAAGCCATTGAAAATAAAATAATTAACCGAGTTTATGGGAATGGTAGGGGTTGGGCATTTATCAAGAATGATTTTCTTGACTTGGGAAGCTCTGCCGCCATTGACCAGGCGCTAAGCCGGCTGGCGAAACAAGGACGGGTTCGCCGAGTAATTCGAGGCGTATATGACTACCCAAGATTTAGTAAATTGCTGGATACAACACTCGAAGCAGACATAGACAAGGTCGCCAGGGCGCTGGCGAGAAAGTTTGGTTGGAATATCCAAGTATCCGGTAATGCAGCACTCAATATCCTAGGTTTATCTACACAGGTACCCGGCTCATATCTATATCTAAGCGATGGTAAATCATGCACTTACCAGCTAGGACGGCAGGAATTGTCTTTCAGGAAAACCAAGTTGAAAGACATCGGCTTAAAGTCGACGGAAAGCCAATTGCTGGTTCAGGCCATCATCGCGCTAGACAAAAGAAAACTACAGGCGAGTGAGATTCGCGCGATTAAAGAATACTTCGATATTCAGACGCGCCGTAAGATACTAAGGGACGCCAGATATACTACTTCATGGGTATATGAAGAGATCAAAAGAGTCTTCAGGGAAGATGCTTAATGGATAGGGTTGCCGCACTTACGAATCAGGAGCGAAGCGAATTATTTGAATTGACTTCTAGCAAAATGAACCTGCCTGGTGCCGCTGTAGAAAAGGACTTTTGGGTTTGTTGGGTGCTAAAGCAATTATTTGGCTCAACTGAGCTATCGCCCCAGCTATTGTTTAAGGGAGGCACAAGCCTCTCAAAGTGTTACGGACTCATTGAGCGGTTCTCTGAAGACATTGATCTCATTCTGGACTGGGAGAAACTAACAGACGAAGATCCATATGAGATTCGTAGTAACACCAAACAAGATCTCTTTAATAAGGACATGAAAGCACTGGCTGAAGGATATGTGAAAGATACACTACTGCCATTACTACAATCTGAGTTGGGTCAAATCTGTAACGCGAGCATTCACCCCGATCGCGCTGGGTCGATCACGATTGATTTTCCTGGCTCGTTTGAATCCGACTATATAAAGCCATCGATAGAGCTCGAAATTGGCCCTATGTCCGCGATGATCCCGCATAGCGATGTGAGAATAAAGCCATACTGTGCCGACGTTGCACCACAGCTATTTAGTGAACCGACAACCCAAGTGAGAGCTATAGACGCAAAGAAAACATTTTGGGACAAAGTAACTATATTGCACGTAGAGGCCCATCGACCTGAAGACAAGCAACAGCAAGCACGGTACTCCCGTCATTATTATGACCTTTATCAGATGATAAATTCTGAGATCCGAAATGAAGCAATGAATGATATCGACTTGCTCAAGACTACATTTGAATTCAAGAAAAAATTTTACCCTCAAGGCTGGGCGAACTATAAGGCAGCGGTTGCCGGCGAAATCAAACTCACGCCAGCGGCCTATCTTTCAGCAATACTAGAGAGAGACTACGCCCAGATGGAAGAAATGATATTCGGTGATTACCCGCGTTTTACCGACATCATGCAAACAATAAGCCAGTTTGAAAGCGAGCTAATAGAGGCTGTTCGAAAAAGTTAGTGGATCCAAAACTATCCTTTCAGTTTTTGATTAAATCAAAGGCATCTAGGCAATTTTCATCTTTTGAGTTATTCGGATTAATAGTTGCGAGCATTGCGAGTTACGACATAGCGGCAAGAGATGATTTACACATAAAATAAATTATACGGCGAAAGCGAACGGTGCGGAGCACTGCGTATAATTCCATTTAATGTTGTTTTCCATCAATTCTGATAAAGACCTCATCGATGAAGAACGTGTCACCATATCCTTGATGTCGTTTACGCAATCTAGCAGCATATTTCGACCCAAACTTATTGCACCACAATCGAATTGATTCTCTGGTAACACTAATTCCGCGCTGAGCTGACAAATCTTCAATATCTCGATGACTAAGGTTGAACCAAAAATAGAGCCAAACAGCATATTGGATTATTTCAGGAGGAAATCTATATCGTTTGTACATGTTGGCTTTATTCATCCGGGAATTGTCGCTGATGGCCAGTTAAGTTGGCAGTACCCAATGGTGGATTACCACCCAACAAGGCACTGGGGATCTACTGAAAATCCACTAATTCACGGCGTAATTCACGAGGGTAATCTCATTTTCTGTTGCGTCAAACTCAAACTTTAAGAAATTGATGTCGCCATTTGAAACATGATCGATAGCGTGCACGACTAATAGGGTGCCTTCTCTCGTCCACCGTCCATTGAAACTACCGCCCAAAAAGGTTCCATCTGATAAAGCGCCTCGTCCAGCACCATAGGCAACCCCTGCAGAGCGGTCACCACTGGATTCGATGTTAATTGTGAAGCGAACTTTGCCGTAACTCCCCATATCTGTCATCGCACTAATGATGATCCCATCATCCCTGACTTCGGTTGAAGAAATTTGAGCAACAGAATCATCTTGTCTTTTCTCTAACTGCATTTCATTTCCTTATATAAAAAAGTTTTGGAAGCTGAACAGGTCCTTCGAGACAATGATCCTACCGATTAAAAATAGACATGTCCTGCATGATTGCTTCTCGTTGGGTGGCTGTGGCAATAACCTCTTGTTCATAGAGCCAAGGAACTTCATTGTACCCGCCCAACCACCACCGATTAAACGTGCAACCGCTAGCCAACCCTAAAACATTCGCGGATAAACGGCCAAATAAACTTTGCGTGGAACAAAAATCTTTGCAGTCATCAACCCGGGCGCCTGTAAGACAGTAGATCATTGGCTATTCAGACAGTGACCATCCTCTAATAAAAAACCCCGCCGAAACGAGGTTTAGTAGCTGAAAAAGCTTGCGCTGCCATGGCTTGCTATCTAGGCGACCAGGCAAGTAGATAGTCGCAGGAGGGGGGTTTTAAAGCTGCAGAAAGAATTAAGGGCGTGTTCGTTATCTGCCCCCAATACACACAGGTACGAATACCAACAGCGACCCACCTCACTTCTCTAGCGACGGGACATAAATCACAACACCGATTGATAGCTTTGGCGGGCGGTATTCTAGTTCTGAAATACGGACTTCTATTTGTTCTTCGTCGATACCCCATAACATTTTGGCCAACCCTATTTAGAGATCAGGTACGCCATTGAAACCAAAATCGAACTAATCTGGCCCATCTGTTAATGGTGCGACATTATAAAGCTTGGGTCTGTTGTTAACGCGCCGGGAACAGTATCGGTTATAGATTAAGCAACAGAAATAACGACGTCTTGTAAGGAGTATATCCATGATTAAAAAGTTATTTACCGCTGGTTGGGTTTCTATATTGTTCAGCACAAGTGCCTGGGTGCACGCAGAAGATCTTATGATGGTCCCCGGTGAAATGCGGGGGTGTAAATTAGTTGAAGGCGTGTCGATGAACGACCTCAATGCTTCGATGGCTAAAATGACAGACTGGTTAAAAGCCGATGAGCATGGTTATGAACTATGGTTAGCGACGCCGCACTTTAAGCCCGATCAAGGATACGATTTTGACATGTTGTGGATGGGTTTCTGGACCAGCCACGCTGAGCAAATGCGTGGTCTGAAAGCTTTTTACACGACTGAGCCAGGCCAGCAAGTCGGCGAAACACTTAACCAGCTGCTTGATTGCTCCAGCATGCAGCATGTCAATTCAATTCGTGTACGAAACGAACCAGGTCAGGAGACCAGGCAACAGGGATTCGGTTACATGTTCAATTGTGCACTTGAGGAGAATAAAGGCCCTAAAGATGTCGCCGACGTTTTCCAAAAATGGAACCGCTATTTGGATGACAACGGTATTGACCATGGCGTCACTGCACTCTTTCCAAGCTCAGGCGCAACAGAAGATGCAACGGGAACCTTTAAGTTCCTCTGGGGCGGTGACTTTGCGAATGTTGGCGAATCGCTTAACTTTTTGACTAAACCAGAATCAAATGCGACTTGGCGAAAGATTACCGAGCACACCTATAGCTGCGATACTTTTGATCGCGGTTACTTATTTCAGCGTTATAACTAGTTGAGCACGACTTTGGGGCTGCTGAGTCGATTACGCCTCAGCGGCTTCATTTGGGATCTTGCAGGACATGCTTGATTCTTAATGTGGTACCGAGGGTCTCTCCCTGACTATCAATATAACCCATTGTTTAAATAGGGAATAAAAGTATGCGGATAATAAGATACCCCTAGGATGCTGGCTGGCCAGCTAGCTTTCGAGAATCAAAATCGGTTCTCATGGTTAGCCCGCAGCCCATCAAATATCCACTGCGCAGTAACAACGCATCTAATTGCCCCAGGTATCATGAGCGTAACCTGCCACGACATTAATCGCATTCTCGTAGGTGGGCGGTTCCGCTCCATAGACCATGGCATTCATGAGCTCCTCATATTGGTCCATGTAACGCTTATCATTTTTCAGAACATTGGCGGCTAGTCGCATTGCAGATTCCGGGTCGCTCGCGAATTTTGGGGATTGTACGGCTCTTTCTTTGGCGTCTTGGCCGACAACTTCTCTAGCAAGTTCTACAACTGTGTTTCGATTCACATGCGTATCAATCATATAGAGGTCATATACGTGTCTTACGAGTCGCTCATCTTCTGCGTTGTAATCTGGTCCTTCCCCCACACTTTTCGCGAATACTCTCCACAAAAGA
The DNA here is from genome assembly GCA_018665025.1 of Gammaproteobacteria bacterium. Classification (GTDB taxonomy): domain Bacteria; phylum Pseudomonadota; class Gammaproteobacteria; order Pseudomonadales; family Azotimanducaceae; genus UBA9659. Next base: position 7,691 of record JABJED010000133.1, read on the forward strand.
GCAACCAGCTTTTCAGACGCAGTTTCCTCAACCGTGACGCACTGAATGTTCGCTTCGGGTGGCTCGCCTAGTGCTTCAGCTGCGAACGATCTGATAGGCATCATAATAGGCTGGATTTTCGGTGCTCTGTAAGCGACTTCTATTAGAATATGAGGACGGAGTTGAATTTCATTTTGGTGATTTGATTTGTAGTCTAGTTCGAGCTCGAAAAACTTCCCCTCGCTATGGACTCTGCTGTCTGTCAATTCAAAACCTGTTTCTTTTAGTTGAGTGATTAAGTTTTTTCGCAGGTTTCGTAGAGCTTTTTTTAACCCATTTCGGCTCATGGAACCGTCGTTCGATAGTACTTTAAGATCAACATCTTCAGACATTCGGTTCGTGATCTCATGAGCCTTTGTTAAACAGGTACCTCCTGCGAATATTATTTCAAATGGCTCGCTTTGAACTTGGGAAATTGTTTTGAGGGCTTGTACGACGAAGTAGTCTTTTTCTGCGAACGCCGGTGCTGAAAGTCCTAGTGCGTCAGCGACTTCAGCGAAGTCAATATCACGCTGCACGTGACATGCTCATCCCGTTATAGGAGATGTTACGGGACAACCGGCCTTTGAATCTAAAAACGGCGTTTGCTGGAACCTGCGTTGTTCGTCCAGCATTATAGTCAAGTTCCGACTGAGAAATTTCCCAACCTTTAAATTGCTTATTCAGCCTTTTAAGTCGATCAAGAGCCTCGCGCGCTGCGCTCACGAATCCGCCTTGCATTGCTAGCATAGGCTTGCCTGTAATCGATGAAATCTTAGCTTTGGCGTAGATACCGTAACCCAGTCGCACTAAGCGCCCGTCGCTTACAAGTTTTCTAAGGATCCTGCCTACCTGGTCATAATCGCCAAGATCTTTGAAATCATCACGAATAAACACTTCCTTATTCATGCGATTAACACGATAGGAAATACGGCTTTCTAGTGTCTTTCGGCTCATGAGATGCTGCCTAGTTATTACAACAAAAGAATTATATGCAAACATACGACATATTGCAATTGCAAACATACGACAATGTTCTATAAGAAAATAGCTTAATATGCATATAAAACAACTATATATATCTCACTAAAAAAATATAGAGATGATAATGTTAGGACGGTCCGAGTACCGGGGCTCAATTTAAGAAAGGAGAAACAACGACTTGCAAAACGTAAATTTTGGATATTCATCTCGCCATTAATTGGCTTAGCGATGAAGAAGAGGAGTTTCGCTTCCATTGCGTATTCTGGCCAAGTTGATCACCGATTCTGGAAACGGTTGATCACCCATTCTGGTTTAAGTTGATCATTGATTCTGGAAAAAGTTGATCACTTTTTCGATTTATCCAGAATCACTGATCAAGATCCAGAATCGATGATCACTTCTTTCCAGAAC
>JABJED010000134.1 GCA_018665025.1 Gammaproteobacteria bacterium
AAAAGCTCTGTGAGCGGGCGTATCAATGCTTTGGCCAGGATAAGTATCAACGGCTTTCTGGTATCTCTGTCTCTCACCTGTACAACCTGCGAGGCTCCAAGACTTATCAAAGGCAACGTTGTGTCCTGACTAAGACACGCCATAAAACTGCACCCATAGGCCAGCGGCGTAAACCTTGCCCGAACGATCAACCCGGCTATATCCGCATAGACTCTATCCATCAGGGCGATCAGGATATCAGTAACGGGCTGAACTTGATGGCTTTCAGGCGGTCGCGTCGATCGATGTGGGGACTTACAGGTCAAGACTGCCCTATATTTTCAGCGAATCTTAACCTTTCAGCGCTGGGCAACGTTTTCCCATTCAAAACTACGATCTATCGGACAGTTGTTAAGCAGCGAACCATATTCACCCTGGTCCCCTCGAAGACATACGTCTATATCAGGCGAATCGGGTTCGTGAATAGCCGTGTATCCAAAGAGCATCACCTTGCTATATTCGGGGCGATCCAGGCCGATATTAGGTCCTTCGGATGACCGCTGCTACTTCGCGAGTTGCGCAGCTAGCTGATGATGAAAATGACGCGGCTTCGTTTCGCCGTAATTTGCAAAAATAACTTGTTTCAGAGACTTCAGCCCTTTTTGGACGAAAGGCAGGTTAAGCGTATCCTGATTAAAAACTTTCGCGAGCGCTCCTAATTCAGGCGCTTCGATATAGTCATCTTCCAGGTCCAGAAAGTGACATTTGGCCGGTGCCGGACGATCCTCTCCATTAGGGACAGGCATCATAAACATGCACTCATGGATGCATTGCTCCGGATTATCCCCATCTGGGCGAAAGCGATAAAATATCGGATTGAATGATCCCCAGGGGCTGATGTTGGGGAAAACACTGTAGTAAATGGGATCGAGCAGTTCAGCATCGCTAATCTGATCGACATCGTCGCCTAACAAACTACGCAGACTCTCACGACGCTCGTGACCGGCCTTCTCGCGACGCTCTGCAAACGTACCGGTATAAACATTGCCGGGTTCATCCTCCATGCCCTCAGCTAATCTACCACCGACCCAATTACAAAGGTGGATATCCGCATGAAACTGATCGCCATCCAAATAGCGGCCCCAATCATCGAAATAACCTGTTCTATCGTCTGTCGTGGTTACTTTAACCAGGCCTTCTTCCATGCGCTCGTATACGTCACCCGTTAGCTCGTGACGCTGCTTTGTAAATGGCGTCTGTTCCATATATGGGTTGTCGTACCTTTCACTTGTGATGTGTGGACTGCCTACGTTGTGCGCAGAAATCGCACGCGAGTAGTTACCGAACACATCATACTTCGAGTTAGCATCACCAAGCGTCCCTAATAACGTGGGATGCGTTGCTACTGTATGATACGCCTCAGAAAAAGCCTCTTGCGCTACTTTCCAATTGCAAGGTAAACGTTTTGCAACATGGACGGCCTTATACCGTCGCTCGAATGGCAGGAGCGTAAAGTTGTCTGCGAAATCCCCAAGAAATTCTTCTAGCGGCCCTGCATCAGGGTCCGGATTGATAAAGACAAAACCGCCCCATCGACCTACATGGATACTCTCTAAAGAATGTGTTTCCGCGGAAACCGTCGGAAAGTCCCAATGACAGGGAACTTCCTTCAGCCCACCTTCCAGGCTCCATGCCCAACCGTGAAAGGGACATCTCAACAGGTGTAATTTTTTTTCATTTTCATGAAGTAACGACCGCCCTCTATGGAGACAGGCATTCGGAAAAGCTCTTAACTCGTCTTCTGCGCTTCTAACGACGATGTACGATAAGCTCGATATATCATAAACAAAAGCGTCTCCAACGTTCGGTATGTCATCTTCGTGGCATACCATTTGCCAGACGCGTTTCCACAACTTTTCTTTTTCGAGTTCGTGCTGCTCCCGCGAATAATAGATGCTCGCATCAACGACTGTCGGACCCGGCTCTAAAGGACTGTCGACTCTTAATATGGGTCTAACGGGATGTGAGTCTGCATCAAGTATTTCGTTGTAGCTGATTCCAGCTGATCTATCTGTGCCAGTCAGGGTCTCTACCATTTCCACTCTAATCCGAATGCGGTCGAACGAGTCTATAGTGATGAAACCCCGTACATCTTGACGTGAATCAAGAATGGTCTGGATTAAAAGCTCGCCTGCGAGAAATTCGCGAATACGAGGATCGTCGCATACTATCGCTTCTAGTTTCTGGAAACATGAAACGTCCCATCGTCTTCAATATTATCAAGCGTGTACTGGATCTCACTGACTATATCTTCATGCGTGCGGCCGTTTTTCTTGTAGCATTCTATAAGCATCCAGATCAATGCCTGGCCGTAGGCATTCACATCAACATTGTTCTCCCTTGCTTCGGCGATACCAGAATCTAGATGTTTGCTGGCCAGCGAATAGGCATCGTTCACAGGTCACTCCTTGGTAATGTTAAGTATTCGGTCAATGCTGGCCATAGTGCACGACTCAGCGTCAGCTATCCTTGATCTGAATCAAGGCGCCTCGTCGCGCTATGCGAGAAGATTCCCACGAAAAGTCAACAGGAGGATATATGTACTTCCACGGATCAGAAGATACTCAGGCTCTAAAAAACATAGGTCTTGCAGTGGGGTTACTAACAGGCGTCATGTTCAGTCTAGTTGGGGTTGCAGTTTTAATAAGTTGATGTCTCGTCTGAATCTTTCAAGTGCGCCATGTCACAAAGTGCGTGTTTGTTTACTATCATTAACTCTCTACCCTTTACCTTGATTATCCCGCGGCTTTGCATCCGGCTAAGAACTCTGCTGACCGTTTCAACCGCTAACCCCAAAAAGTGCGCAACATCTATTCTCGTCATGGGCAAATTAAAACTGGTACCCGAAAGTCTACGCTGAGAATACCTCACGGACAG
>JABJED010000135.1 GCA_018665025.1 Gammaproteobacteria bacterium
AGTGCCAGCCGTACGAGTTCTTCAGTCGCATTGTTCTCCATCGACCGCTTGGAATCCGGGAACAACCACCCATAGATATCATTCTCCAGCATGGCATCGAAAGCAGCAGTGCCATAACCAGACAGGAAAAGCTTGAGTACTTCCTCAAATAACCTGGCCGGGGGAACATCCTGTATAAGGTAGCCCAGCGATCTGATAGAGCTCTGGAGATCCGACTCCAAACCAAATTCCAGTTTCGCCTGAAACCTGATGGCACGAAGCATCCTGACCGGGTCTTCCCTTAGTCGGCCGGTTGGGTCACCGATTGTCCTGATAATCTGGTTTTCAATATCGGCAGTACCGTCTGCGAGATCGATGATTTCCTTTCCCTGGGGCTCGTAATAGATGGCATTCATCGTGAAGTCCCGCCGGAACACATCCTCTTCGAAGGTGCCATAGACATTGTCGTTCAGGGTCATACCGGAATCAGAGTGATTCTCGTCGTACTCATCTGCGTGAGGTCCGCGAAAAGTTGTAACTTCTATTATTTCGCGTCCAAACCGGACATGAACAATCCTAAATCGTTTCCCAATGATGCGAGAGTTGCGAAACAACTCACGGACTTCTTCCGGGTGAGCATCCGTTGCGATGTCAAAATCTTTTGGGGTTTTGCGCAGCAACAGATCACGAATACAGCCGCCGACGAGGTATGCCTGGAAGCCTTGGTCCTGCAGGCGACTGATTACCTTGCTGGCATTGATACTGATGGCACTTTCTTCAATAGAGCTTAAAGAATTCATCTTTGATGCTGTAAATCAGTCATTTGGCAAGAGTTGGCCTGGAAGTCCCAGCGTATTGTTGGGAGTAAAGTTGAAAATACGAGTCGTAAAAAACAAGTTTAAAGAGGTAACGTATTTAGAATCGAATAGTTTAACAGAGCGAACTGGTTCTTACGGTAACGTTTTTGCGGGGGGGGAAAGAAAATGGGAAAAGCGAACTTTGCTCATTTAGCGAGCCAGAACCTCATTACTATTATGTCTATTACTATTTTTCAACCTGCCGCCCGAAAGTGAATGTCATTGCCAGATTTTTTCTATTTGTTCTATGTTGACTGGCAGGTACCACTATCCCGGAATTGTGGGAAAATAAACAACCGTATAAAAATCAACAACATATAAAATTTTACTCCCATATTGCCAGGTAGATTGTTACTCAATGTCTCGTTCATGGGTAAAAAGGTAACACTAACGTAAGCGGCTCTTCTCACGGGGAATGCCTAATTTCTGTGGTAGATGTCATGAACATTTGGAATAGTAGCTGGATTCCAGGAGGAGGCGGCCTTCTCCAGCAATTCTTTGATGCTTAAGGAGTACTCGTGTGTATTCTGGCCCAGGTCTGATAGCGCGCTACGGATAGTGGTTAAAGCATCACTGGTATCCACCGGTTTTGCATGAGCCTGTTTACTCAGTTTGTTTCCCGACTCGTCCACCAATACTGGGATATGCAGATACTCGGGTGGTGAAACCTCTAACTGTTCGTAAAGCGCTAGTTGGCGGGGTGTCGAATCAAGCAGGTCATTCCCGCGGACAATATGGCTGACGGAATAGTGGATGTCATCAACGACAACGGCGAGCTGGTATGCGTGAAGTCCATCTTTGCGCTTGATGATGAAGTCGCCAACTTCCTTTTCCAGATCCCAGGTCTGTAAACCAAGGCAACGATCATTGATTGATACGCTGTGCCTGGGCACCTGGAGTCGAACTGCATATGGTCCAACGGGCGCGAGATGCTTCCTGAGACGGCAGGTGCCTGGATAAATGCCAGGAACCGCTTTTCGGGAACAGGTGCATGGAAAGGTAAATGCTTGAATGGATTCAAGGGCGTCGTCGTAGGATTTCAGTCTGCTGCTCTGGCAGAGGACCTCAAGGTCCCAGTGCAGGCCAAATGCGAGTAGCTGTCTGATGATTTCCTGGGGTGCGTCTATGGACTCTCGGGGCGGGTCAAGGTCTTCAATCCGGAGTAGCCATTTACCACCTGCATGTCGGGCATCAAGAAAACTTGCCACGGCAGCAACTAACGATCCATAGTGTAACGGGCCGGTCGGGGAGGGGGCGAATCGACCGACGTAATCCATCTTAGAGAGGTATGTTTGGCATTATAGGGTGAACACTATTTTACCCGTGGATCTGACGCTCCTTGATTTCATCAAGCGTCTTACAGTCAATGCACTGCGTTGCGGTTGGGCGAGCTTCCAGCCGTTGCACACCGATCTCAATACCACAGGACTCGCAGTAACCGTAATCATCCTGATCGATCAACTCGAGAGTTTTGTCGATTTTTCGAATCAGTTTTCGTTCGCGGTCGCGAGTTTTTAGTTCAAGGCTGAACTCTTCTTCCTGGCTTGCTCTGTCGGCTGGGTCAGGATGGTTAGCTGCCTCATCTTTCATATGGCTTACAGTTCTGTCCACTTCTTCCATCAGCTGGAATTTCCACTCCATTAGGATATCGCTGAAATGAGCTCTCTGCTCAGCGTTCATATACTCCTCATTGATTCTTGTTCTATAAGGAGTAACGCTAGGTTCGTTAGGAACAGTTCTTGGCCTTGCTACGCTAGGTGGTGGCCGTGGTGCTTTCTGCTTTACTTCAGCTACTTTTTTTGGGGCTGCAGCTTTCTTGATTGCAACCTTCGTCTTCGGGATGGGTTTCCCTGCTGTTTTTGCTGTCGAACTCAACTTCTTCGTGACCTTTTTAATGCTGGTTGAAGTTTTTTTTGTGGCTTTTGGCTTCGTCTTGGCTGGCGGTTTCTTTACCGCTGCCTTTTTCTTTACTGCCTTAGCCTTGGTTGTAACTTTTGTCGTGACCTTGGCCTTTGTTTTCGTCTTGACCTTGGGCTTTGCCGCGGCTTTGGTTGTCGGCTTTGCCTTCGGTTTGGCTTTTGCTTGTGGCTTGGCTTTAGCTTTCGGTTTGGCTTTTGCTTGTGGCTTGGCTTTTGCCTTCGGTTTGGCTTTAGCTTTCGGTTTGGCTTTTGCCTGTGGCTTGGCTTTAGCTTTCGGTTTCGGTTTCGGTTTTGCTTTTGCCTTCGGTTTGGCTTTTACTGTTGGCTTGACCTTAGCTTTCACGCTGACTTTCTTTTTTGCAGGTGCTTTCTTGGCAGGTGCATTCTTGACCTTAGACTTGGTTTTTGTCTGGGCCTTTGCCTTTGCCTTGTTTTTTGGTTTCGCCTTTGCGGTTGCTTTACGCTTCGCTGCCATTGATCTGTCCGTTTCAACAAAGTGGGTTCTAAAACGAGCGGCGAACCTTACCAGATAGAAATCCATTCGCCAAGCCTATTTCCGGCGACTCTAACCCTTGTTTTTTTAGGGTAATATCCGTTTCTTGATCTCCTCTGGATAGGGTTTTGAAAGTAGCAAAAAGGCTCAGCAAAATAGCTCCATTTCGAGTGATGGAATTGCTCGCTCGCGCCAATGAACTGGCGTCACTTGGTCATGATGTGATTCACCTTGAAGTAGGGGAGCCCGACTTTGATACGCCGGCCCCGATCCGTGCGGCCGGTGTGCGAGCTATTTCAGAGGGTAAAACAAGGTATACGGACGCCAGGGGTACTCCTGAGCTCAGACAGGCTATTTCAGGCTTCTATAAGTTCAGCCTTGGCGTTGAAGTGAAGGCGGAGCGGATATTTGTTACTGCAGGTTCCTCGGGCGGTTTGCTGATGCTGAGTGCTTTGTTGCTGGATCCTGGCGAAAACCTGTTGATGCCTGATCCAGGTTATCCCTGTAATCGCCACTTTCTATCTAGCTTCAATGCTGAGGGATTGTTGGTGCCCGTTGATGCTGACCAAAATTATCAGCTAACGCCTTCATTGGTTGAGGAATACTGGACCAGGACCACTCGGGGGATTCTGGTTGCATCTCCGGCTAACCCTACAGGCTCAATCTTGAGCCAAAAGGCTATCAGGGAACTGGGTGAAGTCGTGCGAAAAAAAGATGGCATTATGATCGTGGATGAAATCTATCAGGGGTTGGTCTATGAAAACCACACCTCGGGGTCTGCTCTGGCACAGGTGCCCGAAGCGATTATTATTAACAGCTTTTCAAAGTATTTCGGGATGACTGGGTGGCGTCTTGGCTGGGTGGTTGTACCCGAAGAAATTGCCACTGATCTTGAAAAGCTCGCTCAGAACCTCTTTATTTGTCCCTCGGCTATCGCGCAGGAAGCCGCGCTTTCGGCCTTCGATCCCGAGTCGATTGCGACAATGGAGGCTCAAAAAGCCGAGCTCGCAGTGCGCAGAAACTACCTTGTGCCAGCGCTAAAGGAACTTGGGTTCGAGATTCCGCTAATGCCAGCAGGAGCATTTTATGTCTATGCGGGTTTACCAGACAAGGTGCAGGACAGTGAACTATTCTGTCACCGCCTACTCGAAAGCCATTTCGTTGCGGTGACGCCAGGAACTGACTTTGGTTTTCACAACGCCGATAGATCGATTCGAATTAGCTATGCAAGAGACTTATCGCAGCTGAAAGAGGCTGTTTGTCGTATTAGGAAAATGCTCGGATGAAGGGCTTGGTTCATGCTCGATTGATCAAAAGATATAAACGCTTCCTGGCGGATGTAAGGCTGGACAATGATGAGATAACAACTGTTCATTGTCCCAATACCGGTTCGATGAAGAACTGTGTCGAAGAGAATGCAGAAATCTGGCTGTCAGATTCAGACAACCCAAAAAGAAAGTACCGATATACTTGGGAGTACCTGAGGACATCGCGTGGTCATCACATCGGAGTCAATGCGGGGAAAGCGAACCAACTGGTTCAATCCGCGATACGGGATGATCTGGTTGAGCCGTTGGCGGGGTATGACACGATTCGGCCTGAGGTGAAGTATGGAGATGAAAACAGTCGAATCGACCTGCTGCTGCAGGACAGTAAAAAACAGGACTGTTATGTCGAAGTTAAAAGCGTGACATTGCTTGAGGATCCACCATCAAGTGGTATTGGCTATTTTCCGGATGCGGTGAGTGAAAGAGGGGCCAAGCATTTGAGGGAGCTCATTAAAATGTCGCAGTCGAACGCCAGATCAGTTTTGTTTTTTTGTGTGCAGCACACGGGCATACAGGAAGTCAGGCCCGCCGACCATATTGACTGTGAATACGGTAAGCTGCTTCGAGAAGCGCTGGATAGTGGGGTTGAAGTGTTGGCGTATAAGGTTAGGAAATCGAACAAGGGGTTTCGGTTGTGGAGAGATCTCCCGGTCATCGTATGAAGATAGCAGCTCTTGCGCTGGTGGTGTGTGTTCTTGCCGTTGCATCCCTGCTGTTCGGCAGCGCCGATGTTAGTCTCAAAGATCTGTGGCGTTTGTTTAGCCACAATGACGACCCAGGGCTGAGCACGATTGTGCTGGATATTCGACTGCCCAGGACCCTCCTGGCGCTACTTGTGGGTGCGGGTGTGTCGGCATCTGGCGCGGCAATTCAAGGAATGTTTCGTAATCCCCTGGCCGATCCAGCGCTAATCGGGGTGTCTGCGGGTGCGGCGTTGTTTGCCGCTATCTATGTTGTGCTGGACGGTAGTCAGGGATTGTCTCTGATAGGCATGACCGGTAGCGCTTTTGTAGGCGGGCTTCTTACCACCTGGATAGTCCTTGTTGTGGGCGGTCGCGGTGGTGGGCTATCGACGATTTTGTTGGCTGGCATCGCGATCAATGCGATAGCGCTGTCTGGCGTGGGAATGCTGTCGTACCTTTCGACGGACATGCAGCTTCGCTCTATCTCGTTCTGGGCATTGGGTAGCCTGAACGGAGCGACCTGGATCTCGGTGCTGCTGGCGCTTGCCATTCCAGTTGTAGTGTTCCTGATCTTTCTCGAATCTAGAAACCTGAATGTGATCACCCTGGGCGACGAGGAGGCGGAGCATCTTGGTGTATCGCATCAAAAGCTCAGAGTCCGGATAGTATCGTTGTGTGCAGTCGCGGTAGGTATTGGAGTTGCGCTAACTGGGGTCATCGCGTTTCTCGGTTTGGTCGTACCACATCTGGTTAGAATGACGCTCGGCTCCAATCACAGGACGGTGGTTCCTGCCTCTGCCCTGTTGGGAGGGATGCTACTGCTGGTGGCTGATGTGATAAGCAGAACTATTCTCGCGCCAACTGAACTCCCTGTGGGTATTTTGACGGCGTTGGTTGGAGGCCCATTCTTTATATACCTGATTATGGTTGAGCAAAAGGGAAGGTTAGTGCTATGAACCTCTCTGCACGCAATATCTCGTTCGCAATAGAAGGCCTGACTATCCTTCGTGACATAGACCTTGAGATCCAGGGGGGCAAGACCACAGTACTGCTCGGCCCGAATGGGGCTGGTAAATCAACCCTCATGAAGATTTTGAGTGGCTACCTGAAGGCTACGGGGGGAGAAGTTATGATTGCCGGTTGTGATCCGGAAAAGATATCCCTAGAGGCTCGCGCCAGGATGCTTGGTGTTTTGACGCAAAGGAGCTCGCTGGAATTTCCGTTTACTGCCCGAGAAGTCATCGCAATGGGGAGGACGCCATTTGGCGTGAGCGAGGGCTTCGATGAAGTGACACAGGAACTGCTCAGCATGTTTGGTGTAGCGGCAGATCAATCGTACCTCACCATGTCTGGGGGTGAGCAGCAGCTGGTTCAGCTTTGCCGTGTATTTGCGCAGGTGTGGGGTCGCGGTTCTGAGGCTTTTCTCCTGCTCGATGAGCCCATGACTGCTCTTGACCTGCGATACCAGTCAAAGATTGCTTCAACCTTAAAGAAATTGTCATCGCAGGGGCTGGGTCAGCTGGTTGTGATGCATGATATTAATCTTGCTGCTGAACTGGCGGATGAAATCGTACTCATGTCGCATGGCAAGGTGGTTGCAAAAGGGTCCGCTGAAGAAGCACTTAAGGTTGATAACCTTGAGCGCACTTTTGATACCGTCATCAACCAGCTAGGCGGGGGTCGCGAACGCTACTTTCGAGCAGAACTTGAAAAGTGAGAGCACAACACTCCAGGGGTTGATTCTTACCAGGCAATGGCGCGACTCTGTTAGTGGGCAATCGCTTGTTTATTGGTTAGCAACTAACGAGGGTCCCGTAAGAATTGAGTTTCCTGGCCAGGAATCGGTGTTCTTTATCCCTGCGTCCAGTATTCCCAGAGCTGAGCCGATTCTGGCGGCCCAACTCAAGTGGCGAAGCGCACCGGTAGAGCTTCGCTGTTTCAGCGAGACAGATGAGCCTGCAATTGCCTGCTATTTCAGCAATCAGCGTGATCTGGGGCTGGCAAGAGCGCTCTTACATAATCACCATATCCCCACGTATGAAGCAGACATCCGGCCTACGGATAGATATCTGATGGAGCGCTTCGTGCAGGGAACAGTGGAAGTCTCCGGAGATTTCAATTTTGCAGAAGGTTACCTGACGGCTGAAAACCCAAAGATTCGGAAGGCTTCGTATGAGCCCAGGCTATCGGTAGTTTCCCTGGATATTGAAACGTCAATCTCTAATGGCAACATTCTTAGTATTGCGATTGATAGTGACGACGTTAGAAAAGTTTTCATGCTGGGCAAGACGCGACCATCGTCACTTCCTTATCTCGAATTCATTGATGACGAGACCACATTACTTCGAAGGTTTATGACTTGGTTTGCAGAGCTGGATCCCGACGTAATTATTGGCTGGAGCATTGTTGCCTTTGACCTTAAATTTCTTCAGGATCGGGCAGACACCCTGGGTTTGGAATTCGATATTGGTCGTGGCAGGTCTCCGGTCAGCTGGCGCTTTCTGGATCGAGGCCAACAGCGAGTTTACGCTGTGGTTCCTGGCAGAGTGGTCCTCGACGGGATAGAGCTCCTTCGAACCGCGACTTACAGTTTCGAAAGCTTCTCTCTTGAGAATGTTTCCCGGGAACTGCTCGGAAGGGGGAAACTAGTACACGATGTCGATTCGCGTGCTGTTGAAATTGAAGACATGCATCGCACCGACCAGGAGAGCCTTGCCAGATATAACCTTGAAGACTGCACGCTTGTTTTGGATATTTTCAAGCACACGGGACTTATCGATTTCGCGATAAGGCGGTCGTGCCTGACGGGATTGGAAATGGACCGACAGGGCGGGTCGGTTGCCGCCTTTGATTTTCTTTACCTGCCTAAACTGCACCGAGCGGGGTTTGTCGCGCCTGTAGTCGATCAGGAAACCATCGTGCATAG
>JABJED010000136.1 GCA_018665025.1 Gammaproteobacteria bacterium
AGAATTTCAGTGCAAAGTGACGCGGATAACAGCATGCGGTTTTTTATTCTTTCATTCATCGGCGATGACCGTCCGGGGTTCGTTCATGAGATAACGGATGTCGTTAGCCGGTATGAAGGTAGCTGGCTGGAAAGCAGGATGATCAGGCTGGGAGGGAAGTTCGCGGGACTTGCGAGAGTCAGTGCAACGAACGAACAGGCCGCAATGCTCGAAGGTGCGCTGTCATCATTAGCCCAAGGGCGGTTCAGTCTGATCATAAAAGCGGCTGAGCCTCACGCCAGACTGGAATCTAAACAGTACACGCTCGATATTCTCGGTAACGATCGACCAGGTATCCTTAATGAAATTACCCGGGCTCTGGTTGAGCATGGCATCAACCTGACTGAGGTATCTTCAACCGTAGCGCCTGCAGCGATGAGTGGCGTGCCGATGTTTTCCTGCAACGCAAATATTGAGGTGGAGCCTTCGCTTTCGATGTCGGTCGTGGATGAACAACTGACTGAAATTGCTGATTCTCTGGCTATCGATATCCTGCTGGAAGAAACCCAGGCTGAACAGGTTTAGTGCTGAAATGTTCGCCTGATCTCCTGGTGAATCGAATCAAGATCAGGTGATAAATCATCGACACTGGCAATGGCTGCATCGCACATATCATCTGTTAGTGGTTCGCCCCGGGTAAGCTCAAACAGGTCTCGTGCGAAAGCAGGCGTGAATTCAGGGTGTGATTGTATTGTCCAGCAGGGGGCGGATTGATAACGCAGCGAAGCGATCGGGCAATCAGCGCTATTCATCAGCAGTGTTGTTGCTGGTGGGGCAATGACAACCTGATCTTCATGGTAGGCGATCGTGGTCAGTGGTTCGCTGCCATCCTCCCAGGCGTAACGAGTTGCGCCGACGACCCAGGTTCCATTTTCAACGGTGCCCCCCAATGCCCTGGCAATCGCCTGGTGACCAAAGCAGATGCCGACCAGAGGAACGGACCTGTGCATCACATCCTGGATAAACCGCATTAGAGATTCAATCCATGGGTTGTCGTCATTCACACTGAACTCAGAGCCCATGATCATGTAGCCATCGAACGCTTCAGGGTCAGGGAAAGAATCGCCGCTGACTGGACTTACGGTAGCTGTCTCAAAATGGTCAAGACATTGGCGCAAAAGGTCCTTACCCATGGATGGAAAAGTTCCATGTCGCGGCACAAGAGACTCGGGTACAAGCCCTGTTTCGATCAGGCAGTAGTGCCGCTTCACCACTTGTTCCTATCCTGAAGCATTTTTCGCGCGGCGTGGTGACCCGGTAGTCCGGTAACGCCGCCACCCGGATGTGCACCTGAACCACAAAGATAGAGGCTGTTAACCGGCATCTGATACCCCGCATAACCGGGAACAGGGCGCATAGAGTAGATTTGATCCAGATCCAGGGTACCGTGAAAAATGTCGCCGCCAACCATGCCCAGATCCCGTTCAATATCGAGAGGTGACTTAATCTGGCGACCCAGAACGGAACCTTTGAAATTGGGTGCATACTGATCGATAGTGTCAATAATCTGGTCTGCGACCTTGTCCCTCACGTCATCCCACGAACTGCCGTCAGGCAGGTGACGCTGGAAATGTTGGCAGAACAGGCTTGCCACATGGTTGCCTGGCGGGCACAGACTGTCATCCTGGGTTGAAGGTACCTGCATCGAAATCACGGGTTTTCTGGACCAGCCCATCGTTTTGGCATCTGAATAGGCCTCGGACAGATAGGAAAGTGACGGGCTTAACTCAATGGCCCCTTTAAAGTGAAAATCATCTTTGTCCGACATTGACGAGAATCTTGGCAACTCCGACAGCGCAACGTTCATCCTGAAAGTTGCGGAGTGACTGCGATGATTGCTGATGCGTCGATGCGTCGCCTCATCGAGCAGCCCTGGTTCGAGCAGATCCAGCAGTAACGTCTGCGGATGCACGTTGGCAGCGATAGCCCGCGCGCCGATTTCCCTGCCATCATCGGTGATAACGCCCACCGCACGTCCACCAGAGACAATGATTTCTTTCACGCCAACATCTGTTTCGATCTCGACGCCGCGCTCAATCGCTGATGCTTTCATGGCGCCGGTAATAGCACCCATGCCGCCCCGGGCGATACCCCAGGCGCCGGTGATGCCGTTAACTTCACCAAAGGTATGGTGCAGCAGGACGTAGGCGGTACCTGGCTGATAGGGGTCAGCGAAGTTACCGATAACACCTTCAAGGCCAAAAATACCTTTAAGCGCCTCGCCTTCGAACCATGAATCGAGATAGTCCCCGAGGGATTTGGTCATGAGTTCAATCAGGACACTTTGGTCGTCTGCACTGAGTTTTCTAAACGTATTCCCGGCAGCAGCCAGAGACAACAGGTCTCTCCATCCCCCGCCTATTTCAGGCGGTGATGCCATTGCAATTTCACGCATGGCCAGGGCGACACGCCCGATTTGTGCTTCGAATTCATCAATGACACTTGCATCACGTTTTGAGAATCGTGCGATCTCTCGACGTGCCTGTTCCTCGTCCCGACTAAGCAGCAAGTGATCATTTTCGAGTAGGCTCAATGTGCGAGCAGGGCGTTCGAAAATCGTCAGTCCATGTCGGGACAGATCGAGGTCACGGATAATCTTTGGGTTTAACAGGCTGACGGAATAGGCGTAAACCGAGTTTCTAAATCCCGGATGAAACTCTTCAGTTACCGCCGCGCCTCCTACGACCGATCGGCGCTCGAGCATTTTTACTTTTAGACCGGCAGCGGCGAGATACGCGGCGCAGGTCAAACCATTGTGGCCTGCACCAATCACAACTACATCGTATTTTCCTGTCTCTTTTGCCATTGTCTTTACACTTACGTAAATATATTTAGGGATGTCCAGGGCCCGCTTGTTAAACAGTAGTCAAATGTTCTGCCAATCAGCCTCCAAGCGTATAGGGATGGATGAATACTGTGGAGCAGGATATTCAACTTAGTCCCGATGGCAACTACTTCTTTCTACAGCAACTGGAACCTACACAAACTTCAGCAGGCCTTTAAGTGGGTGGTATACCTTCTGCTGTTCGTTAACTACTGTTTCTATATTGAAGAAGACTGGTCAGCGGCCACCTATACCCTTGGTGTGGATGCCGGGCTGACTTTGCTGAGGTAATGATCTGGCTGGTCATTATTGTTGCGATCGAAATCGTCGTAAGAATGCAGGATCGGGATGTAAGCCGTGGTTCTGTGATAACTATACTCACCCGGGTGAAGGTGTTGGGATATGTGCTGCTTCTTGGTCTGGGAGTTTACTGGGCATCGTTGGGGCATGTGCTTTATCTGTGGGACACAATATTGTGGGTAGGCGGGTTTGTAGCCATTGAAATGAACTTGAGTGAGTGGCGTGATGAACTCGATGACTCTGCCAACAGTACGAAGAAAGCAGCCCTTAACGTCCCAAGATCCAATGGCCTATAGTGGACTGAGATCGATGGCCCGAAAATACAGCATTCCTAATGCAACAATCTGATTGCCAAACCATTGGCTGCCAGGTATTCGCCAATGTTTGATCTTCTCGTAGGCATCCAGGACTTCGGTATTTCCTTCCATGGCATCGGCCATAATCTCAGCAGCGATATGCGTAGGCGCTATGCCGTGTCCAGAGTACCCCATAGAGTAGAAAACGTTATCGGAAACACGTCCCAGGAGCGGTACGCGCTTGATCACAATTCCAATATTGCCACCCCACTCGTAGTCAATTCGGGCGTCCGCAAGATCCGGGTAAACATCCAGCATGCGCGGGCGCATACTTTCCTTGATGCTCGAGGGTACCTTACCGGAATAATTACAGCGGCCTCCGTACAGCATACGATTGTCTGCAGATAACCGGTAATAATCCAACACGTTGCTGAGATCACAAACCGCCAGATCCTGTGGGTTGATCTTGTTTACAATCTCGTCTGAGAGCGGCTCGGTCGCGATGATGTAGCTGCCAGCGGGGAACACCAGGCCAGAAAGTTTTCCAGGTTCGAGCCGGTGATAGGCATTGCCAGCGATAAGGACCTTATTCGCAACGATGTTGCCCGTCGTAGTCTGTATGCTCGCCTGTGTGCCGTGGGTAATTCCGGTGACTTCTGTTTGCTCAAAGATGGTTGCGCCAAGTTTGGCGGCCGCGGCGGCTTCGCCCGTACAAAGATTGAGTGGGTGCAGGTGACCGTTCAGATCGTTCATCAATCCTCCCATGTAGGCATCAGTGCCGAGTAACTCCCCAACTTCACCTTCATCTACCAGGCGAAGATGCTCTCCCAGCCCTTGTTCAACATGTTCGTCGTAGTCTTGCTTGATGCCTTCCATGTGGCTTTTCTTAAGCGCCACCTCGATATAGCCGGACTTCAGATCGCAATCGATGCCGTACTTTTCGACCCGGTCTTTAATAATTTCATTGCCGCGGTAATTCAGCTGCCGGATCTTATCCCAGCTCAAGTGTTTTGAAAGATGCTTGGTACCACTAAGACCGTGGATCAGTTGACCACCATTTCTACCTGATGCGCCCCAACTGATTCGGTTCTGTTCGACAATTGTCACGCTATGACCACGTTCAGCCAGAGTCAGTGCGCAGGCAACGCCGGTGAATCCACCGCCGATGATACAAATGTCGGTCTCATGTTCACCCTCAAGTTGAGGGTAAGTCGTCTGGTTGTTCCTTGTCGCCGCATAGTAGGAAGCTGTGTGTTCTTCACCGTTCATGTTTCATTCCTGCTCTCAATTTTTTGTCCAGCTCGCTCTGCTATACAAGAGTACACTGCCGGGCGGTTTCTGCACATTCCTGTCGTATAGGGGCGTGACCTATCCAATTTTGCTTTGCAGCTTTTCTAGTCCATGTTAGCTTGCACGTTATGTCGCGATCGATTGAGTTGTGCCTTTTTTTAGCGCTTGGTGTGTTTTTCCACATGGACAGTGCGTGCGCTGAAAAAAAGTCCGGCGGTTCTCTCAATGTCTACAATTGGGCGGATTTCATTGGTGAGACAACACTGAAGGACTTCGAGGAAGAGTTTGGTATCAAGGTCAATTACGATGTCTATGACAATAGTCAGATTGTCGATGTAAAACTGATGGCGGGCAAGTCAGGATATGATGTTGTCGTTCACGCGGCCTCAAACTCGGCGCAGCTGATTCCAATTGGTATCTACAAGGAACTCGATCGCGAAAAGTTGCCTAATTGGAAAAACCTTGATCCAGCACTGATGGAACGCGTCGCTGTATTTGATCCTGGCAACCGATACGGGTTCCCCTACATGTGGGGTACCACTGGGTTTTCCTATAACAAGGCGATGGTACTGGAGAGAATGGCTGATGCGCCGATCGACAGTGCAGATCTTATCTTCAACCCGGATGTCGTCTCGCGATTTGCCGATTGTGGTGTGACGTTGCTTGATTCGGCAAGCAGCGTGCTGGGTATGGCGATGGTTTACCTCGGCTACAATGCCAACTCAACCGTAGCTGTTGAGCTGAAGGCGGCTGAAAACCTTCTTCGCGCGATCAGGCCATATATCAAGTATTTTAGTTCCAGCAAAATGCTATTGGATCTTCCCGCCCAGGAAGTCTGCATTGCGCAAAGTTACTCTGGTGACTATTCGGTAGCAAACAGGCTGGCAGCAGACGAGGGCATCGACATTGAACTCAAGTTTAACATCCCAATCGAGGGCTCTTTGATTTGGTTCGATTTGATTTATATTCCGGCAGACGCGCCTAATCCCGATGCGGCCCATCTTTTTATCAACTACCTGATGAGGCCCGATGTTATTGCCGGGATATCTGACTACACCGGTTACGCCAATGCTAATTCAAAGGCGACCCCACTCGTTGACAAAAGCATGACTTCAGACGTTGCTGTTTACCCTGACCAAACGGTACTGGACAGGCTTAGTGTGACCAATATCCTCCCTCCGAAAATAGAACGCCGGCGATCCCGTTCCTGGACCCGAATTAAATCCGGACTTTGAAATGACCGAACAACCACCAACGACTGCGAAGGCAGACAGCATTCCATTTATACAGATCCAGGGCGTGACCAAACGGTTCGATGGCGCTCCTGTTGTTGATAATGTCAGCTTGAACATTCACAAAGGAGAGTTGTTCGCGATTTTAGGCGGTTCAGGCAGTGGCAAAACTACGCTGTTACGTATGATGGCGGGGTTTGAAACACCGAATACGGGTCGAATCATTATCGATAATTCCGATATGACAGACGTGCCGCCATACGAGCGCCCTGTCAATATGATGTTCCAGTCTTATGCAGTTTTCCCGCACATGACAGTGGAAAACAATGTGGCTTATGGTCTTAAAAAGGAAGGCCTGCCTAAAACCGAGGTCGCTGTGCGGGTTGATGAAATGCTTGCCCTGGTTCAGCTTACCGAATACAGGGCTCGTAAACCGCATCAGTTGTCAGGAGGGCAGCTGCAGCGTGTTGCCCTTGCTAGAGCGCTCATCAAGCGACCGAAGGTATTATTGCTGGATGAACCGCTGGCTGCACTGGACAAGAGACTACGGGAACACACACAGTTTGAGTTAATGGACATTCAGGAAGAACTGGGAGTCACCTTCGTTGTAGTCACCCACGATCAGGAGGAGGCGATGACCCTCGCCACGCGGATCGCTGTGATGCATGAGGGCAGATTTGTTCAAATCGGTACACCAACTGAGATCTACGAGTATCCATGCAACAAGTTTGTGGCAGAGTTCTTCGGCACAACTAATATGTTCAAGGGGGTTGTTCAGGAAATAAACGATTTAGACGTTCTAATCGACACAGAAGCCTGTGGGGTTATTCCATCGCTTGGAATCCCTGAATTGTCGGTGGGGGATGATATCTGGGTGGCCGTTCGACCAGAGAAGATCGCCATTAGTAAGACTTCACAGGACGGTCCGTACTGTATAAAGGGCGCCGTCTGGGATCTTGGCTACTATGGTAACCACTCTATTTACAGGGTGAAGACTTCGAACGAAACGATCATCCAGGTGAACGCGCAAAATCAGGCCCGGCTTTCCGAGCGCGCCGTTGATTGGGAAGACGAGGTTTATCTTTCCTGGGATCCGGCTAGCAGTATTATTCTTCGGTCATGAGTAACCCCGGAAGCAGGAACAGGAGCATGCATCGTTGAGCAGTGGGGATAAATTGTGGCGTAGTCTGGCGATAGGCATACCCTACGTTTGGTTGGCTGTGTTTTTCTGTGTGCCGTTTCTTATCGTTTTTAAAATCAGCTTTGCTGACCCGATCATTGCGCAACCACCATTTACAGCGCTAGTTGACTGGTCACAAAACGGGTTAAGCCAGATTCAGATTACTTTCGACAACTACCTGTTCCTCATTGAAGACAATCTCTATGTGATCAGTTATCTCAAATCTATCTGGATTGCTGGGGTCTCAACGTTCTGGTGTCTGATCATTGGTTATCCGATGGCTTATGCCATTGCACGGGCGGCGCCTAATCTGCGCACCATTTTACTATTGTTGGTGATCCTGCCGTTCTGGACTTCGTTTTTACTTCGAGTCTACGCCTGGATGGGTATGCTCTCGACACACGGGCTGGTCAACAATCTACTGCTTGCCATTGGCGTGATTGATGAACCGTTAAAGATTCTTTACACGGATACTGCCGTCTACCTTGGTATCGTCTATTCCTATCTGCCGTTCATGATTCTGCCACTTTATGCGAA
>JABJED010000137.1 GCA_018665025.1 Gammaproteobacteria bacterium
GCTAAAGAACCAAGCTAAAAATCAGGATGAACTACGAGCACCAGGGGCGATAATAAGGTCAAAAGCTGCATCAAGTAACGATGTTGCTCCGAGTCCAGCGATACCCACTCTGAATCAATTCATCGTGTGTTATGCAGCAGGCGCGTTACTTATAGCATCCCGGTCCCTGATGCCCGTTCCTATACCCAGGTTGACTATCACGTAGGTCAGCTACATTTTCATGTTTTGTTCCCACAAGGGACTTTTTGAGGCGAACAAACAGACAGTCTGGGAAGACTGCCCGGCGCATGAGATAATCTTGTTTCGAAACCCACATTACCTGTTGGTGCTTTCACGGAGATCCTGCATTGATTAGGGAACTGTTATTGGCACCGTAGAATTCAGTAGTGAAGGCAGGTTATTTTCAGGCTAATCAAGATAGCTTACACGCGTATAAAAAAGGTAATGGTAGATCTCCGTGAGTTTTCGTGAATAACTCAGAGATGGTAGACGTCTGCATAGTGGGGGCGGGCGTCATTGGCCTGGCGATTGCCCGGGAGTTAGCGATTTCCGGAAAAGATGTTCTGGTGCTGGAGCAGGGGACTCGGTTCGGCGAAGGCGTTAGCAGCAGGAATAGCGAAGTCATACATGCAGGTATTTATTACCCGGCAGGCTCGTTGAAAGCTGAGCTCTGTGTCCGTGGTAAGTCGTTGCTCTATGAGTATTGCGCGTCCAGAGGCATTGGCCATGATCGAATAGGTAAACTTATCGTAGCCACCACTGAGGCTGAAGAGCAGCAGTTGCAGGATATCAGGCGGCAAGCTGCGAACAATGGCGTTGACGACCTGGTTGAAGTTTCCCGTCATCGACTTCAAGAAATGGAACCGGCGCTAAACGCGAGTATGGCGCTGTTCTCTCCGTCAACGGGGATTATTAGTGCGCCTGATTTGATGACCTCGCTACTTGCTGATCTTGAGTCTTGCGGGGGCACACTCGCAACAAGAACCTCTGTAAGTGCGGTCAAATATGGAACGTTAGGGTTCACCGTGAGGTGTGACATTGAGAATGAACTCTATGAGTTCCGATGTGAACGACTGGTCAATGCCGCAGGATTAGGGGCGCAGCAACTCGCGACATCCATAGAAGGTTTGTCGCAAGAGTTTGTACCGCCGCTTTTTCTTTGTAAGGGGAATTACTTCACGTATCAGGGCCGGTCTCCTTTTTCACATTTGATTTATCCCTTACCAGAACGCGGCGGCGCCGGACTAGGTGTGCATGCAACGATTGACCTTGGTGGTCAGGTTAAATTCGGACCCGATGTGGAGTACGTGGAAACTGAGGACTACGCTGTGTCCGACGACCGACTGGATCAAGGTATCCGTGCAATCAGGAAATACTTTCCTGCACTGGACCAAGACCGCCTGGTTGCGGGTTATGCCGGTATCAGGCCAAAGTTACAGGGTCCAGGAGATCCGTTTTGTGATTTTGTTATCCAGTCGGAAGATGTCCACCAGGTCCCAGGGTTGGTGAATTTATTTGGCGTAGAGTCGCCGGGTTTGACTTCGTCCATCGCCATAGCAGAAACTGTCGCCGCACGACTTTACCCACTATAGGGTTTTCAGCGAAGGGCTGTATCGACCAATGACAGGGCCTTCTTTGTACGCTCACACCGTACGTTCACATCTCACGTCTTGAGGTATCTGATGTCTAGTCATACGCATAGCCATGATCATCATCATCATGGACATGAACACAACGTTGGGTTTCGAAATATCAGTACCAGTTTCGTGATTGCTGTTGTCGCAAATTTGGGATTTACGGCAATAGAAGCCTTCTATGCCTTTACCACTGATTCAGCGAGCCTGCTGGCGGACGCCGGACATAATCTTTCTGATGTCCTGGGGCTGTTACTTGCCTGGGGAGCTGCGTACCTTGCCACACGCAGCACCAGTAGCCTTTACAGTTATGGCTATCGGCGCACAACTATTCTCGCGGCAATAACGAATGCCCTGGTATTGATCTTTGCCGCCGCTTTTATAGCGTTTGAGTCAATAGACAAGATATTAAATCCGACCGAAGTCTCGGAGATTGTCATCATGATCGTCGCAGGGATCGGCATTGCAGTGAACGCGGGTTGTGCCATGTTATTCAGGGCATCAAGTAAGGACGACCTGAACATGAAAGGCGCGTACCTCCATCTTGCCTATGACGCGCTGATATCTGTAGGGGTCGTAGTCGCTGCGGCGGCCATGTATTTCACAGGATGGCTATGGCTGGATGGTGCAGTGGGTCTGCTCGTTGTCGTGGTTATCATCTGGGGAACCTGGGGATTATTGATGGACAGCGTGAACATGATTCTTGATGCGGTTCCCCCACATATCGATCGCAAGGCAGTGCATAATTACCTGCTGGAAATCGACGGCGTCAGCGAGGTCCATGATCTTCATATCTGGGCGCTTAGTACCAATGAAAGCTGCCTGACGGCTCATCTAGTGATGCCAGAGAATACCTTGTGGGATACTGAGTCAGGTTACGGGGATATAGGTAAGGCGCTCGACGATGAGTTCAGGATTCAGCACGTCACGCTGCAGGTTGAAAAAGATTTCGATTGCGCTACTCAGGACTGTGACTAGTGTTCTCAAAAATTGGAGTAGCTACGTAAATGACAACGTTATCAAGGTTCTATCAACAGGTTCGTGAAGCTCGCCCGGTGGACCCCATAGTACTTGATGATCCGATCCCGTTGGAAGAACTCCAAACGCCAGCGCTGATTATCGACCTGGATGTGTTCGACGCTAATCTTACCCGGATGCAGTCATACCTTGGACAGCAGGAAATTGCACTCAGGGCGCACACCAAAATGCACAAGTGTCCGATCATCGCGCGCAAGCAGATTGAAGGCGGCGCAACAGGGGTCTGTGCGGCAAAGATTAGCGAGGCGGAGGTTATGTGCGCTGCAGGTATCGAGGATGTCCTGGTCACTTCACCCATAACAACGCTGGATAAAGTGAATCGGTTCGTTGAAGCGCGAAGAAACCATCCCGGATTGAAAATTGTCGTGGATAGCGTCGACTCAGCAAACCTGTTGGCAAAGGTTGCCGGTTTGGAGGGCCTTGTTGTCGACGTCTTTGTGGACCTGGACCCGGGCATGGGGCGCACCGGAATCGAAACAGGAGAAAAAGCCCTGCAACTTGTTCGCCACATCGGCGAATCGAAAGCACTGAATTTTTCGGGTCTCCAAATGTACGCCGGCAACTGCATGCATATTGAAGGGTTCTCTAAGCGTAAACAAAAATATGCTCACATAATGAATAAGGGCATTGAGACCCTTGCATTGCTTGACCAGGCTGGAATAGCAGTACCTGTTGTGTCCGGAGGAGGAACCGGCACTTACAATATGGAACCTGACCTTGGGCTGATCAATGAACTACAGGCTGGTTCATATGCATTCATGGACATTGAGTATCGGGATATCGGCGGGATTGACTCAGCGCAGTTCCTGGATTTTGGTGTTTCTCTGTGCGTCCTCGTTACTGCGATCAGCCAACCGCAGAGTCGGCTTATCACAGTAGACGGAGGTTTTAAGTCATTCGCTTCGGACAAGATGGCGCCAGAGTTTCGGGACGTCGAAGGCGTCACCTTTCATTGGGGTGGAGATGAACACGGCATCGTTCAGTTGAATAATCCATCGCTTGAAATTCGCCTGGGGAACAAACTTCCAATGCTTACTCCGCACTGTGACCCCACGGTAAACCTACATGATTTTTATTTCCCTTATCGAGATGGACTGGTCCATGAAATATGGCCGATTACAGCGAGAGGATTTTCACATTGAGTTTAGAAGCACCCTGGTTCGAGGATTTCTCTGTAGGAGATGATCTGAGTGCCGTTCCTTCCGTTACGGTGACCGATGGCTACGCTGCGATTCACCAAATGGTTTTTGGGGATCGCTCCCGGCTTCCGCTTGATCTTGTTTTATCGCGGCAGGTGACCGGTCAGGAAAGAGCGTTGGTTAACCCTGCGCTGGTGTGCAACATTGCGATCGGCCAGAGCACGATTCCGACACAACGCGTGTTAGGTAACCTGTTTTATCGGGGATTGCGATTCCATCGGCCCGTTTATATCGGGGATACTCTGACGACGACAACCAAGGTCGTGGCGCTTCGGCAGAATGCGATAAAACCGGGACGGCCTTCCTCGGGAATGGTTGGCCTGGAAATGCACGTCGTGAACCAGGATGGTGAAACCGTCCTGCTATTCTGGCGATGTCCCATGGTGCCCTGCAGAGAAGAGAATGCTGATACCGGTTACAATGATGATTTATCGTTAATGCCGGAGAATATCGATCCTGAAGACCTGTTGAGTGCTGTTCCTGATTGGAATCTGGATTTACTACCAGCCGTCACAGATGAGTTCAGCCCGGGAAATGTCATTAAGGTTGAAGCCAGGGACACTGTGACTTCCGCGCCAGAAATAGTACGAATGACATTAAACCTGGCGATGACGCATACCGATGCAGGTCGCGGTGTCTATAAGAGGCGACTGGTATACGGTGGGCACACCATTTCGCTGGCGGCTGCCCAGCTTTCAAGGGTACTGCCTTCACTCGCAACCGTGCTTTGCTGGTATAAATGTAACCATGTTGCGCCCGTGTTTGAGCAGGATGTTTTGAGCAGCGTAATAACAGTCAAGGGAGAAACTTCGGCAGGTAAGGGAAAAATTCTGGACCTGGGTATCGATGTGTATGCAGAAAGGGGATCAGAAGCCCCGGAACCTGGAAGTGATATCAAAGTGCTTGATTGGCAATTAGCGGTGTTAGTCGGAGGTAAAGGTGTCTAAAGGTGTCCTCAGTGGAATGAAAGTTGTGGAAGGTTCTGCGTTTGTCGCAGCGCCGCTGGGTGGGATGACTCTGGCGCAACTTGGTGCCGATGTCATTCGATTTGACCCGATTGGGGGTGGACTCGATTACCGGCGATGGCCCATTACGGATAGCGGTATGAGTCTGTTCTGGGCCGGCATGAACAAAGGCAAACGGTCATTCCAGGTCGATATTGGACACGCAGAAGGTCGTGAATTGATTATGGAGTTGCTCCGCGGTGACAGCCAGGGGGATGGGATATTTCTGACAAACTTTCCTGAACGTGGCTGGCTGGCTTACGAGAAGCTCAAGCAAGTTCGCGAGGATCTCATCTACGTCAACATCATGGGCGATCGGAAAGGTGGCTCAGCTCTCGACTACACCGTGAACTGTGCGGTTGGCTTCGCCAGTGCAACAGGGGATCCATCGAATGAGGACCCCACTAACTACCTGTTGCCCGCCTGGGACAACATTACGGGGCAGATGTCGGCGGTGGCATTGCTGGCGGCTGACCGTTACAGGCGTATCAATGGTGAGGGGCAATTGGTGAAAATTGCCCTGAAAGACGTGGCAGTCGCGACAGCAAGTAATCTCGGTAATATCTCAGAAGTAACGATTAACAACGAAGACCGCCAGAAAGCGGGTAATTACCTCTATGGCGCTTTTGGTCGGGACTTTGTGTCAAAAGATGGTGTTCGGGTCATGATTGTTGGATTAACGCCGCGCCAGTGGAAGGGCATTGTCGAATCAATGGGGCTTTCGGAGCAGATGTCATCGTTGGAGATTGAGTTGGGCTATAGCCTTTCAGGTGAAGGAGAGCGATTTAAGGCTCGCCATAAGATAGCCGAATTGGTCGAGCCATGGTTCGCGTGCAAAGCCTATTCAGAGATTTGCCCTTTGTTCGATGAACATGCGGTTTGCTACGGACCTTACAGAAGCTTCAGGGAAATGGTTGAAGATGATGATGACTGTTCGCCCGATAACCCAATGATGGGAATGGTTACCCAGCCGGATATTGGAGAGTATCTCGCCTCAGGGTCACCGATCCGGTTTGTAGACGACAACCTCGAAACGCTTCCTGCGCCGACGCTGGGGCAGCACACCGAGGAAATTCTTAAGCAAGAGCTCTCGCTAAGTGACGGCGAAGTCGGCCGCCTGAAGGCCCAGGGTATTGTTGCCTGGTAGCTGTATTCGAGTGCCAGTTCTTGAACCTGAAGGACGGAGTGCCTTGATTTTATTGAGTATTTCCAATACTTGATGCCGTTCAATCCAGCCTTTTATGATACAGTAACTCAAATTTAACTCACCTCGGAGAATAACCTTGTTTGAATTGGTTCAGGCCGGTGGGTGGTTAATGATTCCCATTCTTCTGTGCTCCGTCGTTGCCGCAGGTATCTCTGTGGAAAGGTTATGGACGCTGCGTGCTGAGCAGGTCGCACCTCGAGACCTTCTTACCCAGGTCTGGAGCTGGATAAGGAACAATGAGATGGACAGCAGTAGATTGCGCGAAGTGAAAAGCGGTTCACCGCTCGGGCAGATACTTGTCGCTGGCATCACATCTCATCGCCGAGGCAGGGACGTGATGAAGGAGTCTATTGAGGAAGTCGCCAATCACGTGGTCCATGAACTAGAGCGATATCTCAACACCCTGGGTACCGTCGCTGCGATCACTCCACTACTTGGATTGTTGGGTACTGTCATCGGTATGATTAAAGTATTTACGGCTATTCAGCTGGAAGGCACAGGCAATGCGGCCGTGCTGGCTGGAGGTATATCAGAGGCGCTCATCACCACCGCAGCAGGATTAACGGTGGCGATCCCAAGTCTGTTTTTTCACCGTTATTTTCAACGTAAAGTTGATGAGTTAGTTATCTATATGGAGCAGGAGGCGCTCAAGCTCGTTGAAGTACTTAACGCCGACCGAACGGACAACGCAGATGTAAAGCATCCGGCAATGGCTCAGGCAGTCAATAGGTGAAGTTCTCCCGGCGTGCTCGCCAGGAGGTAGAGGTAAACCTGACACCGCTGATTGATGTGGTGTTTCTACTACTGATTTTTTTTATGGTATCGACGACATTCACAAAAGAAACGCACCTTTCGATTGATCTGCCGGAATCCAGCTCGCAGTCGAATCGCGTAGCAGATCTGCAGATTGAAATTTTAATCACGCGAGAAGGTGATTTTGCGATAAATGGTGTTGCGTTGATCAACCGGGAGCAAAGCACTCTTCGGGCTGCCATAGGCAAGATCAGTGAAGGTGACACTGCGATTCCAATGGTGATTACTGCTGATTCAGCTACCCCACACCAGTCTGTCGTGACGGCGCTGGATGTAGCAGGTCAACTCGGGTTCTCGCGCTTGAGTATCACGACTACATTGACTAACCCCGCGGACTAATAATGGCTCGTGACGAACATAAATCTGACCTGGAGATCTATCGCAGACTATTAACCTACGTGCTGCCCTACTGGGGTGCGTTCGTGATCAGTATTGTCGGTTTTTTGATCTATTCACTGTCGAATGTTTCCTTTGTTTGGCTGGTCAGCTACATCGTAGATTCGCTTCAATCCGGTGCCGTTCCTATTGCGGCCGAGCTTAAGGAATATTTATCTGCAATCCTGGGCGAGGAGGGTGACCTTAATCGGACCCTTATACCAGTTCTGCTGGTGTTAATAGCGACGACCCGCGGGCTCGGCGCATTCGTTGGCAACTACTTTATCGCTTACGTGTCCAACAACCTGGTTCACAATCTGAGGCGGGAGTTGTTTGATCGTCTGCTTACGCTACCCAGTGCCTTTTATGACCGGCATGCGATGGGACATCTGGTTGCCAAAGTGACTTTCCATGTCACCCAGGTTACGGGTGCAGCGACCGATGCCGTGAGAGTCATCATTCGGGAAGGATTCACAGTCCTTGGATACATGGGGTACCTGCTGTTTCTGAGCTGGAAGCTCACCCTGGTATTCTTTGCGGTAGCGCCGGTTATCGCCCTGCTTGTTGGCGTAGCGGGTAAGCGATTCAGGCGAATCAGTCAACGTATTCAGAATTCCATGGGGGATGTTACCCATGTCGCCTCTGAAGCTGTTCAGGGCTACCGTGAAGTCAGGACTTTTGGTGGTAGTGACTATGAAAGCGAACGTTTTAACAAAGTGAGTCAGGACAATCGTCGGCAGTCGATGAAAATGGTAGTGACATCATCTCTGGCGACCCCTGCAATTCAGATCATGGTTTCCTTTGCCCTGGCGGGGCTTGTATGGCTGGTGTTGGACCCTGTTTTTCTCGCGAACATGTCGACGGGTGGGGTCATTGCGTTCATCACCACTGGAGGCCTGTTGGCCAAGCCGATACGCCAACTGTCAGAGGTGGTAGCTACCGTACAGAAAGGACTGGCAGCAGCCGAAGATATCTTTGATCTGTTTGATGAAGAAGTAGAAAAAGACGTCGGTAAGCTTGAGATCGACAGGGTTGTCGGGAAAGTCGAGTTCAGGAATGTTGAATTCGGATATCAGAGCAATTCGAAGACCGTATTGAAGGGCATCAGCTTCACTGTAAACCCCGGTGAGACCGTCGCCCTGGTTGGTAGATCAGGCAGTGGCAAGAGTACCCTGATGAGCCTGATACCGCGCTTTTATGCTCCGAACAGCGGAGAGATTCTTATTGACGGTCACCCTATCGATTCGTTCACGCTGGATAACCTCAGGGAACACATCGCTATTGTGAGTCAGCAGGTTACCTTGTTCAACGATACGGTGATGCGAAACATCGGCTATGGCACGCTTCATGGGGCCAGCAGAGATGCAGTAAAGGGCGCCGCGGAGAAAGCCTACGCCTGGCAGTTTATAGAAGAGCTGGATTCTGGTCTTGATACCATCGTCGGTGATGATGGGGTTCTTTTATCCGGCGGTCAGCGTCAGCGACTCGCTATAGCAAGAGCTTTTCTGAAGGATGCGCCGATCCTGATCCTTGATGAGGCGACGTCATCACTTGATATGGAGTCTGAACGTTATATACAGTCGGCGCTTGAAGCAGTTGTTCAGGGCAGGACAACTTTCATCATTGCTCACCGTCTATCAACGATCGAAAAAGCAGATCGAATATTTGTTATCGAAGAAGGTCAGATAGTCGAAGAGGGCTGCCATGAGGAATTGCTGGCGAAAGGTGGATTTTATTACCAGTTACACGCCAAGGATGAGATAGCCGAAAGCACGCCTTCATCGCTCAAACCAATAACGGTTGGCGCTCAATTCGAAACAAGAAAATACAATACACGAGGTGCTGGCTCCAGTTTTCTGGTTGATGCCTGGTACAACGATACTCTGTGGGTTAAAGCGTTTGCACCACTATCATATCTCTATAGGATGCTCGCCTCGCTTCGTAGAAGCTGGCTGACAAAACGATCGGTTTGGAAATCGCCTGTACCGCTCATTATAGTCGGAAATATTTCGGTGGGAGGTACCGGTAAATCGCCTTTGGTTATTGGCATCGTACAATACCTCATAGAGCTGGGTCTGAGGCCTGGCGTGGTAAGCCGAGGCTATGGCGCTAATTCTAACCATTACCCGGTCGAAGTGACTATGACCTCATCGGGTGCTGAAGTCGGTGATGAGCCCCTGATGATCTACAAGCGCACTGGAGTGCCCGTTGTTGTAGACCCGGACAGGGTTCGTGCGGTGAAAGAACTTATTAGTCATCATGAGTGCGATGTCGTAGTGAGTGATGATGGCTTGCAACATTATGCGCTGGGAAGAGCCATAGAGATCGTGGTGATCGATGGTGTACGAGGCCTCGGTAATGGGCTCTGTCTGCCCGCTGGGCCTCTTAGGGAACCAGTGTCGCGTTTGGAAGAAGTTGACCTTGTTGTCATTAACGGTGAGCACAGCGTACCGCGATTGGGTAATGCTGCAAACTCCTCGATGATGCAATTAAAACCGGTCAGACTTGTGAATATGACCACCGGTGACGGGAAACCTGCTGATTCACTTGGCGGTAAAACTGTTCATGCTGTGGCTGGAATTAGTCATCCCGAGCGTTTTTTCAATACGCTTAACTCACTTGGAATTGTGGTCATACCTCACGAGTTTCCTGATCATCATGCATTTACAATTGAAGATGTTAACTTCGATGACAATATCCCTGTAGTAATGACAGAAAAGGACGCGGTAAAACTCGACATACCCGGATTGCCAGAGGGCCTATACTGGTATCTGGAAGTCGAAGCCTGCTTTGATTTAGCGAAAATTGATGCCCTTCTGAATAAGGCAGGGATTGAAAAAATAAAACGTACTACCGGAGGCTGATATGCCTGTAGATAAAAAACTATTAGCGATTCTCGTTTGCCCGATTTGCAAGGGGAATTTGACCTATGAAAAGGCAAATGAAGAGCTTGTCTGTCAAGCAGAGAAGCTTGCGTTTCCAATACAGGACGACATTCCAATTATGTTGGAATCAGAAGCCCGTCGATTGGAATCGGATGAAGTGTCATAGCTGGTTTTAACGTCATCATCCCGGCCCGGTATGAATCATCGAGGTTCCCGGGAAAGCCGCTGATAGATCTGGACGGCAAGTCCATGATCCGAAGAGTCTACGAACAGGCATCCAATAGTGATGCTCATACCGTATACGTAGCAACGGATGATGAGCGGATTGTAGACGAAGTAGAGAGCTTTGGTGGCCGGATTGTTATGACCAACCCGGACCATCCAACGGGCACCGACCGTATTTTCGAGGCGGCCAGCCTTATCGGATTGGGTGATGATGACATTGTTGTAAACGTTCAGGGTGATGAACCGCTCATCCCTCCCTCTGTGATCAATAAGGTGGCAGGGATGATTGATTCAAATGTTCAGATGTCGACCCTCTGTGAACTTATCATTGATCCAAAAGAAGTATTTGATCCCAATGTGGTTAAGGTCATCTCGGACGCTAACGGCATTGCCCTGTATTTTTCACGCGCGCCCATTCCCTGGTCCAGGGATCACTTCGGATCCGGGTCGATTCCGAATGGGATAAGCTGGTATCGCCATCTGGGTATCTATGCCTATACAGCGGCGATGCTGGCAAGATTTGTTACCTGGGATCCTGCACCACTGGAAGTAGCCGAAAAGTTAGAGCAGCTCCGTGCCTTGTACAACGGTGAAAAAATAAAAATTGCCATCTCTCCCGATAAAATTCCACCAGGAATCGACGTCCCGGGAGATGTTGAACGCACGCTTAAGGTCCTGAAGGAGGGCGCATGAGTTATTCGGTTATTGTGAAGGAAGATTGTGCAACTTGTCAGTTAGTAGTGCCCGTCATCAAACAATTGCAAGGAGATGACGAGCTAACGATATACAGCCAGGATAACGTTCAGTTCCCGTCTGGTGTCTCGGTGATCGACGATACGCAGCTCGAATACTCTTGGCGTCGTCGAATTGAAACTGTACCGACGCTCATTAAGCATGATGATAATGGTGAAGAACTAGCAAGGGTGGTTGGTTGGGAGAAGAGCGAATGGCAGGCGCTGACAGGGAGACCGTTAGGGTTTGATTTGCCGGACTTTCGTCCAGGTTGTGGATCAAAGAGCGTGGACCCCGGTATGCCAGAAAAGTTGGCCGCACGTTTTGACAGGGATAAGCTGCAATCCCGCGAACTAACCATATCAATGGAAGAAGATGATGTAGAGGCCTGCTACGACAGGGGCTGGTCCGATGGTTTGCCAGTGGTGCCGCCTACAGCGGAACGCGTTATGCGAATGCTGGCGGGCACGAACAGGTCGCCAGAGGAAGTCATCGGTGTTGTTCCGCCGGATCTGGTGCCATGCACGATCGAAAAAATTGCGATCAATGCAGTGCTGGCCGGATGTAAACCAGAATATCTGCCGGTTGTGATTGCATCGGTAGAGGCCGCCTTGCAGGATGAATTCTGCATGCACGGTCTGTTGGCGACGACTTATTTTTCAGGCCCCCTGGTGATCGTAAACGGACCACTGAGCCGTGCTATCGGGATGAATTCGAAGGGCAACGCGCTTGGGCAGGGCAACAGGGCAAACGGCACTATTGGACGGGCCCTGCAACTGGTTATTCGTAACATTGGCGGTGGTAAACCTGGGGGGGTAGATCGATCGGTGTTCGGAAACCCCGGCAAGTACACTTACTGTTTCGCAGAAGACGAGACAAACTCCTGCTGGGAATCGCTGGCTGTCGAGAAGGGATTTTCTGAAACAGCATCGACGGTCACGTTGTTTGCAGCCGATGGCATGCAAGGGATTGTCGACCAGAAGTCACGTGACCCAGAATCGTTAAGCCGCAGTTTCGCAGCCGCGTTAAGAGTCGTGGGCCATCCTAAAATGATCATGGCGGCGGATGTAATACTGGTCGTTTCACCGGAACATGAGCGAGTTTACCGACTGGCTGGCTGGACCAAGCAGGATGTGAAAAATTGCCTGAATAGGCTTTTGATGATCGATGGATCTGAGTTAGTTGCCGGTGCAGGTGGCATCGCTGAGGGAATTCCAGAGAAGCTAGCGGGCAAACAATTGCCTAAATTTAGGGAAGGTGGACTCAATATCGTCAGGGCTGGTGGCAGCGCGGGTATGTTTTCTGCCATTATCGCGGGATGGGGTGCCAGCGGCACTATTGGTAGCGTACCGGTGACCCGTGAAATAAAGTAAGAAAAGAGAGGAAAAACTATGACTATATTGATGGATCCAACCTCGGAGCGGGCGCCTGAAAACAGACAGCCATTGCCGAGGCCAGCAGATCTTGAAGGCAAGACGGTTGGGTTGCTGGATATTTCAAAGCCCAAGGGGAACATTTTCATCGACCGACTCGAAGATCTTCTTATTCAAAAGGGCCTGACAACGAAACGCTATATCAAACCGACATTCACCAGAGTTGCACCGGTTGAACTTAATCAACAAATCGCGGCGGAATGTGATGTCGTCATTGAATCGCTAGCGGACTGAGGTTCGTGCACGTCGTGCAGTTTGCATGACATTATGGACCTGGATAGCAGGGGAGTTCCTGGAGGATTCATTGCATCGACAGAATTTATTGAGGCGGCGAAAGCCCAGGCCGAATCGCTAGGGTTTGACCCTTATAAAGTGTTCGTTGGTCATCCGATACAGGATAGAACTGATGCAGAAATGCAAACACTGGCAGAAGAAGCCTTCGAAGATATTCTGGCCATGATTCTCGAGGAAAAGTAGTCATCGATGAAGTGGCAGGCGTACCTGCCACGTCGAGGTTTCTATGCGCAACGTGAATCAATTTAGGCGTGTCGATTGAAGATCCACCAGAACGTATCACTGGCTGACAAAAACACGTTATGCCTTGACGCCCGGGCCGAGTGGTATTGTGAAGTCTTTACCGTGGACGCGCTGCTTGAGGCTGCAGAGTTCGCGTTAAACCATAAGCTCAAAGTCACTTCGCTTGGCGAGGGCAGCAATATCGTTCTCGCGGCCAATCTGGCCGGACTGGTCATCAAGAACAGAATCCCCGGGGTGACCTGTGATGCCGAAGTCGTGCATGCCGCAGGTGGCGAAAATTGGCACAGGCTGGTTCGCTCGACTGTCGGTTCCGGGTTGTTTGGCCTGGAAAACCTTGCCTTAATCCCGGGTACGGTCGGCGCTGCACCGGTCCAGAATATTGGTGCCTACGGCGTCGAACTGAGTGATAGATTCATTTCACTCAAAGCCATACATCTTCCTACTCTGGAACAGAAAACGTTTGCTAAGGCAGAGTGTGAGTTCGCTTACAGGGATAGTCTGTTCAAAAAAAATGATGAATGGCTTATCACTGAGGTCAGTCTGGCGCTCTCAAAGATCAGTGAATGTGTTACCACTTACCCCGGTATTGTTGCTTACCTGAAAGAACACAGGCTCGACATTTCAGGAGAATCCATTGCAGAGGCGGTCTCGCATATCCGAGCGGAAAAATTGCCGGACCCCTCAAGGGTTCCGAATGTGGGTAGTTTTTTTAAAAATCCGGTGTTGGAAGCTGAGCGAGCCGAAGCCGTCGCCAAAGCATTTCCTGACCTCGTGCAATTTGATGTGACAGGTGGGAAAAAACTGTCGGCCGCGTGGCTCATTGATCAGATGGGATTAAAAGGCTACCGAGTAGGCCGGTTTGTAGTATCAGACAAACACGCACTGGTCATCATTAACGAGGGGGGCGGTACGCAGCTGGAATTATTTGAACTGGTTCGCGTTGTCAAACAGAAAGTGAAGCACACCGTCGGGATAGATCTGGAAATTGAACCCAGAATCTATCCCGACGGTTTTGAGATACCCTAATGATCTACTTGATTTGGCTAGTCTTCATCGCTGGACTGGTTAGCACTCCTTGGATCGTTGGCGATACGACCAACAAGACTGGGGTGTGATTCTGCCACTGCCCGAGAATTTACCAATGGACTTGGCGCGGCGCTTTTAGCAACCCCTGGCTGTAAAACTGTCGACTGACGCTGTTTAGCCGGGTTATCCCTTGGGTCATTTCCAATTCGTCCAAGGCTAGCGGGATGCGCAGTCGCCTCAGCGATAACTGGTGCTGGTGCTTCTTGCCTCTTCGGTGAACTGTCCTGTTGTTCGGTATCACCAGAGGCGACAACAGCCTTGACCGGTGCTTCCTGTGTCGCTACTTCAGGTTCCTGCTGTGTTTGCTCGACTGCAGGTTCCATTGCCGCGACAGGAGCCGCTACAGCCTGCTCTGGTGCTTTCGTGGATTCAGGCACTGCCACAGCTTGATCAGGTGCTGCAGCTTGATCAGGTGCTACAGCTTGATCAGGTGCTACAGCTTGATTAGGTGCTACAGCTTGATCAGGTGCTACAGCTTGATCAGAGACTTCCTGTACTGTTGTCGCGGTGACTTCCTCCTCGCGAACTCGTTTGCCCCGGTTAGATCGTTCCCGGTTACCGCGATTTCTCTTGTCACGCCCTTCACCATTTGCAGCTTGATCGTTCTGATCATTTTGGTTTTTGCGTTCATTCCGTGGATTGTTAGGACGTTTTCTTTCCTGATCAGTCTTGCGATCGCTTGTCTCATCCCTTGCAGGTCGCTTATTCTCATTCTGCTTGTTGTCGCGAGGTTTACGCCCTTCTTCAGAACGGCGATTGTCCTGTCGATTGTCCTGTCGATTATCCTGCTTTTTGTTTTGCCGATTATCCTGACGATTTCGGTCGTTGTTAGGACGTCGATTCTGGTTACCCTGGCCATCCCGGTTATTCTGTGATCGATTCCGACCGCCCTGACGTTTTTGGTCAGCACGCTTGGGTTCAACTTTTTTCGGGCCACCAAACAGTTTGCCCAGAAGCTTCGAAATAAAACCTTCGCCTTTCTGTGCTCGTTTTGCTGCTGGTTTTGGCTTCGCCTTCGCACTGTTTTTTGCTTTTTCAGCGGCGGGTAGCGGGGCAGGTGGTGCAACAGTTTGTACTGCCGCCCGTTCTACTGCGACCGGTTTAGCGGCAGTAACAACAAGTTCCTCTAGTTCCTCAGAGCTGGTGATGTCGTAGGAAGCTGCTGTTTCTTCTGTCGCATCCTGTGTCCTGATTCTTTCTACGCGGTAGTGCGGCGTATCCATCTGTGGGTCCGGGACAACCACTACCCTCACTTTACTGCGTTCTTCAAGCTCGGAAAGTGCATTTCGTTTCTCATTAAGTATGAAGGATGAAACGCTAATGGGCAGGAACGCTCTGATTTCTGAGCTGGATTCCTTCAGTGATTCTTCTTCGATCATCCTGATGACAGCTAGCGCGGATGACTCTACGTCTCTGATTGTTCCAAGACCACTACATCTTGGACAGACCACACCACTGGTTTCCCCAAGTGAAGGCCTGAGCCTCTGCCTGGACATTTCCAGTAGGCCAAATCGTGAAATCTTGCCAACCTGCACTCGCGCCCGGTCCACCTGCAGCGAGTCGCGCATTCTGTTTTCTACTGCTCGCTGATTTTTCGAGGCGGTCATGTCGATAAAATCGATCACTACCAGGCCACCAATATCACGTAACCTTAGTTGTCTGCAGATTTCTTCTGCAGCCTCTAGATTCGTGTTGAGTGCAGTCTCTTCGATGTCTGCGCCACGAGTGGCTCGAGCCGAGTTGATGTCGACTGATACCAGGGCTTCGGTAGGATCGATAACCAATGCACCGCCGGAAGGCAGGCGTACTTCGCGATTGAAGGCTGATTCAATCTGGCCTTCAATCTGGTATCGATTAAATAACGGGACATCACTTTCATAGAGCTTCAGCCGTGATTTGTATTGAGGCATTACCTGGTCTACAAACTGGTTGGCCTGTTCGAATGACTCAGGCGTGTCCAGTAAAATTTCGGCAACGTCGTCCCTGAGATAATCCCGGATCGCACGAATGATAACGTCGCTTTCCTGGTAGATAAGGAAGGGGGAAGATCGCTCGGCGGCAGCCTTGGTAATGGCCTCGTAGAGTTGAACCAGGTAATTAAGGTCCCACTGTAGTTCTTCAACACTGCGGTCAATACCAGCAGTTCGAACAATAACACCCATGTTTTTGGGGATATCCAATTGCGACATGGATTCCTTTAGCTCATCTCTTTCTTCTCCTTCAATTCTTCGAGAGATTCCACCAGCTCTGGGGTTGTTGGGCATTAACACCATGTACCGGCCGGCGAGTGATAATTGGGTGGTTAGAGCAGCGCCTTTATTACCACGCTCTTCTTTGTCCACCTGGACAATGATTTCCTGGCCTTCTTTAACGACTTCGGCGATGTTGACACGACCACGGATTTCGTTCGGTGGTATCCTGAAATACTCGCGGGAAATTTCTTTTAGAGGCAGGAAGCCATGCCTGTTACCGCCGTATTCTACAAAGGCGGCTTCGAGGCTGGGCTCGACCCGGGTGATTTTGGCCTTATAGATGTTGGACTTTTTTTGTTCTCGGACCCGGCTTTCGATGTCCAGGTCGTAGAGTTTTTGCCCATCTACAAGAGCTACTCGCAACTCCTCACTATGGGTTGCGTTGATTAACATTCGTTTCATTACGATTCACACTATTTCAGGCGCCTTGGGCGCGGCAGGTGAACCGCCAAATCATTTTTATTGTCAGTGCTGCGGCCACAGGGCCGCTCTTACAAATAGACTCCGTTGGTCCCAGTTAAGGGTCCCAGGATTCTGGTATTTTTACAGTTTTCTACTTTAGACCCGGTGTTGTGGGGTCAACAAAAATTTAAAATTGATGAAAGTTCTAAACTGATCAAATTAACCGATTTGACGCTGCACTTTCCGCACTTCGACGCGGTTATTGCTTGCCTAGCTACTTAATTGAAGCTAGACCCCAAATATTTATTTCTCAAATTTCTATCACTTTTAAAAAGCGTGATACGAAAACCTGAGGGTAAAAGCGTTTCTTCGTCGACCTGTCTTTGTAGGTACACTCTATTGACGATAACGCTATAAAAAATGACGGTGTTATTCAAAAGGTGTATAAACCCGTCTGCCGCCTATCATAGCAATAAATACCAATGTTTCAAATTATGCTTTTTGTGCCCTGTAAACCACTGTAATACAGCCTGAATTCGCCGATGACGACGTCCAGTAAAGTTCAAATACATGAAATCGATGCAGATATTGCAGGTCAGCGACTGGACAATTACCTGATCAAGACACTCAAAGGACTACCCAAGTCCCGAATCTATCGGATTATCCGCAAGGGAGAGGTCCGGATTAACAGCAAACGGTGTAAACCAGAGGTCAAACTCGTTGCAGGTGACCTGGTTCGAATTCCACCGATTCAACACCTGCCGGCCAGATCTACTGCCGTGGGCCATTTTAATGACGTTGAGAGCCTGATGGTCTATGAAGATGACCACCTGCTTATTATCAACAAACCGGCAGGCATGGCGGTTCATGGGGGCAGTGGGGTCAGTGTAGGTGTCATTGAATCGCTGCGCCATGCCAGGCCTGAGGGCAACCGTCTTGAACTGGTACATCGACTGGACCGGGGCACGTCCGGGTGCCTGATGGTCTCGAAACGCCGCAGTTATCTGAGATTATTGCAGGACGCGTTGCGTAAACCCGGACAAATCAGGAAACACTATCTGGCTGTGGTACACGGCAGGTGGTCAAGGAAGATGGTCCAAATAGATCAGCCTTTGCTGACGAGTTCTATCGCTGGAAAAGAACGCGTCACTCGCGTGAATGGCCAGGGTAAGTACGCGGTGACCGATTTTTCATTACTCGAGGCCAATGATGAAATGTCTATAGTCAGGGCCTCACCCAGAACGGGTCGTACCCACCAGATAAGAGTGCACGCCCGATGGGCAAGACATCCATTGGTCGGTGACACGAGGTACGGGGACCAGACCCTGGACCAAACCTCAGGGATAGAAGGGCGACTTATGTTGCATGCAGCGGAACTACAGATTCCAGCACTTGGAGATAGACCTGCCATCCATGCAAAGGCGCCAATGGATGAGGATTTCCTACTTAAAGTTAATGCTAGCTTCTCAACTAGATCTTATTATATTCAGTGACTTAAAATCATTTTCTAAAGTCAAATATACTATAAGAAAATGACTGCAGTGCTTCAGATAACAGCATGAGCGGCAACCCATAGAGTGAATTTATATCCCGCCCCCGGGCGTCGCAGAGCAAACTGACACCAGCTTGCTCGACCTTGATAGAGCCGGCGCAATCGAGGGGCTGGTCTAGTTGGATATAGGTGT
The DNA here is from genome assembly GCA_018665025.1 of Gammaproteobacteria bacterium. Taxonomy (GTDB): domain Bacteria; phylum Pseudomonadota; class Gammaproteobacteria; order Pseudomonadales; family Azotimanducaceae; genus UBA9659. The sequence goes on from JABJED010000137.1 coordinate 18,508, forward strand.
CGATTTCATTACTCGACAATGTCCTGAAGCGGCATTCATAGTCTTCCACAGCGCTAAATGTTTGCCCGTTACTGGCAATGAGCGCCAAAGATGTACTGAACGTGACCCAGCAACCACTAAAAGCAGTGAGCTGAAGCGCAGCTTGCTCTGCGGTTCCTGGTTTGCCGTAAAGTGTGTGCTCAAGGTGGCACACCTGGTCGGAACCGATACATATCCAGTGTGCTTCATTTTGTAGTTGATCAGCCACCGACTGGGCTTTTGAGACACCTAATCGCGATGCCAGCGAACTGGGATTCTCGCCCGGGTTCGGGCTTTCATCGGTGTCGGGTCGCATCTGGGTGAATGTGACGCCCAGGCTCGCAAGAAGCTTTTTTCGATAGGGGGAAGTAGATCCCAGAATCAGGCGTGGAATGACCATATCCTGCTCGATTTCCGTCATTTTTTTTCACATGGCATGGGCCACTCCCTTATTTTAGAAAGCTGGCCTGAAGACGGAGTACCGCTGACGCTTCTTCCACCAGATCATCCATAATGACTTGCACGGTTCTTACCTCGTCAAAATAGCCAATGCTTTGTCCTGCCCCGGAGTGAATCAACGGTTCAATATCGTGTTCTTCAATGGCGCCTAGTAAATCGCCGACCAGTACATCCTGATACGGCATCTTCAATGGTTTAGGGGCATCTTCTGACTCCCATTCCTGACTCCAACCCGATCTAACTTGCCTGAATGTTTTACCAGACTCCGATCGGGTAATGACAGTATCGGCACTTCCTGCAGCTTTAAGTTTTTCTGTATTAACAGGATGCATATGTTCTTGATGTTCTTCAGATAGCAGCCACGCGGTGCCTATCCAAACTCCCGCTGCGCCCATGGCGAGCCCGGCGGCCACGTGTCTACCGGTTGCCACGCCACCTGCGACTAATACCGGAACATCTCCTGCGGCGTCAACTATCTGCGGCACCAGAGAATAGGTCCCGATGGGGCCCGTGTGGGCACCCGCGTCATAACCCTGTGCGACCAGCATATCAACACCTGCTGCCACGGCTCGTTGAACGTGATGCGGACTTCCGATCAACGCGAGTGTTGTTTTTCCGAGTGCTTTCGCCCGCCTTAGCACCTCTGGCGGCGCGCCAATACCGCAAGCAAACATATTGACCGAAGATTCCAGCACTGCTTGAATCTGCGCCTCCTCAATCTCTGAAGAGCGAATAAAGCGGGTACGCATGCCTGGACCTGAGGCCGGAGGAACCTGATACTTTTCGATCAGTCCAGAGACGAAGTTTTTATGTTCCTCTGATATTTCGGCTTCGATTGCCTCTCTGGAATTGTGTTCTGGCATTCCCGGCGGCAACACAAGATCAACGCCAAAAGGTTTGTCACCGACCAGGGAGCGGATCAAAGCCAGCTCTTCCCTGATCTCGTCTGGGAAACGCCTGGTAGCTCCATAGACACCATAGCCACCGGCATTGGTAATCGCCGCGACCGTTGCAACGTCGTGGGCAAATCCAAAGATTGGATAGTCGATGCCCAGCTGCTCACACAGGGGCGTCCATACTTTTTGCATGCGCTGAACTCCAGAGGGTTAAGCTGCCAATACTAACAGCGAATCTGGTTCTGTGGCTTCAGAAGAAGATCTCGATAAGATTACCCACACAATTGCAAAACGAGCCGCTAGATATCTGGATCGAACTGGTTACCTGTATCGGTATGCTCAGTCCAGATTGTCTGGATCTGGTGCCTGAGGAGGACGATGCGATGCACCGCATTATCAGCGCATCGAGCGAACGTTGGACCATCGGATCGTACTTGTCGGTTGGCTTTTGGCCTGAACGCCCCGAGGAAAGCCCTGACACTGCGGGTTGTTTCAACCGGTGAAAATCAGACTAAGCCCTGTGAAAGGATCAGCAAACAAGCAGGTTTTTCGCCGCATGCGGGGGTGGCCGGTAAGTCCTATCGGTGCTACGAGCTTTAACTATTACCACAGACGTAAACCTGGCGCTATAGAATCAATGACTTACGAGCTTTTGATGATGTCAGGTGCCGAAATGTCTATTCTGAAAAACTTCAATCAAAATGCATACTTGCAGCACATTCGGCATTGTAATGCCAAAAACGTGAGGGTAAGATGCGCGCGATATGTCGACAGGGCCCATTCCAGAGCGGGTTGACCATCGTAAGCTGGCCAATCAGGCAGGGCTTATAGAGGGTACGCTACCCATCCAATGTTTTCACCGGTTCGGTGAAATGCTTGTTGTGAGTGAAGGTGATGTCTACCTTCGGCTCGAGTTCAGTAAGGGTGATTTCGGTAGTACCAGAGTTAATGGCTCAGCGGCCACAGAGGTGTGTCTAATATGCCAGAATTGCATGCAGCAGTTCAGGCGACAAGTCAGTTGCGATGTTGCATTGCAAGTCGTATCTGACGAATCCAAACTGGAACGTCTGTCTGAAGTCGACGATGCTATCGTCGCGCCAGACAAGGTAATATCGGTTGCGGAACTGGTGGAGGATGAATTGATATTGGCTATGCCGATGATTCCCCGGCACGAAGAGGGCCAATGCCTTGAGACAGATTACGAGCAGCAAGAGATAGTCCTGCAGGAAGTACCGGAAGTACAAGAAGTACAAGAAGTACAAGAAACACAAACTACCTATCGACCTTTCGCTGATTTGGCGAAAACGATAGACAAACAGAACACATAATAGGTAGAGAGCTGACATGGCTGTTCAAAAAAGTAAAGTTACCCGATCCCGTAGAGGGCAACGCAGGTCTCATGATTCCCTGACTGGACCAACTCTGTCTGAAGATTCAACAACAGGGGAAACGCACCGTCGTCACCATGTGACAGCGGATGGCTTCTATCGCGGCAAAAAAGTCGTACACAATAACGACGATTAGGCCGATTGGCACCGTTAGTGCTTGGCATGGTGCCTATATCCTATGACTAAATTAGCATTTGTTTTTCCGGGCCAGGGCTCCCAGGAAGTTGGTATGCTGGCGGATGCACGCGAAGCCTGTGCAGACCTGTTTGCTGAGGCGTCTTCAGTTCTTGGCTATGATCTATGGGATCTGGTTGAAAATGGTCCTGAAGACCAGTTAAACCAAACCGAATATACGCAGCCCGCATTACTGACTGCTTCAATTGCGTTATTTCGTCTTGCGCAGGCTCGGGGGCTACCCTCGCCAGATGTCGTGGCCGGCCACAGTCTCGGTGAATACTCTGCGCTTGTTGCGGCGGATGTACTGCAATTTTCAGATGCGGTAATGCTGGTCCAGAAAAGAGGCCAGTTCATGCAAACCGCAGTTCCCTTGGGCGAAGGTGGTATGGCAGCGGTGCTTGGACTCGATGATGAGCAGGTCAGGCAGGTTTGCATTGCCGCAGCCCAGGGAGAGGTCGTTCAGGCTGTTAATTATAATTCTCCTGGTCAGGTTGTAATCGCAGGAAACAATGCCGCCATCGAGCGGGCGATTGAGGGTTGTAAGGAAGCTGGAGCCCGACGCGCAATAGCGCTCTCAGCCAGCGCGCCATTTCATAGCGAGTTGATGAAACCCGCTGCTGAAGAGCTGGCCGGGGTGTTGAACGAAGTCAACTTCGCAAAACCCACGACAATTGTTGTACAGAATATCGATGCAGCAGTACATGATGACCCTGAACAGATCAGGACAAACCTGGTCAAACAAATGTATGGTGCGGTCCTCTGGACTGACACTGTTCTTATGATGAAGCAGATCGGTGTAGCAACACTGGTTGAATGTGGCCCAGGTAAGGTGCTGACAGGCCTGAGCAAGCGAATCGATAAATCGATTACTGGTCACAGTATGAATTCTGCGGCGTCCATGGCGACAGTTTCAGAGGCGCTCGTTAATGAGTGAGCAGAAAGTTGCACTGGTCACCGGGGCCAGCAGGGGAATTGGCAAAGCAATTGCTGCCCGTCTGGTTGAAGATGGTTTTCTTGTGTTGGGTACAGCGACCACAGAAGATGGTGCCAGGTCAATTTTCGAGGCGCTTGGTGACAATGGAGTAGGCTATGTCCTGAATCTTATGGAGCGAGACTCTATTGAACAGCTGTTTCAAACGATAAAAGAAGCGCATGATGCCCCTTTGGTATTGGTGAACAACGCGGGAATCACCAAAGATAACCTCGCTCTGCGAATGAAAGATGACGAGTGGGACGACGTTATTGGCACTAACTTGTCAGCGTTGTTCAAGGTAACCAAACACTGTCTCAGAGGTATGACCAAGGCGCGTTGGGGAAGGGTTATTAACCTGACATCCGTTGTCGGCGCCATGGGTAATGCGGGACAAAGCAATTATGCTGCTGCCAAGGCCGGGGTAGTGGGCTATAGCAAATCCCTGGCTGCGGAGCTGGGTTCTCGTGGAATCACCGTGAATTGTATTGCGCCAGGTCTTATTGGCACTGATATGACAGACAAACTTAGCGATGATCAGCGAAATACGATGCTTGAGCGCATTCCGCTCGGCAGACTTGGCGAGGTGGCTGAAGTAGCAGCGTTGGCTGGTTTCCTGGCAGGAGAGGCGGCTGGCTATATCACGGGAGAGACAGTCCATATTAACGGCGGCATGTATATGAGCTAGCCGAAAGCTTTAATCACGGCCCCTGTGATGGGGGTAGCCGGGTAAATAACTTGAAGAACCATCTGGCATTTTATTAAACTAGCGCAGCTTGACTGCCACTATGTAGGAGTAATTCTAGACATGAGCACCATCGTAGAGCGAGTGACTAAACTGGTATGTGAACAACTTGGTGTAAAGGAAGAGGAGGTAACTTCGGAAGCTTCCTTCGTTGAAGATCTGGGTGCGGATTCCCTCGACACAGTCGAGCTAGTCATGGCGCTGGAAGAAGAATTCGAAACTGAAATTCCAGACGAAGAAGCTGAAAAGATTACGACCGTCAAAGAGGCCATCGATTATATCGAAGCCCATAAGTAGTTATTGAAGTTCTAAACGAAGCCGCGATCATCACAGGTGATCGCGGCTTTTTAGATTATTCCAATACTGTTTCGCTATTTGATCTGATTAGAGGGGACCCGCGTGTCTAAACGAAGAGTCGTTGTGACCGGCATGGGGATGCTTACGCCACTAGGTGTTGATCTTGAATCTTCGTGGCAAGGGCTAACCGCTGGAAAGAGCGGCATCGCACCAATTCAAAGTTTTGATACCACCGATTACCCGGTTCGTTTTGGCGGTCATGTGCCTGAATTGGATATTTCTGAGTACCTGCCGCGAAAAGAAGCCCGCCGGATGGATGGTTTTATGCAGTATGGCCTGGTCGCTGGTATTCAGGCTATGCGAGATTCAGGTTTGGAAGTTACTGACGAAAACAGAGACAGAATTGGGGTCGCGGTCGGTTCAGGCATTGGCGGCATTGTCACCATCGAGACCTGTCACGATGTGGTTAATAACCGCGGGCCCGCTAAAGTATCCCCATTTTTTGTACCCTCGTGCATTATCAATATGATCGCGGGTCACCTATCGATTATGTACGGTCTACAGGGGCCAAATATTGCAATCACTACAGCCTGCACAACAGGTACACATAATATTGGTTTCGGGGCTCGACTCATCGCGGCAGGTGATGCCGATGCGATGGTGGTTGGTGGAGCGGAGAAATCGACGTCGCCAACTACGATGGCTGGTTTCGCGGCCATGCGAGCCTTATCGACACGTAATGAGGAACCTGAGCGCGCCAGCCGTCCCTGGGACAGGGACAGGGATGGGTTTGTGTTAAGTGATGCTTCTGCGGTGCTGGTGTTAGAAGAATATGAACAAGCAAAAACTCGAGGAGCCAGGATCTATTGCGAACTGGCAGGTTTCGGCATGAGTGCGGATGCCTCGCATATAACCTCTCCATCTGAAAATGGGCAGGGCGCTGCTCGATCAATGCAAAATGCGCTCAATGATGCCGAAATGCCGGCCAGTGAGATTGGCTATATCAACGCTCACGGCACGTCGACTCCGCTGGGTGATATTGCAGAAACCATGGCGATCAAGACGGTCATGGGTAGCGATGCCAATAATGTCGCGGTCAGCTCAACTAAATCCATGATTGGTCATGCGCTGGGTGCTGCAGGTTCGGTCGAGGCCGTTATCTGTGTTCTTGCACTTCGCGACCAGGTCGCACCACCAACCATTAATCTGGATAATCCGGACGAAGGGTGTGATCTCGATTACGTACCGCACCGGGCGAAGGAGATGCCGATCAGGGCGTCTTTATCGAATTCATTCGGGTTTGGCGGTACCAATGGAACCCTGATATTTAAGCAACTGGATTGAAACACAGTAATGGCCGCTAATTTATTCAAGCTAGCGCTGGCAACTGCGCTGTCGCTGCTGCTCCTGTGCAGCCTGGTTGCGGTATATATCCTCAATCAGCTTTCAGTACCGGTTTCCGAGGACCGTGTCTTCACCATCGAACCCGGTAGTAATCTATCTGCCATTACAAAGCGCCTGACAAGAGATGACCTGCTACCGGTTAACAACATCGCATTTAAGGCGTTTGCCTTACTGACTCGTGATGCGGGCTCAATCCAGGCCGGCCAATACCAACTGAAAGCAGGAATGCCTAGTCAGGATGTCCTGGCGCTTTTTCGCTCGGGGAAAGTAATCCGGTATCGCATTACTTTTCCTGAGGGGTTGCGCGTAAAGGAATGGCTGGCGAGACTTCAGGATGCCCCTTACCTTGATCTGAAAACTATTGGAATGACCAGAGAGGAACTGGGTCAGTCACTTGGGTTAACAACAGAACTCGAGGGTTCCCTGTTCCCGGATACGTACCAGTACATCCTGGGCGACTCAGACCTGGACATTCTCCGATTAGCCGTTCGAAAAATGAAAGAAGTACTGGGTGACGAATGGAGTGGCCGAGCGATGACGGTGATTTCAACTCCCTTTGATGCGTTGATCCTCGCATCTATGATAGAAAAAGAGACAGGATATGGTCCTGACCGGGAGAAGATCGCTTCAGTGTTTCATAACCGACTCGACACAGGCATGAAGCTTCAATCAGATCCAACGGTAATCTTTGGCCTGGGCGCTGATTTTGACGGAGACCTTAAAAGATCTCACCTGAAGTCGGATACCCCCTACAATACCTACACAAGAACGGGTTTACCCCCTGGGCCGATTTGTTCCCCCGGGCGCGCCTCAATCAACGCTGCACTTGGCGGCTCAAGTCATCCATACTTCTATTTTGTCGCGATGGGTGACGGGAAAAGCCAGTTTTCAGTCAGTCTCGAAGAACACAATAGGGCCGTCAATCGGTACCAGAAAAAGCGGAAACAATGACCACAGGAAAGTTCATTACACTTGAAGGCGTTGAAGGTGTTGGGAAATCGACCAACCTGGAGCTGATTTCAGGGTTTGTGAAATCAGGCGGATACGATGTGCTCGTCACCCGTGAGCCAGGAGGCACAACGCTGGGAGAAAGGGTTCGGGAAATCCTGCTTGATAAAGATGAACACGGGATGACGCCAATGGCTGAATTACTTCTAATGTTTGCCGCAAGGGCACAGCATGTTGAAGAAGTAATAAAACCTGCTTTGGCCCGAGGTACCTGGGTTGTTTCTGACCGTTTTACGGATTCCTCGTATGCCTATCAGGGCGGAGGGAGGCAACTGGGTAACGACGCCGTGGCGGCACTTGAACATCAAGTACTCGGAGGCTTCGGGCCGGATCTCGTCATTATTCTTGATCTCGATGTGCAGGCAGGACTGGAAAGGGCAAGCAAAGTGTCTGAAGCGGACAGATTTGAATCAGAGGAGAGGGCGTTTTTTGAGCGAGTAAGAGCGGCATTTGTCAGTCGTTCCAGTGAACCTGGATATCACCTGGTCGATGCTGCCCGTCCCCTCATCGATGTGCAGGCAGACATTACCACTATCATAAAAGAACTATTCGAATGATAGCCTCGCTGCCCTGGCAGGCTTCATCATGGCAGCGAGTCTGTGCCCAGATAGCCGATGGGAAAATGCCACATGGAATTCTGCTCGCTGGGCCATCTGACTCAGGGAAGGCTAACTTTGCCGCTGGTTTAGGTGCTTACCTGTTATGTCGCGGACACGACAAACCGTGCGGTGAATGTCGCCAATGTAACCTCGTTGCGGCGGGTACACACCCGGACCTCCTGGAAGTAACGCTTGAAGACGCAAAGCAGATTCGTATTGAACAGATTAGAGAGCTCATTCACTGGGCGACCCAGACTTCTCAACAGGGTGGATACAAGGTTTGTATCATCAACCCTGCGGATAAGCTAAATGTCCAGTCTGCAAATGCGCTCTTAAAAGTTCTGGAAGAACCACCACCCAAGACGCTGATATGCCTGGTATCGGATCAACCTACGCGTTTACTGCCGACCTTGCGAAGTCGCTGTCAGCGGATTGACCTGGGTTCACCTTCCCAACAGGAAGCCGTCGTATGGTTGCAGGGTCAAATGGATTCCTCTGCTGATGTTGAATTGCTATTGGGCATTGCCGGCGGTATGCCGCTCCGAGTGCTGAACTCTATTGATGAGGATTACCTAAAGCTAAGGCAAGAACTGGCTTCACACCTGGTCCCATTATCTGAGGGGGTCAGGTCTCCGATTCAGGTGGCTGCATTGATGGCCAAAGAAGAGGTGGGGCGTGTTCTTGAACTGCTCTATCAACTTGTTTCAGACTCGATCGCTTTCACGCTGTCTGGTGGCAAGGTGATTAAAAACAGGGATTTAAGTGAAACCATCGAGCAATACAGCAACCTGACATCTGTTGCGAACAGATACAAATTATTGGATCACATCAGCGAGGCCCAGGGCCAACTTAACGGAACTTCCAATCCAAATGGCCAGATGCTGCTGGAAGGGGTGTTTGTCAAAGCTGGTTAAGTCGTTGCGAACCACTATTTCGTTCTGGTGATCTATTGTCATCATTCGCGGCTTGAAGATTAGAAACTCATAGGGCATGATCTCGAACATCACATTCCAGGTAAGTAGCTATGGCGAAGCTAGCCCGGGGCGGCGGCAAGAAAACCATGATCGCCCTGACGATCAGGGACAAGGTCGTGCTACATAACTATTACATGCCATTTATCAAAAATGGTGGCTTGTTCATTGCGAACCGAACCGAATACGATCTGGAAGACGATGTCTTTATCCTGCTAAGCCTGATGGACGAATCCGAGAAGATTCCGGTAGCAGGCAAAGTCGTTTGGATAGCCAGGAAAGGGGTCAAGAGCCCACACATTCCGGGTGTCGGGATTCAGTTCAGCGACCCTGATAATATTGCGAAAGATAAGATCGAAACCTACCTGGCGGGCAGCCTCAACTCCGTGAACGCAACAGCTACTATGTAGCTTTGTTTTGTAGCTTTGTTTTGTAGCTCTTTTTGCTTAGCTTTTTTTTCTTAGCTTTTGGCTGCAGATTAGTCTGCTAAACCGCTTAACCAAAAAATAGCGCTATTCAAGCGGCAGGATCATTCCTGTAGGTGAACCAGGTCGTTTCAACCTGATGGTGAATTCTTGCAAGATCCAGCTGAACCTCATCAATAAACCAATGCAATTCACCGCTGGAGAATAAGTCGATCACATTTGAGTTTTTGATTCTTCGTTGAGCAAGATTAGTTGCTCGCTGTGGTTCGTCCGATAGTGGTAACTGCTCACAACATTCGGAGACCTCGTCCAGACAAAAGTCGACAGACCTTGGGAAGTGTTCATCCCGCAACAGGAAGTCTGCGACATCCTCTCCATTCACATGATCATCAACGTGCTGTCGATACATCTGGTAACCGGAGACTGACATTAGAAGGCTTGTCCAAAGTAACCGTTCATAATCTACAAGCTCGGTATGCTTTGGATTATTTAGATTGTAACAACCGATATCGAGTATACGCGTTGTCATATCTGCGCGCTCAAGCTTACGACCCAGTTTCATGAAGTTGAACGCCTGGGTTACGCTCATGCAACCTGTCAAATATCCGGTGAACTCATGACAACGACCGATGACTTCACCGAGAAACGCATCCCGTCCTTCGCGTTTGAGCGGTTTTTTCAGGTTGTTTTCTACAAAGTGGTGGAGTTTATTGATTTTTTCCCACGCTTCCCTGGGCATGATTTCACGGCTTGTCCGAGCATTTTCCCTGGCATTCTTCAGTGCGGTTCGGATAGACGATGTCTCACCCTGGGTCAGAAACTTGACGACGTTCTGTTCATTCTCCAGTTGATAAGTCTCGTGGAAGTTATCCTTGTCACCGGTAATGTCGATCAGGCTTGCCCAGACATGCTTTGAGTTAGGCAAGTCCAGTGCGAGGTTCGTATTAACTCTTAACAGAAGCGCGGTACTTTCCACGCGCTCCATATATCGGCCTATCCAGAACATCCTTTCTGCAACACGAGACAACATTAGCGAGTTCTCCCCGGCAGGTCGATTATCCAGGTGTCCTTACTGCCACCGCCCTGCGAGGAATTCACAATCAGTGATCCTTTTACCAACGCTACCCGTGTTAGTCCTCCGGCAGTCACAAAGCTCCGGTCGCTCTGCAGGATGAAAGGCCTGAGATCTACATGCCGCGGTTCTATCGAGTTACCCGACAGGGTTGGCACAGTAGAGAGATTAATAATTGGCTGAGCGATGAAGTTTCTCGGGTTTGATTTGATCTGTCGGCGCATCTCTGACGTTCGGCGTTTGGTCTCTGTTGGGCCAATGTACATGCCATATCCGCCAGATTCATCAGCAGGTTTAACCACAAGGTTTTCCATGTTTTCCAGAACGTGTTTCATTTGTTGCTTGTCAGAACACATGTAGCTGGGCACGTTAGGCAGGATGGGATCTTCGTCGAGGTAGTACTTAATCATTGCGGGTACGTAGGTATAGACCACTTTGTCATCCGCAACGCCTGCTCCTGGCGCGTTGGCAAGGGCGACGTTACCTTTTCTCCACGCGCGCATCAGTCCTTTTACGCCGAGAATTGAGTCTTTGTGGAAGACTTCCGGGTCGAGAAATAAATCATCAACTCGCCGGTAGATGACATCGACGCGACTGAGTCCCTCAACGGTTTTCATATAAACGCAATCGTCGTCGCCAACCACCAGGTCCCGGCCCTCCACCAGTTCAGCCCCCATGCGTTGGGCCAGGAAGGAATGCTCGAAATAGGCAGAGTTGAAGATGCCTGGAGTCAGTACGACCACCTCCGGCAGATCTTTGGGCCGCGGTGAAATAGAGCTCAAGGTATCCAGTAACTGGGCCGGGTAGTTGTCCATGGGTAGAATCGAGTATTTTTCAAATAGCTCTGGAAGAACCTTTTTGGAGATATTCCTGTTTTCAAGCATGTAGGAAACCCCCGAAGGAACTCGCAGGTTGTCTTCAAGCACATAAACTGTGCCGTCGCTATCCCTGATGATGTCCGAGCCACAAACATGAGCCCAGACACCATGTGCCGGTTTCATCCCCTCACACATTGCCCGATAATTTTTTGAAGTTTTGAGAAGTTCTTCAGGTACCACTTTATCTTTAAGGATCTTGCGGTCGTTATAGACGTCATTGATAAAGGCATTAAGTGCACGAAGACGCTGAATGAGCCCCTTTTCTATGTGATCCCATTCTTTCCGCATTATTGTTCGCGGGATGATATCGAATGGCCATTCCCGATCAATGTTCTGGCCTTCAGAGTAGATGGTGAAACTTATACCAAGAGACCTGATTGTAAGCTCGGCGTCGTGCCGCAGGGCGTTTAGTTCGGCCGGCGTTTTTGATTTGAGGAATTTACTGAGTTCGCCCAGCCCTGACCGAGCCTTTCCCGACGAGAACAATTCATCATAGGTTTTATTATTGCCATAGCCGCGTATCTGCATCAGGTATGGGTACTCATTACTTGAATTCTTCTTCCATGATTCTGTAATGGGTTTCGATCATTCCCAGTTTTTTGTAGGTCTGTTGTGCTGTTGTGTTGTCTTTTTCGACATATAGTCTGATACCACACACGCCAGGCGCAGCGGAAGCAAGGCCCTTTACATGCGAGTACATCGCAGTGAACACACCCTTCGCTCGATGTGAAGGTGCGACGAACACACTTTGAATCCACCAGAACAAACTATTGCGCCAGTCGCTCCACTCGTATGTGATCGCCAGGCATCCGACGACTTCGCCCTGATCCAACGCCACCAGGTAGAACCCAAGGGAGCTATCGCGAAGGATTGCATTAATGCCAGGGTGAATTTTATCCCAGGGTAAATTCTTGCCTTCGGTCTCAATCGCCATCGCCTGATTGAACTCAGCAATAACTTCAGTGTGCTCCGAGCTTGCTTGTACTACTTGTATATCCATTGCGCGCATTATAAACAGATCAATCCATTATAGGCGGGTCAACATGGCCAAATGACCGATGTTCGTGCTTTTCTTTTTCGTATTCAGAGGGTCGGCATTGTACTTGTTGGTATTTCCAGTTGTCGATAAACGAAAGTTAACCGAGATTGCTGTGTTAACAAGCGTCATTAGCTTGTCAGGATTGTCAGTCATCAAATCAACCGGGTTGACCCCAAAGTCTCTAATCTCATCGCCGCTATTAGCGGTAATCTTACTTCAAGTTATGAAACACCTCTGAGGTGGCGCGGGAAGAGTGAGCTTTGACTTTGACGTGTGTTGAGTGATTGAAATACCTGCTGGCTATAACGGTAGCTTCGGCTCCTGAATCATCCCGGCAACCTCTGCAACGAAATCGGTTTTCGCGCGCGGCCCGTTTGCGAAGCCAGAGGTTTTCTGCAGCAATACTGGTGGTCATGGTGATCTTCAACAGGCTAAAGGTAGAGGCGTTTATGATTTGGCTATACGGGGTCAACGGCCTGCTGATTTTGGCAGCGATGCCTGGTTGGCGTTACCCAACCGGGGTTCGATCTTTCTCCATCTGATCTGTAGGTCGATCATTCATGCTAACTCATCGATACAGTGCAAGAAAATACTTTAATAATATAATTTAAAACATTGTTATATATCATGATTATTCAAAATATATAGCGTGCGGCTGGCGATGTCAGCGTCCTTAAGGAAGCCAATAGCACTGATCAGGGGCTGCGGTGCATGCTCTTCCTCGAGTTCAATTTCCCATTTCTGGAGTTGGCTAAGCCGTTGTGACTGGGGAAGTGCCAGCAGCGTTAACAAATTCTGCCGAATGGTTTGATCTTCCAGAGCTGCCTGTATGAGGGCGACAAATTCTTTGTCCTTGCGTTTTCCGAAGAGGTTATTAAGAACATTTTGCATCGGCTTTCAGCTCATTGACCGAAATGAATTTTATGATTGTACAACACGGTCTGATGCCAGTTTGTCGTGGTGCGATCCGGCACCGCGTGGTATATATACGCTCCTTTATAACATCCGGCATAGCAACGGTCACGAAGCCTTGCTTGCCGTAGATTCGCGACGTTCAACAGGAGGAAAGATGGTATCAGTCGTATATGAGGCACCTGATTCGATAGAGGGTGCAATTAGTCTTTTGGCCAATGCGGATATTCCCGCAAAGATACTAGCCGGCGGCACGGACCTAATTATCCAGACTAACGGGAGCACCGACGAATCCCGCTTGTTTGTAGATGTTAAGAGAATCGACGGTATGCTGGATGCAAAGTTGTCGGCTGATGGGCTGGACCTGGGTCCTTCCATGAGCTGCGCAGAGTTTACCGCGCGAGATGACATCCGAAAGGTCTTTCCCGGGCTAGTGGAAGCCGCTTACCTGATTGGATCAACGCAGGTTCAGGGCAGGGCCAGTCTGGGGGGCAATTTATGCAATTCTTCTCCCGCCGCGGATACGGTTCCTGCGCTGGTAGTGAATGGCGCACAATGCGTGATCGCAGGACCGGGTGGTGAGCGGACGGTCGCCGCTGAAGAATTCATGACCGGCGTCGGTCGGAACTGCATGGAAAAGGGCGAGCTGCTCAAAATAATCCACCTGCCGACACCGGCGGCGAAGACTTCTGATGCCTATTTACGGTTTATCCCCAGAACTGAAATGGATATAGCGGTTGCAGGCGCGGGTGTAAGTGTGACGCTCGATGATACCGGCACTTGCACTGCTGCGCGAGTTGCGATTGGCGCTGTTGCGCCGACCGTACTGCTTGTCAGCGCAGCGGCAGATGCCCTGATCGGGACCAAGCTGGATGACGACGCATTGCAAGCAGCAGCAGCTGCTGCGAGTGCCGCGTCCAGCCCGATTACCGACAGAAGAGGCACTGCTGAATATAGAAGACAGATCGTTGGCGTATTGGTAAAACGCGCCGCAAGAATAGCCGCGACAAGAGCGAAGGGAAACTAGAAAAATGGCAAAATCACACGTAACAACCAGTATCAATGGGCAACCGCAAGAATTTCTGTGCGAGCCCGGGGATACCTTGCTTGACGTACTACGTAATGACCTGAACCTGACGGGCACAAAGGAAGGCTGTGGCTCCGGCGATTGTGGTGCCTGTTCGGTGACCCTCAATGGCCGGCTTGTTTGTTCCTGTCTTGTGCTGGGTGTCGAAGTAGAAGGCGCTGAAGTTGGAACAATTGAGGGTGTAAGCACCGGTGATGGTCTGCACGTGATTCAGGAGAAGTTTCTCGAACACGCTGCGCTGCAGTGCGGCATATGCACACCGGGTTTAATCGTCAGTGCCAAAGCATTGCTTGAGGAGAACCCGAATCCCACCGAGGAGGAGGCCAGATACTATCTTGCAGGCAACCTTTGCCGGTGTACCGGTTATGACAAGATTATCAGGGCGGTGATGGATTCCGCTGAAACTTTGAGAGGAGTAGCCTGATCATGAGTGAAGCACAGGAATTCAAATATATCGGTCAGCGAACCATCCGGCCAGACGGTTTTGATAAGGTAACCGGCCGAGCAACCTACGGCGCAGATCTTACTTTACCGGGAATGATCTGGGGTAAAACCCTTCGAAGCCCTCATGCCCATGCCAAGATTCTTTCTATTGATACCAGCAAGGCTGAAGCTCACCCGGATGTGATGTCGGTAGCCACATTTAAAGATTTTGTAACCCTTCAATCAGAAAGTGCTGCCGGAACTGAAGGCGCTGCGAGCGTACTTGACGTGGCGAGAAATTGTCTGGCAGATGACAAGGTGCTTTACCATGGTCATGCGATCGCAGCTATCGCCGCCAGATCGGAGAGGGCGGCAAAAGATGCGCTTGGCCTAATCGAGGTGAAATATGAACTTCTACCGCCTGTGTTGGATGTCGAAGATGCCATGAAGGAAGATTCGCCTGTCCTGCATGATGATATGTTCACCGCTGGCTATGACGAGAAGCCATCGAAGGCATCCAATATTGCAACCCGTGTCGAAATGAAAATGGGTGATGTCGAAGCGGGTTTTGCCGAGGCCGATATCATTGTTGAACGAGAGTTTCGAACACCTACAGCCCACCAGGGTTACATTGAGCCACACGCCTGTACTGTGACTTACGACGAAAATGGGCAATCAATGGTCTGGTGCTGCACGCAGGGCCATTTCGACGTAAGGACGCTTACTGCAAAAGTGCTAGGTATGGAACTTGGCAAGCTCAAAGTTATTGCCAGCGAGATTGGTGGTGGCTTTGGGGGTAAGACGGTTATTTACCAGGAGCCGGTAGCACTCGTACTTTCAAAGAAATCGGGCCGCCCGGTGAAGATGGTGATGGATCGTGAAGAAGTATTTATTGCTACCGGCCCAACTTCAGCGGCAAAACTGAAGGCAAAAGTCGGCGTAAAGAAAGACGGAACAATTACTGCAATGCAAGGCTGGATGGCCTACGAGGCAGGTGCGTTTAAAGGTTCGCCGATGGTGCCAGGTGTGATGACCATGTTTACACCCTACGATTGTCCCAATGTATTGGTCGAGGGATTCGATGTCGTCGTTAACAAATCCAAGGTTGCTGCTTATCGCGCACCCGGGGCGCCCCAGGCAGAATATGCGGCAGAAATGGTGGTCAATGAATTAGCTGAGAAGTTGGGCATGGATCCGATTGATCTCAGGTTGAAAAATGCCGCCAAAGAAGGAACTCAAACCATCTATGGGCCGAAGCTCAAGAGGGTTGGATTGGTAGAGTGTCTTGAAGCAGCGAAAAACTCGCCGCATTACCAGTCCGCGTTACCAGAAGGGCAAGGTCGCGGTCTTGCTTCAGGTTTCTGGTTTAACATTGGTGGTCAGTCCAGTGTGTCAGTCAATATGAACCCTGACGGGACGGGAACTATTGTTGAAGGTTCTCCCGACATCGGTGGTTCGCGGGCGTCTATGCAGATGATGGCGGCAGAGGTTTTACAGATAGAACCTAAAAATCTGAAGCCCATCATCGCTGACACAGAAAACCTGCCTTACAGTCAGGGAACGGGTGGTAGTCGTACAACCTTTGCAACCGGTATGGCAGTGATCGAAGCCTCTGAAAAAGTTGTCGCACAGGTAAAAGAACGAGCAGCGGCTGTCTGGAATGTCACCGCTGAGCAGGTGGAATACGCCGACGGTGTAGCTCGAAATACTGCGGGCGAGGATTCTATGACCCTGGCAGAAGTTTGTAAGAATGCAGAGAAAACAGGTGGTCAAATCTCTGGTAACGCAAACATTAATGCCCGAGGAGCAGGTCCAAGTTTCGCGGTTCATATCTGTGATGTGGCGGTCGACAAGGAAACCGGCAAGGTTGATGTTACCCGGTACACGGCAATCCAGGATGCTGGCAAGGCCATTCATCCGGGCTATGTGGAAGGCCAGTTACAAGGTGGTGCTGTTCAGGGTATTGGCTGGGCGCTGAACGAAGAATACATCTTCAACGCAGACGGTGTAATGGAAAACCCTGGTTTTCTGGACTACAGGATTCCGCTGGCGTCTGATCTTCCGATGATAGAGACCATCACTGTAGAAGTGCCAAACGCCTTCCATCCCTATGGTGTCAGAGGGGTTGGTGAAACCGGAATCATTCCACCACTTGGTGCTGTTGGATACGCTGTTGGCAATGCGATCGACCGGAAGGTGGAAGAGTTACCTTGCTCCCCCCCTCGGGTTCTTGCTTTGATCCAGAATGGCTGACCAATGGCGATCGTGATCTTCTCCAGTGAATTGCAAAAGCTCACTGGAGAAGAACAAACCCGCGTTGACGCCGAGGTGTTCAAGGATATTGTTACTGAGATTTCCAATCAGTATTCTGCCCTTGAGCACGATGAGCTGATGAAGATGGCGGTGGCCATTGATGGTGAAATCATTCACACGCCTTTTCTGGAAAAAGTTGCGGCCACTAGCGAAGTCCACTTCCTTTATAGAATTTCCGGCGGATGACGAAACGCCTGACGGTCATGGCGGTCGTGATTCTGTTGGTGCTGCTATCGCCCTTTATCGCGATCGCAGCCTTCGGATTTTATCACGGTCTTGATGTCCCGAGTGGCGTCGCGACGTTTACCCGTGGATTATTGGGTAATGGCCTCGTTGAATCAGGTGTTAACAGTGTTAAAGCCGACGAGCTAACGGTTCTGTCGAAATCTGTTCTGTGGGTGGGCAAGCTGGAAAGTGAAGACTTGCCCGAAACCAGCGGCCTTGCCGCATTCAGCACGGAGCCAAACCTGCTATTTGCCGTCAATGACAGCGGTAATCCGCCAGGTATCTATGCGCTAACACTCGATGGCAAGGAAGCAGGGCACTGGCCGATTGATTATCCCGATACACATGACTTTGAAGATCTGGCTGCTTTCGCCTTGAATGGAAAGTCTTATCTGTTGGTCGCGGACACCGGGGATAACCTACATTGGCGGCCACGATTAAACATCCTTGTTTTCGACGCCCCCGATGCAGAAACTGAAGGCGGTACTCTCAAGTTGGCCTGGCAATTCAGCTTTAACTTTCCCGAGGGTTACCGGGACATAGAATCCGTTGCAGTTGATGCCAGGAGCAATTCGATATATCTGATCTCGAAACGATATGTTCCGCCGGAAGTCTTCAGGTTACCGCTTCAACCTGGTGGTGATGTCGTTACCGCTGAACCAGTGGTGGTACTTGATGGCATTCCACGGCCTACCGAGAGAGATTTACGAGAAGATCCCTCAGATGGAGCATACAGCTCCATGCCGACGGCTTTCGACATCAATGGCAGGGATGCTGTCGTGGTGACTTACAAGGAAGCGTATCTGTACAGGCGCAAGTTGGGTGAGAACTGGGCCGAAGCTTTTTCAGGCATACCTGATCGCATTCGTCTGCCTTATATATCTGGCCTGGAATCGGTTGCGTTTGATTCAAGGGGTCGATATTTCTACGTTACCGGTGAAAGGGAAGATGGGATCGGCACGGCAGATGTTTTCCGCGTTGAATATCGCTAAGGATAGCCAGCAGGGTTTTCAGCTTGCCATCGCCATGCATCTCTGCAGATATCTTCGATCGTCAGTTCGGCCTTCCAGCCAAGTTCTCGTTCCGCCAGGGAAGGGTCTGTGTAGGACGAAGGAACATCACCCTCGCGTCGTGGACCAACCGTCCGCGGCAGATGCTGGTTGGTGGCAAGTTCAAACGCAGTAACAACCTCGTTCACTGAATGCCCAGTACCAGTGCCCAGGTTATAAGTGACCAATCTACAGTTACTTTGTAGTTTCCGGATTGCCGCTACATGACCCCGCGCCAGGTCCTGGACGTGGATATAATCGCGAATACAAGTGCCATCCTCAGTCGGATAGTCGCCGCCGTTGATAACCAGTTCGTCTCTCAACCCTACAGCAACTTGCGTGAGGAATGGCACGAGGTTATTGGGAACACCCTTTGGGTCTTCGCCGAGCCTGGCACTCGGATGCGCGCCAGC
>JABJED010000138.1 GCA_018665025.1 Gammaproteobacteria bacterium
AAATGTTGTCGTAGAGAGCATTCATGGGACTCATGATGCAACGAACAGCAACCTGGAAGGGCTGCGTGGTGATGGTTCAGGCCTGGGGTTGCCCGAAAATGATGGGCGGGTGGTGCGCTTGCCTCAGACCGTCAATATCTTCGAGGCTGAAGCTGACAACTTTGGGTTTTACAAAGTATCGCTTTTCCATCAACTCGGTTACGCGGAGTTCGGTTGTTTTGCGCAGATTGAAACAATTAACACCGTGCTGGGCACATATCCGGACCGTCTGCTAGCAGAGCGCCTGTTCTTGATTGCAGAGGATGCCCGAATCGACTGGCAGCTCGCGAATCGGTACCCCGGCATACTGCCGCAGCTAAAGCGGCAACAAAAACGGGCTGCCCAGGCAAGGCCGGTTAAAGAGCGAAGCCGTAAAGCGCAGTTACTGGAGGTTCTTGTCCAGACCAGCCTGGACTCACCCCATAAAAAGTATGTGCGTCAAATCTACTGGCCCGAGGCGGCGCTCCTTCGGCAAACACTTGGTCGCTTAAAAAAGGCAACTGCGGACATCGATGAAGTGCTGAATGTCGTTGGTCAATGCTACCGGTTACTTGAGTCCCCGGGTGAGGATGCGTCTGGTCAAGACATGACGAATATCAAGGCGGAGGAAATGGCTATGCTCCTGGAGGAGCTACCAGAGCCCGTACCTTATCGGGGTCAGATTGATGTGGAGCAGGTTAACTCCACACTAAAAATTGATGCTCTGGTTGAAGAACTCCAGGAACAACTTGATGCTATGTCCGACCAACCTCCGGGTGCCGAAATGCCCGGAAGCGACCAGGACCAGATTGAGTTGGGAGACTTAAAGAAAGGCGATGTCGGAGAAGGCGTTGCTATGTTGCTCACCGAACTTGAGAACGAGCTTGGAAGTGAGCCGGGAGAAATTGATCCTGGAGACAAAGAAGGACTGTTTGAGTTTCTTGGAGGAATATCCTCGCGCTCGAGCGATGCGAGTGAGCATCAATATGATGAATGGGACTATCAGATTTCAGACTATCGATCCAAGTGGTGTACTTTGTTCGAGCACAGGGAATTGGACGCAGACGAACAGTATGTCCACACGGTGCTTCGGGACCATCAGGATCTGGCGAGAAAAATACGTCAGCAGTTGAACAAGGTAAAGCCTGAGATGTTACGAAAGGTAAAAGGCGTCGAGGAAGGAGAAGAGCTCGACCTGGAACGCACCATTTCATATGTGGTTGATCGCAGGGCCGGGCTAACCCCAGATGACAACATTTACATCCAACGTCAGAGAAAAGACCGGGATGTCTCGACACTGTTTCTGTTGGATATGAGCGCGTCGACTGACGATATTATTTCTGATCCTGATGCCGATCCTCTAGAGCCTTTGGATATTGATGATGATGAATACCTCGTCGACTTCTTTCAAAAGAAAAAGGCGCAGGACGAAGTCGCCCGAAGGATTATTGATGTAGAAAAAGAGTCTGTTGTTTTGATGGCGGATGCGCTTGAATCTCTGGGAGATGCTTATTCGGTTTGTGGTTTCTCTGGGTATGGGCGGGACCAGGTCGATTACTATCTTTGCAAGGATTTCGACGAGCCGTTCAACGCGTTAAGCAAGGGGCGTATCGGGGGAATCAAACCCTGCCGAAGTACGCGTATGGGACCACCAATCCGCCATGCGACCCGTCGCCTTATTGAAACGGGCTCCAGGATCAAAGCACTCATTATCATGTCAGACGGTTATCCCCAGGACCATGATTATGGTACCGACAGGAATTCGCGGGATTATGGTTTGATGGATACGATGAAGGCATTATCGGAGGCTAAGCAACAGGGCGTGCTGACATACTGTTTGACGGTTGACCCGTCGGGCCATGACTACCTGCGTGCGATGTGTGCGGACAGCCAGTATATGGTGATTCAGGACCTGGAGCAGTTACCGGAGGAGGTCTCCCGGGTCTATAGAAGTCTGACCGGCTAATCTGGTGATCTCTGCAAATAGCCGGTGACTGAACTAGATGAGAACAGCGTTAACTTGAGATAGGATGGTTTCAGCGTAATGTCAACAAAGAATAAGAACGCGTACTAAAGCACAATGACAGAAACATCGGATGACTTACCCGGCAGTTATCACCATGGTGATCTTCGCCTGGCGATACTCAAGGCTGCATGCGATCATCTGCGACGGGAAAATGCGGAGTCCCTGAGCCTGCGAGCCCTGGCGAGGGGGATTGGTGTTTCACAAACAGCCCCTTATCGTCACTTTGATTCGAAGAACGCCCTGTTCGCAGGTATTGCCACCTGGGGTTTTCAGATCCTGGGCGGCCAGATGCAGGCATCGCTGGCTGACCAGCCGTCACCAATGGAATCATTTTTGACCCTTGGGCGTTGTTACCTGAACTTCTCACGCGAGCATGCCGAAAAGTATCAGTTGTTTTTTGATTCAAGCCTGGTTGAATTCGGTGAGTATCCCAGGCTGCAGGAAGCGAGCGGAGTTTGCTTCGACCATTTGTTGGACGTGATTCGGCTTGGTCAGCAGGACCGGTTGTTTGTAGAGCGGGAAGAGGAAGAAATAGCGGCTATTGTCTGGGCAGGCCTGCATGGAACGGCGAGCTTGCTGCAGTTGAAACATGGACGCCAGGGTCTGATTGACCGGCCCGTGGGAAAAGCGATCAGGTTTCTCGCCGAAGAACAGGATCAAACGCTAAACCTGTTATTGCGTTCCGTTCTGAAGTAGTTTCCAGGCCCGGGCGTTATCATTGCTACGATAACCAAGAGTGTAACAGCTGATTTGAGCCGCATTGATTGTTTTACTCACGAAGGAGAAACCATGAAAAAGCCTCTGCTGGCTATTACGATGGGTGACCCGGCGGGCGTTGGCGCGGAAATTGTCGTAAAGGCCTACAACGAACTGAGTAGTGGTGGCGCAACAATCTTTGTCATAGGGTCAGCTGATTGCCTGCGCCAGGCGATGCAGCAGACTGGCTGCCAACACGGGATTAAGGTCATAGGGTCACCCGAAGATATCGTCGATTCCCTGCAGACTATACAGGTGCTTGAGCCCGTCTCATTTGATGCCTCCAGTCTGGTAGTAGGGCAGGTCGCGGCATCCTGCGGGGAAGCCGCGGTGAGGTACTTTGAAACAGCTGTAACGCTCTGCCTTGATGCCCGGATTCAGGGTGTTGTGACCTGTCCAATCAATAAGGAAGCGGTTCACGCGGCGGGTTTTCACGGGGACATTGGTCACCAGGAAATTCTGTCCCGGATGACCCACGCGGAGTTGACGGCCACAATGCTGATGACAACAGGGTTAAAGGTTGCTCACCTCTCAACCCATAAATCGCTCGCAGAGGCAGTCGCCTATGTGAAACAACCCGTTCTGGTAGAAAAACTCAGGTTGACAGTTGAGAGTCTTGAGAGCTGGGGGATCAGTAGCCCAAGGGTTGCTGTTGCTGCGCTAAATCCTCACGGTGGTGAGGGCGGCATGCTGGGGCGAGAAGAAATTGAAGAAATCACGCCCGCTGTAGCAACCTGCCAATCCCTTGGCCTGGATGTCAGGGGCCCTTTTCCAGCTGATTCGATTTTCTATCGGGCGATTAATGGTGAGTTTGATGCAGTGCTAGCGCTTTATCATGACCAGGGACATATCGCGATTAAAGTCCATAACTTCGAGGAAAGTATTACGGCAACCATGGGTATTCCGTTCATTCGTACCTCGGTAGATCACGGTACGGCGTTCGATATTGCAGGCCAGAATCGCGCCGATGCAGGGGGGCTCATCGAGGCAACTCGGGCAGCTATTAATATGTTAAATCAATCACTTACATAGCATTTCGAATATGCTAGAGTTGTCGCCCCGCAAGGGCGAATGTCTGCGGAATATGCCTTCATGCAATGGAAAAATTGGTCGGGTCGGCAACGGGCCTCACTGGAATCTCTTGTTTTTGTCCGCAGCGAAGCTGACGCCTCTGCTGTTGTAAGCCAGTGTGCGCAGGCGGGCAAGACGATCCGTGTCGCTGGCGCTGGCCATAGTCACGCTCCTGTGGTCACCAATGATTCCATCATTGTCGATAGCAGTGGCCTGTCAGGGCTCCTTGAGGTTGACAGGCAAGCCCGGGAAGCCTGGGTCAGGGCGGGCACTTCGATTTATAGCCTCGGCGGTCAATTGCACGACCATGGGCTGGCGTTAAAAAACCAGGGTGACATAGACCGTCAACTACTTGGCGGCGCTATTGCGACGGGTACTCATGGTACTGGCCGCAATCTTCAGAATATTTCAGCCTCGGTCACTGGGCTGCGCATCATATTAGCTAATGGCGAACAGGTTGAGTGCTCGAACAGCGAGCTGCCTGAACTATTCAATATCGCGCGCCTTAGTGTGGGATCTGCTGGCCTGATCACTCGTATCAGAATGAAGTTGGAGGAGAGCGCGGTCCTTAGCGAACAGATTCATGTCGCCAGCTATGACGACACCATTAATCGAATTACAGCGCTGATTGCAGAAAACGACAGGTTTGAATTCTTTTGGTATCCGGGATCTGACGAGGCAAATATCAAGACAATCAATCCAGCGGCAACCGAACCCGAATATCCGCTGGCGAAAGAGGGCGCAAGAGTTGCCTGGAGCTACGAGGTTCTGCCAAATCACAGGCCACATCTGCATACGGAGATGGAATACAGTGTCCCTGCAGCAAATGGCCCGGCGTGTTTCGCCGAGATTCGACAGCTGATCCATCGCCAGTTCCCGGATGTGCAGTGGCCAGTGGAATATCGCACGGTTGCTGCTGACGATATCTGGCTGTCAATGGCATCAGATCGCGATACCGTCACGATATCTGTTCACCAGGACATCAAGCTGGATGAAGAACCATACTATCGGGCCTGTGAAGAGGTATTTCTAGCTTATGGTGGCCGCCCCCACTGGGGCAAGGTCAATTACCTGAACGGAGATGACTTTGCCCGGATTTATCCACGATGGCATGACTGGTGGCGTGTTCGTGATCAGTATGACCCGGGAGGTGTATTCCTCAATGACTACGCGAGAGGTCTGCGCCCAAGTAGTCTATAAGCTGGTCGGCCAGCGCACTAAGCTGTTGACCCTTGATCATAAAACCATTAATCATTAACTTGTAAATCAACCAAAGAAACTGCTGAGCTGAATATGTCCTATGAAAATGTAGCGATCGACTATATTGATCATGTAGCGATCCTAAAGTTAAACGCGCCTGAGGTGTTGAACGCATTGTCGCCCAATATGGTTCAGGAATTGTCGTCTGCCATCACAGATATCATCCGAAGTGATGCACGATGTCTGTTGATAACTGGAGAAGGTCGGGCGTTTTGTGCGGGCGCTAACTTGCAGCCAAAGGGGGCTGCTGATGGCCTGCCACCTGCTGGCAGTGTTCTTGAAACGCACTATCACCCGGTAATGACCAAGCTCCGGAATATGGAAATCCCCATGGTGAGTGCTGTCAATGGCCCGGCCGTGGGAGTAGGCATGAGCTTTGCCGTGATGGCGGATATTGTTGTCGCAGCTCGAAGCGCATACTTCCTCCAGGCATTCGCCAATATTGGGCTGGTACCCGATGGTGGTGCTACCCATCTGCTTCCCCGGATAATTGGATGGAGGCGGGCGGTGGAACTCTCTATGCTCGCCGAACGTTTGCCCGCTGAAACTGCCCTTGAGTGGGGGCTGGTTAACCGGGTTGTAGATGACGACAAGCTGATGGAAGAAGCGCTAGGTTTGGCTACACGCCTGGCAAACGGACCAAGGTCCCTCGGCCTCATGCGCAAAGCCTATTGGGAGACCTTTTCCAACAGTTACTCGGAACAGTTCCAACTGGAGGCTAACCTCCAGGGAATTGCCGGGGCATCGGAAGATAACCGGGAGGGTGTGAAAGCGTTTCTTGAGAAACGACCCGCCAAATTTACGGGCAGATAGTCACGCATGTCGCTAAATATCCACCGTGAATTCACCTTTATTGCCGGGCAGCATCCTGGCTGCGACAATGGTAGAATTGGCTGCTGTTTGAATTGGTACAGACTAGATTTAGGAGTTAAAAAATGCCGTTGGTATTAAACGAAGATCAAAATATGCTGAAAGATTCTGCAAAGAATTTCTGTTCAGACAACACCCCCATTACCCAACTGCGTCGTCTGCGTGATGATAAAGATGAATCAGGTTTTGACCGAGATACCTGGCGTCAGATGGTAGAGCTTGGCTGGGCGGGTATTACTGTCCCCGAAGATTTTGGTGGCCTTGGGTTTGGTTACATGGGGCTCGGCGTAGTGATGGAAGAATGTGGTCGAACCCTGACTGCTTCTCCCTTGTTTGGAACTGCTGTCCTAGGTAGCAGCGCTATACTCCATGGTGGCACCCAGGAACAAAAAACTGAATTACTTGGCCAGGTAGTAGGTGGCGAACTGCTACTGGCGCTTGCGGTCGAAGAGACTCCTCACCACAACCCCTACGGCGCCAGCACCAGCGCCGAAAAATCGGGTGGTGGTTACAAGGTGACAGGTAGCAAGAAGTTTGTGCTCGATGGCCACGTTGCTGACAAGCTTGTGGTCGTTGCAAGGTCATCAGGCAATGCAGGTGATCGTGATGGCCTAACGCTGGTGCTAGTGGATCGCGAGGCAAGCGGCGTAACAGTGACACGTACCATTATGGCTGACAGCCGAAACGCCGCGAATATTGAGTTTGCTGGTGCGGAAGGCGTGATGCTGGGCGAAGAGGGTAAGGGCGCTGATGTGCTGGATAAAGTGCTCGATACTGGCCGCATTCTGCTGGCAGCAGAAATGCTGGGCAGTATCCAGGAATGTTTCGAACGAACAATCGAATATCTCAAGACCCGTGAACAGTTTGGTGTTCCCATCGGTTCCTTTCAGGCGCTGAAACATCGAGCTGCGCAGATGTTCTGTGAAGTCGAATTGTCGAAGTCTGTTGTATTGGAAGCGCTGACGGCACTGGACGAAGACTCAGAGCAGGTCGCTGAACTCGCCAGTCTTGCAAAAACGCGCCTGAATGACACTTACAACCTGGTGAGCAGTGAAGGTGTGCAGATGCATGGTGGTATCGGCATGACAGACGAGTACGAGATCGGGTTCTTTATGAAACGGTCACGGGTTTGCGAACATGCGCTGGGTGGTTCAGCTTTCCACAGGGACAGATACGGCGTCCTGCAGGGGTACTAAAACCCTTATCGTACAAAAAACCTTGTCGTACAAAACAGAGGCCTTGCAATGCAAGGCCTACGATTTTGTTTGCGCAAACGTTTCCGTTTCGCACTTTACGATTCCAAGCGTCCCACAGGGAGATCATTGTCCTTGGCATCTTTCGTGCTATGGCAGGTTTTATTGTCCGCCTTAAGTTCGATCTCGCGATCTGGATTAAATATACGCCTGTTTGGTACAGAAGTTAAAGAACAAATGTGTATGAACAGATCGGGTTTAGAAGCTCTGGTGATAATGCATCAAAAATAAATTTCTGCGAGGCTAGGCTTCGCGAAGTTTTCCGGGTTGGTTCATGCTGCAGTTGAAAAAGTCGCACAGAATGGGACGGAACCGGTCCATATCTACCAGAAAGGCATCGTGTCCCTGGATGGATTCAAGCGAGTGAAAGATAACCTCGCGTCTCCCATCCACAAGTCCATCAGCAATACGTTTTTGGTGCGATATTGGGAACAGTAAGTCTGTCTCAACACCGATGACCAGAGCCCGGCTGGCCCCCACTCTTGCTAAACCGTGCTCGACCGACCCGCCATGGTCAGCGACGTCAAATAGATCCATCGCCCGGGAGAGGTAGAGATAGCAGTTGGCATCAAAGGTGCCGATGAATTTGTTGGCGTGGGCTTCAAGGTAGGATTCAACCTCGAAGTCCAGGCCAAAAGATTGGCCTGTCTGTCGTTCTTCAGGAATCAATTCACGACCGAAACGTTGCTCCAGTTCTGCCGCACTTCGATAAGTCAGCATGCCTAGCTTGCGGGCAAGCCGCATACCCAGTACAGGCTCTTCTGTAACGTCATAATTGCCTTCATTCCAGATCGGGTCGCTTTGAATAATTTCCCGCTGTAGGGAACGAAGGGAAATAGCAAAAGGAGCCGCCCTTGCTGAGCCAGAAATGCTGACGACGCTCTCAGCAATTTCAGGGAAAAGTATGGCGTAAGCAATCGATGTCATACCACCCATGGATGCGCCAACAACGGAATGCAGTCGATCCAGGCCTAGGGATTTAACGACTTCGTGACCGCTACGGGCGATATCTTCAATCGTCAGTACGGGAAAATCGAGTCGGTAGGACTCGCCTGTTTCCGGATTGATGCTGGTGGGGCCGGTCGAGCCGAAACAGCTTCCCAGAGAGTTGACGCAAATGACGAAATACTTCGTGGTATCAATCGGCTTGTTTTCACCGACCATCTGCTCCCACCAACCGGATGAGGGATCAACCTCCGAAGAGGCAGCATGGGCCGAAGGAGACAAACCGGTGAAAAGTAAAATGCCGTTATCTTTCTGGAAGTTCAGCTCACCCCAGGTCTCGTAAGTAATAGTAGGGCTTTCAAGGTGGCCGTGGCGCATGTTGAATGATCCGTTGACCTGGTGGTATTTTCTGGCGGAACCCATATTGGTTTAAGGCCGTTTTGTTGACGAGGGCGACAGTTTGGCAAGAACGCGGTCTTTTTTCTAGGCTTGGGTGTTATGGGGCCTAACTGGTTGATTTTTCAGCATCTTTACCGATGAGTAAGTGGATACACCATAAGGAACCAAGTAGGTCAGCGCGATTTGCAGGATCTGCTGGCGACTCAGTTCCAGGGCTAATAGTGCAGGCCCGTGATTGATCAGGGCGAGAACCGTACCGACAACAAGTGCGACTTTGATCGCGGTCAACACAACAGGTCTGAGAAATAGTTGGTTAGCCATGATTAATAAGAGATTGTTTCGAGTGTCGACACAATCTGGACCGCTTTTGCGATGATTGCAACTGTACGATTATTGCAAGAAGGGTGTCTGTGGGCGTAATCTGGACTTCATGGATATTCCCAGTCTCAGACTTTTCATCACGCTTTCACGTAACCTCCACTTTGGGAAAACCAGCGAAGAGATACACATGTCTCCCTCGGCAGTTAGTCGTGCGCTACAGCGGCTCGAGGATCAGCTAGGGCATCCATTGCTGGTGCGCGACAACAGATCTGCCTTGCTAACAGAGGAAGGACAGATATTTCTTGAGTACGCGCTGGAAATCGTCAAACGCTGGGAAACCCTGCAGCGGGATCTCGAGGGTAAGTCTGCTGTCCTGCGGGGACAGTTGACGTTGTTTGCGTCCGTAACCGCCAGTCAGAGTATTCTTCCAACTGTGCTGTCTGATTTTCGAAAGCAGTACCCCGAAATTCATATTCAACTGGAAACCGGGTACGCGGTAAACGCTCTCTCAAAATTGGCTGAGGGGATTGATGTTGTAGTGGCGGCGCTACCTGTAGACGGTAGTGAGGATGATGAGCAACTCGAGAAACGCATCATTACTTCGATCCCGTTGCTAACGGTTGCACCAGCAAATCATCGATTGGGTGAGTTGCTGGATATCGAACCTATTGACTGGTCATCAGTCCCTCTGGTGCTGCCATCGACCGGGCAGGTTCGAAAGAACATTGATGTATGGCTTCGCAACCAGTCCATTTCCCCTAACGTATATGCGGAGGTGCCAGGCAATGAAGCGATATTGTCATTGGTTGCTCTGGGATGTGGTGTTGGTTTTGTCCCAGAGCTGGTCATTAAGGATAGCCCGCTGGCTGATCAGGTAGAGGTGGTAGAAGACGGACCAGACCTGGAAAATTTTCACGTGGGGTTTTGTACCAGGAAAAAAAACCTGGAGGTCTCTCCCATTATTCGAGCTTTCTGGAAATCTATACCCGTAACTTCCCTTAGCAACTCACCTTAGGTGAGTTAAAAAACAGTAGCTTAGGCACTATCAGTGCTGGTTTTTCTATCTTGTGTGTTATCTTGAAGGCTTGGTTTTAACCTGGGTTTTTGATGGCTATGGGTTAATGTCAGTCAATAAATCAATAAATGAATCAATCAATGAATGAGCGGGTTGGCAATATTATATTTATGCGCCGTTGGCCGGGTATGGCAGTGCAAGTGGCAACCTTGGTGAATAGATATTATGAAAATTAGTGAAATCGCATCAAATGTATCGGTGGGTACAGGTAATCCAAGGGGTGGTATTGATCTTTGTTTTGACCTGACTGCCCAGGAAACAATCCAGCTTTCCGAAGTGTGGACTATCGCTGGTTGGGAAACCCGTTTTGTATTTCTACCACCTCACCAGACGCTGGAGTTGGAAGATAGAAACCACTACCTTAAAGTTATCGTGGGAAAATTGGCTAACCTCGGACGTGATTGTTTTGCAGAAAACTATGTAGTTCGAACGACCCGCCTCGAAAAGCCGCGGGTGTTATCAGGATCACAGGGGCTGCTCTGTGCGTTGTTCACTGAAACTTCTGATTAACTGCCGAACATTCATGATATGTCCGACTGTGTTTTCGCTGGCCCGATGGCGCAGTATCTGGAGTGGAAGAGTTTTAAAGAAAGGTTCGGTGCTTTCACAGACTATTTTGAACAGCTTGATAACCACATGGCGAATGGATTTCATTTGTTGGATTCAGAAGAATCGGAAATAACCTACGTAAACTTTTGGACCTGCGGGAAGAATGGGGACGTCTCCACCCATAACCATGCTCAGGATCCATCGCTAGCGGGACCAGCTTTTGCCGAGGTTCACCTGGTTCTTAATAATGGAAGCGGGGCAGCAGGTATGTATAAAACCCTCGGTCCGGATTCTGATGCGAGAGATGTCCACGTCATGAAGCGAGGCGATGAACACGGACCGTTTTTTGAGCATCAGGCTGGCAAGCCTGTACTGCTGGACAACGGTGCGGTCAAATACCCCTGGCATGGGTGGCAAAGTGGAAACGACGATAAGGATGTTCAGTCATACGATCTTGTCGCCGCGTTTGAAATTAGCCCTGATTTTGTGTTGATACCAACGAGTGAAGTAACCTGACTTCAATAAGAGGATGTGGCGGTTTCCTTTGCACCCAACCAGCATTAACAGGGAATAGGCATTAGTTCATGGCGGATACAGTCAATCTTGTTCTTTATCCCCAGGTCCAGGATGGAGCAGAGGTCGCGGCGGTTAAGAAAAAACTCCAGACAACCCTCAGTGTTGACGTCGCAACCGTAGATTCGTGGTACACCACAATGAATCCAACCGCGATCCTGACGGATGTAGAGAGGTCGATTGCGGTAAAATACCTCAGCGCTATTCAGGAATGCGGCGCCGAATGTAACCTCCAGCCCAGTGATAGAGATAAAGCTGCTTGGGGTCTTGAGCTAAAGACTAATCCGGATTCTACGGTTCTGTTTGTTTGTCCTTTCTGTGAACACAAAGAACAGGTTGGCAAAGGCAGCAAGCTGGAAAAATGCCCGGAATGTGGTCTTGTCATCGCCGAATGGGAAGAAAAAATACGGAAAGAGGCGGAGGATGAGAAAATTCGTCGCCGCCTGATGCGAGAGCAACGATTAAAAGGTGACAAACAAGACGATCCCGATACTAATCGCAAGGAGCTTGAGCGGTTAAGAGAACTTGAACGAGAGATCGTGAAGGAACTTGGGATTAAGCCACCGAGTACCCTCTGGGTTTTCTTTGAGAAATATACCATTTCGCTAAGCTTTGTAATCAGCCTAATGATCGTGGCACTAGCCGGGGTCGGCTTCCGTTACCTTGATCTTTACCTCGAGCAGCTCTCCCATGAAGAAGCGGTAGCGGCGGCCCCAAGCGAACAGATTCGGGAGGTCGCACGGGTGGTTGCGGTTGCAGTGGAAATGCAGCAGCAAGGTAATCAGGTGGTCCTCACGGAAATTGTCGATGCAACGCAGGCAATGCGCGGGCCGAGGGGGGGGGCACGACAGGAAATTATGTACGCCGCACAGCAAATGATGAAAGGTGTTAATCCTGAAATATTCCTGGATATTGCCAGTAAAATGCCGCCGTCCGTGGCAAGGGCGAAACTTGTGCCGGGTGAGGCTGAACCTGCGCTGGTTAACCTGGAGACGATCGGCGGTATATCTGGGCTGCAGGGCGTATCAATTTTTTCCGCTGATGAACTGCAGGAAATGGCGCCGCCGCTCTTTGAGCACGGACACGACAAGATCCTCGCTGTACTGCCGAAGAAACAGTTCATCAAAGACAAACTGAATCTCGCTGGATCGCGCATCGTCGTCCAGGCGATTGATGAAATGGACGGGTCCGCCGTCGTCAATCTGCTGAGCAGCGTTAAACAAGACCAGGAATGGGACCAATACCTGTTGTCGCAGGTTAAACAATATATTCTTAACGCTAACCTTGAAGCTGCTGACCTACTTGCCGATCGAATCAGAAACCCCATCGTCAGGATCAATGCTTTTGCCGGGATAATGGAAGAACACCAGCAGCGAGAGAATCCTTTGGCGGTCAAGGTGCTAAGGGCGAGGGTGGATATGGATCTCGTTAAGATCGAGAATCCTGATGCAAGGGCAAAGGTGATTCTTGATCTGGGCCAAAGAATGGCTGCAGTAGGTAGTCCTCTTGAGCCGGCTGCTTCAATAAGCAGTGTCCAGCGGATGGTCAATGAGAGCAAGGAACCGCTTGAAAAATCTGCTCTGATCTCGTGGCTGGCAGTCGCTTACATGAACGCTGGGGATAAAGAGCAGGCCAGGCGTCTGCTGCGGAATGCGCAGAAAACAGCAGGCCAGGTTGCGTTACTTAATGATCGAATATTTGCCTTCACTAAATTGGCGCAGCGATACTACGACGTCCGCAACAATACCCTGGCCAGTGAAATCCTGTCAGAAGCTTCGGTACTGGCAGCGACGAAATTAGCGCATCAGCCACGATCGGTTGCCTTTGGCAGGATAGCACTTGCCCGGGCGTACATTGGGGATTTTGTCGGTACGAGGGAATCCATTGACAATGCTGCCGATGGCAGAGGTAAGCAACAACTCTTGGTGAAGGTGGTGGAAATGCTGCTAGTTGAGCAACGCTTCTATGAAGCTTTGTCATGGATGGAAACCCTGGAAGATGAAGTGGGATATTCCAGGCTCGAGCTGCGACTATCGAGCGCATTTTTTTACGCAGGTCGAACCCGGGAAGCGCTTAACCGGATTGAACAATCTGCTCCCAGGATGCAGCGAATCTATGAGCTGTCGGAAAGGGGGCTGCTCACCAGCCAATATGCACGATTCCTGGCCAGACTCGGAAAAAGTTCTCGCTCAGAACAGCTGTTCGAAGAGGCAGAAGCCATCAGCAAAGAGCTGACTGGTCGAAAATCACAGATAAACCTGGGGCTGGTGGCAGTTAATCGCGCGAAGGTCTTCCAGTTAGAGAAAGCCAGGGAAATTGTGATCAATGAACTTACTGATAGTGTGATCAGAGAGCCTATCGATATCGAAGTTCTAGTGACAGAGCGGGTCATCAAGAACCTGTTGCCCGAGGGGACAGTCGTCCGATAAGAAGGCTGGCAAATATATTCTCAAATAGAATCAATAAAATTCTATATTGCCATATATACATCATAAATAGAATATATAGAATGCTGGCTGTTAGTCACTGATAGTCAGGTAAAACATGTCCGCTTGCCAAGATTGCGACCCTTCGTGCCCTTATGAACCGTTTGACCATCTAAAAGAAACTCCTCTGCATGCCAGCTTGTTCAGTTGGGTTTCCGTGCTTATGACGATTGGCTGGATAGGAATTTTGATTGCGGTGTTTGAGCTGGCAGGGGCCGGGGATACGACAGCCGAGCCAACACTTGAGGCATTCCTTAAGACGTTGCTTTAACGTCAGGCGGCCTTTGCATCAGGGCCGTTGATCACATTGCAGTTTTTGAATTCGTTAGCAAAGTAGTCGATAAAGCATCGTAGTTTCGATGGGAGGTGCCTCCCCGGAGAATAAACCGCATGCACGTTCGATGGCGCGCTTTGAAATTTTGACAGGACCTCAACCAATTCGCCTGCAGCCACTTTGTCGCCTATCAGCCAGCGTGGTACCTGGGCAATTCCAAGACCGTGTAAAAGAGCGCTGCGAAGTACCTCTGAATTGTTTGTCTGCAGGTTGCCTGACACCTTGATGTGGAGTGGCTCGCCAGATTCTCTGAAGGTGGCCTGGCCTGGGCTGCCAAGGTCTGTATAGACCACGTAGTTGTGTTCTTTTAAGTCCCTGGGATGTCTTGGGACGCCATACTTTTTCAGATATTCGGGTGAGGCTGCGGTGGCGGTGGGGCTTGCACACAACTTGCGGGCTACCAGGTTGGAGTCACGCAGGTTCCCGATACGAAAGGCGATGTCGACCCCTTCTTCAATCAGGTCAACTACCCGATCGTTGAGGGTAATGTCGATCTTAATATCCGGATACCGTGCAAAGAAATTCTCAAGCCTTGGCACTACATGAAGCCGTCCGAAAGCGACTGCTGCCGTCACTCGCACCAGACCTTTGGGTTGGGTTTGCAGCAAGCCGACGTTCTGTTCTGCATCTTCCACATCCTGCAGAATGGCGACACAGCGCTCATAGTAGTCAGAACCGGTTTCCGTTAACCGTAAGCTTCGGGTGCTCCGATTCAGCAATTTTGCACCCAGCCAGGATTCCAATTCAGCGACGTTTTTGCTGACCGTGGGTTGTGTACTGTTCAGTTCTTTTGCGACGGCACTAAAGCTCCCGGTTTCAACAACACGAATGAACATGTGCATGGCGGACAGACGATCCATCAGGGATACCTATTCCAAAAAAGAATAGAGTGTACCTAAAATATGGTAATTAGCCATTACATATGAATAATTTGCTGTAATGTCTTTCTTAAGACTACACATCCAGTAATAATGTCGACCAGAGAAGAGCGTAATAACAATAAAGACAATGAGATGATCCAATCTGCTTTTCAGGACAAATTGACTCAACTTCGCGCCAACAATTGCGAGGAGCTGCTGACACCGGAACTCGCTATTTTGACCCGGACCATTGCCAGGTTGCGGCGGGATAAAATGCATACCCGCTGTCTCCAGGTGGGCGAGACGGTCCCTGATTTTGGATTTATTGACGCTAATAATATTAATCGTAAACTTTATGAAGTGCTCGAAAGTGGCCCCGTTGTTCTGAACTTTTTTCGCGGCTTGTGGTGTCCGTATTGTGAGGCACAGATAGAGGCTTACGAAAATATTCAATCTGAATTGACCAGGCTGGGGTGCGCGTATTTTGCGATTTCTCCGCAACGACCGCAGACGACAGGTGGGCGGTGTGAAAGCTACCAGGTAATTTATGATCGAGATAATAAAATCGCCAGAGACTTTGGTATTGTATATGGGCTTGAGCAGGTAGAAAGAAACCTGTTTGAAAGCTGGGGATTAATGTTGGATAAAGTGAATGGCAGCGATGGTCGAGAGTTGCCTGTTCCGGCAACATTTATCGTCTGCAAGGACAGGACTATCGGCTTCGAATACGTCGATGTTGACTTCAGGGTACGATGCTGCCCGGAGCAACTAATAGAAGAATTAAAATCTTTTTGTGATTCCCGTTAGTGGTACAGCAAGCGCTGCCTCTAAGCGAGGCTAGGGCTTTTCGAACAGCAACGTAAATCGGTCAGTATTACCCGTCACGCTTTTCCTTCCAACTTCGTGTCGTAATTCATCGTCAGGCTTGTAGTGCAGCTCGGAATAATCGACAAGCTTGAACCCAGCGGCCTGAACTTCTTTAATGACCTGAACGGGGTCAATTCTTCTCCACACTTCAGCGCTGTCTGGCTGCATGTGTCTTCTTGTGTGATCCACGACAACATATCGGCCTCCTTTATTCAGTACCTCGAAGGCGGCTGCGTTCAGGTTAGCCCGGCCGGCAGCGTCAAAGTTGTGTACATTTCGAAAGGTAAGCACCATATCGAGCTCTCGGATACCGAAGCTGAACTCTGGCACAGTTGCGCGGCGTTCTTCCGCCGTTGACTGAGCAATACCGTCGAACGGGATGACTTCCGTTGTCGAAAATCCTGGTTTATCGGCAATCATCGCACTGACGGAGTTGGTGCCGATCGACAGATACAACTTGCCTTTCTCCTCAAGCACGGGCCCCAGGATCTTTGTGTACCAACCGCTAGAGCCAGGCAGGAGTTCCAAAACCTGCATATCGTCCTGCAGTCCAACGAAAGTCAGCAACTCTATGGGCTGACGGTTCCTGTCGCGTTTGCGATCGGCATCTGTTCGGCGGTCATGATCGATGGCAGCTTGAATCTTAACTTCCATCGGTGTGGGTTCTGTTGCGCCGGCTAAAATCGAAAACGTCAGTGCAAATACCAGAAGCAGTTTCATCAGCAGATCCTTTCAAATACACGGGGAGTTTCTGTCTGCGCGGAATCCTAAAGCAAAGGCTATGCGCTGTCAGTAGAATCAAGCCTTTAACCGTGCCATAGTTCGAACAAGTTTTGAACGGGTTTCCCGAAAAGGCAGGTTATGAAATTGAAACAAGTAGCCCTGGTTGCTGGTGAACTGGCCCCGGTGCGCGAGCAAATTTTTGACATTCTTGGACTTAAGGCCGACTACGACGATCCGGGCGTTGGTGAATTTGGTCTGTGCAATAGTGTAATGGCCATTGGCGAGACCTTTCTGGAAGTGGTTTGCCCAAAAGAAGAGGGGGCAACAGCAGCCCGGTTGCTGGAACGTCGTGGTGGTGACGGCGGCTATATGGTGATTGCTCTGGTGGACAACATTAAGGGCGTGAGTAGGAGAATAGAGAAACTCCAGATGCGAAAAGTATGGGAAGTCGATCGTGAAGAAGTCTCTGCTTTTCATGTTCACCCGAAAGATATCGGCGCAGCGATTGTCTCCTTCGATGAAATGCGGCCCAGCGACGAATGGCTCTGGGCTGGGCCTGGCTGGCGCGACAGGAAGTCGAGCCATGTTGGGGGAATTACAGCGGTGGATGTCCAAGCTGATGACCCGGAGGCTATTGCGACCAAATGGGCTGCGGCTTTTGATAGAAATTTCCGCCTGGAAGGTGATGTTCTGCGAATGCCGCTTGATAACGGTGAGATCCGTTTTGTTGAGGCCGCTGATGGGCGCGGTGATGGCGTGGCTGCGGTTGAGTTTTCGGTGACAGATCGGTCAGCTATTCTGTCTGCCGCTGAAAATCACCAACTCAGTTGGTCTGGCAATGAAGTTACGGTCTGTGGAACTCGCTTCAGGTTCAGGGACCTGGGATGATTTTCCTGTTTGGTGAGCGGCCTTGCGCGAAGACGACTCCGCTTGGCTCTAGATATTGCGCAGACTGTAATAGACAAGACTGCCTTGCCGAATAGCGTGAACCAGGGGTTTGACAGACAAAAGGTAAACCGGGACACTTAAAGTTATAAGTAACCTGTTTGAACAAACCAGCTAATTATGGCCATCAGTAAGCTCTTAGAACTGCAGTCCAGGTTCCACAATTACCGTTTAGACAAGAGGGTTTTCCCGACCTCGCTTGTCCAGTCCTTAGTGCAATCGATGGAAGCGGAAGGCATCCGTGCAGATATCAGTCTGGCTGGTACAGGAATCGACTTGTCCTTGGGTCGGGTGACCTACCAGCAACGAATTGACCAGTTATCCAACATGCTTGACCTGCTGGGCATGAATGGTGCGTGGCTGGAATCGCCTCGCAGGGTCTCAATTTCTGACTATGGCCTGTTGGGTTACGCGATGATGAGCAGCGCGACCCTTGAACAGGCCGTCCAGATTGCAGTGAAATATCACAAGCTCGCCGGAGCGATGTTTGAGCTGGTCTTTGATGTTGATGGTGACGAGGCAGTACTAAGAATCGATCATCTGCTGCCCGGCGGCAGAGTCGGGCAGTACACGGTTGAAGAGTTATTCGCGGGGATCAGTCGACTGATTGGTTTATTGCTTGGACGAGATCACAAGCCGAGCAGAATCCTGCTAAATTACGAAGCACCTGACTATGCCGAAAAACATTTGCAGTGCTTTCGATGCCCTGTGATCTTCGATCAGCCGAGTTGCCAATACAGGTTCTCGCGCGAGGAATTGGCTGAGCCACTTGCTGAGGCTGATGCCAATACGGCACGCATCTGCGAAGAGTCATGTCGTAAACTGCTTAACCAGATGGAGATTGAAGACGATATCATTTCGCGAATCTGCCATTTGTTACTGAGTACGCCAGGAGAATTTCCGAAACTGGACGCTGTAGCTAATAAATTGTCATTAGGTGCGAGAACCCTGAGGCGAAGGCTCAACGATTTAGGTACCAGTTACCAGCGAATTCTTGATGATGTCAGGCGGGAACTGGCCATCGAATACCTGCGAACAACTAATCTGACCGTGCAGGAAATTGCTGAGCTTCTTGGCTATAGCGAAGTCACGAATTTCAGGCGGGCCTTTATGCGATGGGTGGAATTGTCGCCGTATCAGTATCGCAAACAGATAGGCTCACCAGCTTAAACAACCTTCTTTTCTAAGCTCCATCCATATCTAGGCCCCATCCATATCTAGGCCCCATTCCGTTATAAGCCCAGTCACTGCCGCTGAAGAAGCGGTCGACTTCGTCTTCCTGGGCATGATGCTATGGACGTATTTTGATGAACTCACCGGAGTGGTTTAATACAGGTGCAAGAGCACCGGTCGCCGGTACGGAGGCACCAACGATAAGATGCGTCGTTGGATAATGCGGGGTGTTGAAAAGCTACCCCCGTTACCGGGGGTAGTTGGTAGATCATCCGAATTCGGAAATAACACCCGAGATGGATTCCTTGGCATCACCGAATAACATTCGAGTGTTTTCACCAAAGAAGAGTGGATTGTCCACACCAGAGAAGCCGGAAGCCATTGAGCGTTTCAGTACGAACACGGTTCGCGCCTTGTCAACGTTGATGATTGGCATGCCATAGATTGGGCTGTCTTCGTCTTCACGTGCGCTGGGGTTGACCACGTCGTTTGCACCAATCACTACTGCAATGTCAACGTTCTCAATCCTTGGGTTGATGTCGTCCATTTCAACCAGCTGCTCGTAAGGTACGTCAGCTTCTGCAAGCAGTACGTTCATGTGACCAGGCATACGCCCGGCAACGGGATGAATCGCGTAACTCACCTCACAGCCGTTTGCTTCCAGGATCTCACCGAGTTCCTTCACAACGTGCTGAGCCTGGGCAACGGCCATACCGTAACCAGGTACGAAGCAGACGTTGCTGGCGGCTTCAAACAGGTAGTAAGCGTCTTCAACAGAGACAGGCTTAACTTCACCTTCAATAGCCTTGCCTTGCTTCACTGCGCCGAACCCGCTGAAGAGAACGTTTGCAAGCGATCGGTTCATTGCCTTACACATGATGTTGGTCAGGATGATCCCGGAGGCACCAACCAGTGAGCCGGCGACGATCAGTATGTTGTTGTTAATGGCAAAGCCTGCAGCACAAGCAGCAATACCGGAGTAGCTGTTCAGTAGTGAAATAACGACGGGCATATCAGCGCCGCCGATTGGAATCACGGCCATAACACCAAGCAGTAGTGCCAGCCCCAGGGTGATATACAACCATTGGCTATCAGCCTGAGGGTCCAGACAGAACATATAGGCCGCGTATACAATGCCAGCGAGGAGCAGGCTGTTAACGAACCGTTGTCCCTTAAAGACGATGGCTGCGCTGTTCATCACCTCGGCAAGCTTGGCGTAAGCGATAAGACTGCCGGTAAAGGTCAGGCCACCAATCAGAATAGCCAGCAGAATAGTCACTGCGGTAAACGTCTCAATGCTGCCACCGTAAAGTGTTGCCCAGCCAACAAGCAGGCTGGCTGCGCCGCCAGAGCCATTGAAGAGGGCGACCATCTCGGGCATGGAAGTCATGCCAACCAGTCTGGCAGCAAGTGCGCCAATGATTGTGCCGATGACCATGCCACCTGCGATGTATTCATAACTGACGATCCCTTCGGCCGTCAGGCCCGCGACGACAGCGATCAACATACCGAGCGATGAAAACATGTTGCCACGCCTTGCAGTCGCCGGTGAGCCCAGCATCTTCAGGCCGAAGATGAACAGGGCCGCCGAAACAATGTAAGAAAGGTTAGCTAATAGTTCGATATTCATTATTTGCCACCTGCCTTCTTGCTCTTGAACATGCCGAGCATGCGGTCAGTGACCATATAACCACCGACAACGTTAATAGTGGCGAATGCCACTGCAGCGGTGCCGAGGTATTTACCCATCTCATTATCTACCATCCCGGCTGCTAAAAAGGCACCGGCAAGTGTGATGCCGGAAATCGCGTTCGCACCAGACATCAGCGGAGTATGCAGCGTTGCAGGTACCTTGGAAATCAGTTCGAAGCCGAGGAATATCGACAACACCAGAATAAAAATCAGAAATACAATTTCCATTTTAGCTCCCCCTTATGTTCTTGATGGCTTCATTTACAAGGCCACCATCGTGTGTAATGACGCAGCCCTTGAGGATGTCGTCCTCAAGGTCGAGATTGAAGATTTTGTTCTCTTCATCCCAGTATTCGCTGACAAGGTTATAAAGATTGGATGAATACATCTGGCTTGCATCGCTGGATACCTGTGATGGCAGGTTAGCCATGCCAATAATGGAAACACCATCAATCTCAACTGTTTCATCTGGCTTTGATCCTTCTACGTTACCGCCGGAATCAACCGCCATATCGACGATCACGCCACCTTTCTTCATCGCTGCGACCATATCGGCTGTGATGATACGCGGGGCAGGGCGGCCGAAGAGCTGAGCGGTCGTGATGACAATATCGGATTCGCTGATAACGTCCTTCATGCCGAGTCTCTGCAGTTCCAGCTGCTCAGGGGTCAGTGCCTGGGCGTAGCCGTCCTTGGTCTGGCCCGTTTCTCCAAGATCAATCTCTACGAATTTACCGCCTAGAGATTGCACCTGTTCTGCGACGACGGGGCGTGTGTCGAATGCTTCAACACGGGCACCAAGGCGTTTTGCTGTCGCAATGGCCTGTAGGCCTGCGACACCGGCACCGATAACAAAGACCTTTGCAGGGCTGAGTGTTCCAGCGGGCGTCATCATCATCGGTAGAATGCGATCCAGCTTGCTGGCGGCGAGTAATACCATCACGTAACCGGCGAGGTTAGCCTGTGAGCTCAGTGCATCCATTTTCTGTGCACGTGTTGTTCTGGGGATCATTTCCATGCTGATCGCTGTCACACCCTGTGCGGCAAGCGAGTCGACCAATTCATGTTCGTTGTAAGGGTCAAGGTAGCTGATCTGGATGGCGCCCTTTTTCAATAGGGAGACTTCTTCTGTGCTAGGCTTTCGGACTCTGAGCACCATATCGCCACTGGGAATCAGTGCATTGCGATCATTAGAAACAGTTGCACCTGCCTCTGTATAGTCTGCGTCGCTGAATCCTGACTGTAATCCTAGTCCGGATTCCACGGACACGGATAAGCCAGCTCTGGTGAGCTTTTTCACCGAGTCAGGGATAAGTGCGACGCGGCGCTCATTAGCCCACGTTTCCGCAGGAACCACGATTTGCATATCTACCTCACTAGATTTAATTGGGAGTGTTTTGTCTACCGGGCGGGCT
Organism: Gammaproteobacteria bacterium; assembly: GCA_018665025.1. GTDB lineage: Bacteria > Pseudomonadota > Gammaproteobacteria > Pseudomonadales > Azotimanducaceae > UBA9659. Next base: position 21,612 of record JABJED010000138.1, read on the forward strand.
GAGAATTGCCTGTACGGATAAGGGGCAGAAAGTTAGCATGATCAATGGCTGATTTCTAACCATAATGCGCTATAAGCATCGTGATTCGCCTATTTGATTGTGAGAGCGATACCAGCCTGATGGTTGTTCGCGATTCCGGTTTGGTTGAATCTGGTTTCATTGTTATAAAGGCGGGACTAATTTCTGAGGACTTATGATGAGCTGGCACAAAGAAGCCAAGGAAATCGAACAACGGCGTAAGCTTTCAAAGGGCCAAGGTGGCGCCGAATCAATTGCCAGGCACCATGCCAAAGGAAGGCTCACTATCCGCGAGCGTATCGATGCCCTGGTTGCGCCCAATTCCTTTGAGGAGCACGGCGAAGGTGCAGGATTTGCGGAAAAAGATGACAACGGCGAGATCAAGGCCTTCTCCCCCGCTAACTATGTTGTGGGGTTTGGTTCAATTGGCGGTCAGCGAGTGGTCGTCGGCGGGGAAGACTTCACCCTGAAGGGGGGGTCGCCGAATGGTGCAGGCCTGCGAAAAAGTGTTTATGCAGAAGAGTTGGCGGTACAGTTCAAGGTGCCGCTAGTGCGAATGCTTGAAGGCGGAGGGGGGAGTGTCGCCGGTTCCGGAGGCGCCAGGCCTACTACCGTTGGTTCTCCCGTGTATGCAGAGCCGAGGTTCAAGATCATTGCCCAGGCGATGAATGAAGTACCGGTTGTGTCTGGTGCGATGGGGCCTGTTGCAGGCTTTCCGGCGGGTAGGCTGGTGGCGTCCCATTTCTCGGTCATGGTCAAGGAAACATCCCAAGTCATGGTGGGCGGTCCGGCCTTGGTAAAGCGGGCTCTCGGCGTGTCGCTGACAAAAGAAGAGCTGGGCGGCTGGAAGATCCATACCCGCAGCGGTATTGTGGACAACGTAGCTGAGACAGAGGAAGCCGCGCTGGTCCAGATGCGCCAGTTCCTGAGTTATCTGCCTCAGAATGTCTGGCAATTGTCGCAGCGGCTGGATTGCAGCGACAACGCGAACCGAGCCGATGAAGCGTTAATGGATATTGTTCCAAGGGATGGGCGTATTCCGTTTGAAATGCGTGAGGTCATTCAGCATGTGGTGGACCTCGACTCCTTTTTCGAAATAGCCCCTTTTTACGGTCACGGTCAGGTCATTGGTCTGGCGCGCTTGAATGGTTTGGCCGTAGGGGTGATTGCTAATGATTGTCGCCACTTTGCGGGGGCAATGACCGCGGAGGGATCGCAGAAGGCGAAACGGATGATGGAGCTGTGCGATACATTCCATCTGCCGGTGATTAACTTTCTGGATGAGCCTGGCTTCATGATCGGTCCGGACTCAGAGCAAGCAGCGTGTATTCGTTATGGGATGAGTGCCGTGGCGGCAGCCGTTCAATCAACCGTTCCCTGGGCAACGATTGCCGTTCATAAGTCTTTTGGGGTCGCCTCAGCGGCCCACTTTGCACCGAATACCTACAAGCTCTCCTGGCCTTCCCATGAAATGGGAGCGTTGCCGGTAGAGGGTGGCGTGGCTGTTGCTTTCCACCGTGAAATCGCGGCGGCTGAAGATCCAGATGAGAAGCGGCGAGAATTGGAACAAATGTTGATGAAGAACCGGTCTCCTTTTCCCATGATGGAAAGTTTTGCTGTTCATGAATTGATTGACCCAAGGCAAACGCGCGCCAAGTTGTGTCGATGGGCGGATTGGATTGAGCCATTACTGGAAGAATTGAAAGGTCCCGTGACCTGGGGAATGAGACCTTGAGTATCCAGACGGAAATAAAAATGCTGCTGCTTGTTTGCAGCCTATTGGCCGCGTCGACTGCAAATGCCCAGCCGGCACCGCATGTTCGTGTTGACCTGGTAGCAGCCGTCACGAGTATTGCGCCGGGTGATTTGTTTGATGTCGTGTTTCGGCAGGATATTGACGACGAGTGGCATACCTACTGGACGAACCCGGGGGATTCCGGTGCGGCGCCGGATATCAAATGGACCGTACCCGCCGGTGTGTTTGTGAGTGCGTTTAAATATCCATACCCGGAGCGTATTCCTTATGGGCCGTTGATGAACTATGGCTATCATAACGAAGTGCTAATGCCTTTCTCGGTTTCGGTGCCAGAAGATTATCCCGCGGATGTCGTTGACATTAAGGGCACCGGCAGGGTGCTGGTCTGTGCTGATATCTGTATCCCGCAAAAAGTCGAAGTCATGGCGTCCATTCCGATAGGGCTAACGGTGGTCGACGACGCGGTGTCCGATACGTTTTACGTGGCACGGTCACGGGTGCCCGTGCCTATCGATGTAGTGAGTAGTTTCCAGGTTGATGCAGACAAGATCCTGTTAACGGTGGGTTTACCCGCTGTACAGGGTAATCGAATTGATGCAGTCGAATACTTCCCCTTTGCCCCTGAATTAATAGATAACCCGGCCAGCCAGATATTCTCCATGTCGGATGAGGGGCTGGTCCTCACACTAGAGCCTGGTTACGATTTCGATGAGGATTCCGCAGACCTGTCCGGCGTGATCGTGATTCATGAATCCGTCGGTGAAGGGATAGTGTCGAGTTTTGAGTTCAGGATGGATGATTCTATCGCACCCCCGGGGTCTGTGATTCCAGAAGACGATCATGCGTTGGGTGAAACAGGGTTGCTTGCAGCGCTGTTTTTTGCCTTTTTGGGCGGCCTGATATTGAACCTTATGCCTTGTGTTTTTCCGGTTTTGTCCATCAAAATTCTTTCACTGGTCGAGTCTCATCATGATGGTAGCTCAATTCGTTTACACGGCCTTGCCTATGCTGGAGGTGTTGTCGCCAGTTTTGTGGCGATCGCGGTGCTTCTGATTAGCCTGCGAGCGGGCGGTGAGGCGATAGGCTGGGGTTTCCAACTGCAATCGCCCATTGTGGTGAGCATGGTCGCCTATTTATTTCTGGTGATTGGTTTGAACTTGCTGGGTGTGTTTGAGATCGGTGGCACGCTCATGTCCTTGGGTAGCAGCGGAGGCAACTCGCGAGGATATCTGGGCTCTGTTTCGACCGGCGTGCTGGCGACCATTGTTGCAGCGCCGTGTACTGCCCCGTTTATGGGCGCGGCGGTGGGTTATGCCCTGATTCAGGATCCTGCCACTGGTGTTTTGGTGTTCGCCTCGCTGGGTTTGGGAATGGCACTTCCCTATGTGCTGCTGTGTTATGCGCCAGCGTTACTGGCCAGACTTCCTAGACCGGGGCAGTGGATGGTCATCATGAAACAGTTGCTTGCATTCCCCATGTTTGCCTCAGCAGTCTGGTTGTTGTGGGTGCTTGGTGTACAGGCCGGTCCTGACGCAATGATGCAGGTCCTTACAGGCGCTTTACTGATCGCATTCGCTCTCTGGCTGCTGAACCAGTCTGGCAGTGCCGTCGCCAGGTTATCAGCGTTGCTGCTCGTTTTTGCCGCCATCTATATTGGTGCAACGCAGGAGACGAGGGTGGTGAGGTCTTCTTTGGATTCTACAGACGGTGAAGTTGGTGTCTATTCCAGAAATGCGTTGGCGATAGCCCAACAGAAAGGTCCGGTTTTCGTGAACTTCACCGCTGCCTGGTGCATTACCTGTAAAGTCAATGAGCTCAATGCATTGGATGTTGACTCCGTCAAATTGGCGTTTAAAGACAATGCAATAACCTATCTCAAGGGTGACTGGACCAACGAAGATCCCGGCATTACTGCGGCGCTACAAGAATATGGCCGAACCGGTGTGCCACTTTACCTGCTGTATGCAAAAGGTGCGTCCCGAGCGACTGTGTTACCACAGATACTGACTCCGGGAATAGTCCTGGATGCGCTGGAAGCGTTGTAGCCTGGCTTTGATTCAACCAGAAACAATTGCGCCGACACTAAGTCGTTGCAGTTGTTTCTGGTCTTAGCTCAGCTTATGGGGCAAGTTTTGCAGAGGCCTTACCCTTGATGACTTCGACACCCTCTGCATCAGTAGTTGAAACTTCGATGTCGGCAATGGTGTCGCCATTTTCTTCTCGAATCTCAGTGACCGTTGCCTTGGCCGTGAGTGTAGCACCCGGGAAAACCTGAGATGTAAATCGCACGCCATAGTAAGTTAGCTGCCCATCACCGACGTAATTAGTCAGCATGCGGCCGGTCATTCCCATAGACAGCATGCCGTGAGCGAAAACGGAAGGATATCCAGCGACTTCGGTCGTAAAAATTTCATCGCTATGCAGCGGGTTATAATCACCGGATGCGCCTGCGTACTGGACGATCTGGGTTCTTGAGAGGTTGTCGCAAACCTCTTCCTGATAGGTGTCACCTACCTTAACTTCATTTGCTTTTAGTGCCATTGGAATGACTCCTTACTTGTCGCCTGAGGTGGCTGGACGTTCTGTCCTGACACCTACCCCGGTTGCTGTTATCACGAGTTCGCCGTTTTGGTCGCGGTATTCTGTGACAGTTTCACTAAACATCAATTTTCCGCCTCGACGTCCTTCCTTTTCCCAGTTCTTGCCTGGTTTGTTTTCAGCTGTTAGTACATCCCCCACTTTTAGTTGTCGGTGATAAACATAATGTTGTTCTGCATGAAGACCACCGCCACCGCCACCGCCAGCGCCTTCTTTCTTTTTGGTGATTCCGGTTGGACCCTTCGCTGAACCAAACCATTCCTCGCCGACCTTGGGGCGTAGAAAATAGTCAGGGTCGAACTGTGCGCTAGATTGAACAAACGTTGGTGGCGCTATGATAGCGCCCTGGTCAGTAGATCTGGCGTAGTCTTCATCGTAATAGATTTCATTGGTGTCACCGATCGATCGCGCGAACATCATTACGTGTCCTGATTCGACCGGAAATTTATCAACTGCCATGGTTGGCTTCCTCCGTTAAAAATGTAAAAAAATATTATGCGTTACAGGGAACATACTCATGTACCTATGTCAACGTCAAGCCGGTATTTGTAGTGAAAACAAAAAAATGCCTTGTTAGAAACTGATCGTGGTTGTAGTATTTTTTTTCTGATCAATCAAATGTTTCATGCGTAAATTGATAATAATAAAAACAACATCAACAAATAGGCTTTAAGACACAGTTTATGTCCAGACCTGTACGTATAGAATTCCCCGGTGCTGTGTACCATGTCACAAGCAAAGGAAGAGAAGGTCAAATTGTTTTCGACGATGCTGATGATAGAGGCGTCTTCCTCAATGTTCTTGACAATGTTGTAGTCCGGTTCGGCTGGTTGGTTCACAGTTATGTGTTGATGGATGATCACTACCACCTGGTAGTTGAGGTTCCTGAGGCAAACCTTTCGAAAGGTATGCGACAGTTAAACGGAGTTTACACCCAGCATGTAAACCGTCGTCATGCTCAGGAAGGTCCAATATTTCATGGGCGATTCAAAAGTATTTTACTCGAAAAGAAAAACTACCTGCTCCCAGTCTGTCGGCACGTCGTTACCAATCCAGGTAGGTTAAAAGGTGTGCCAAACTTTTCATCGTACAAATGGAGCAGCTATCGCGCATTAGCCGGTCAGGTGAAGGCGCCAACCTTCCTTCACAAGGCTGATGTGCTGAACTATTTCGGTAAGCGCGAAAAAGATGCGCAGCGAAAATACCGGGAGTACGTTAAGGAAGGCGTTGGGAAAGACTCACCGCTGGAACAACGTACTCATCAGGTATTACTCGGCAGTAATCGGTTTTTGAGCGAAATGCAGCCAATCCTCCAGGGTGAAAGACTCTCAAAGAGGGGGCCGAAAGCGGTCAAAAGACGTCGCAGCCTGAATGCGCTGTTCAAGAAGGTCGATGACAAGACCCGTGGTGAGCGAAACGAGCTGATGAAGAAGGCGCATGTAGATTTCGGCTATACTCTCATGCAAATTGGTGACCATCTGGGACTGCATTACACAACAGTTTCCAAGGTGATCAACGCTTAGTTTTTTATAGATGTCTACTAGACGTTTGTGACCCTCTGATCTTAATCCTGGCCAATTTAGTTAATTTCGAGTATCGCTCAGGGCTGTTTATTAGTATCGCTCAGGGCTGTTTAT
>JABJED010000139.1 GCA_018665025.1 Gammaproteobacteria bacterium
AGTAAGTACCAGGTGCCCCTTCGAGTTTTGTCTAGCTTTGAAGAAAAACCTGGCACGTTGATCACCAAAGAGGACGATTCAATGGAGCAACCAATCATTTCAGGGATAGCGTTTACCCGTGACGAGGCAAAGTTAACGATATTGGGTGTCAAAGATGTGCCCGGTATTGCTTCGGCTATTCTGGGCCCAATCAGCGATGCGAATATTGAAGTAGACATGATAGTTCAGAATGTGGCTGCGGACATGAGCACAGACTTCACTTTTACCGTTCGGCGAGATGACTACAACCAGGCGAAACAGATTCTGGAAAATATTGCAAAAAACATTGATGCCAGAGAGGTGTCGGGCGACAATAAAATCGCCAAGTTGTCATTGGTTGGGGTTGGAATGCGCTCCCACGCCGGTGTGGCCAGCAGGATGTTTAAAGTGTTGGCTGACGAATCGATTAATATCCAGATGATTTCAACTTCTGAAATTAAAATCTCGGTGGTCCTTGCAGAGAAGTATTTGGAGCTGGCGGCAAGAGCATTGCATTCTGCATTCGAGTTGTCAGAACAGGGTGAGTCACCTGATTCGACTGCCCCGCAAGACTCCCCTGAAACAGACCAGACATAGAGCACGCCTCCTACGTTGCGTAGGTGACCCGCCGCAACAGGCCCAGATACCCTTTAGGGAACTCAATCCCTTCGTAGTAGCCCTTATGCAGCAATATTTGATGTAACTCCCGAAGCCTGTAGATTGGTACAGAGGCTATCAGGTGATGTTCAAGATGGAAGTTCAGGCCGTGGGGCGCCACCAGCAAAGCTTCTAACCAACTGATGTATATGGTTCTGGTGTTCAGCCGAATATCAGGATCAAAATGATCTGGCACCGCGGCATGTTCTGCGATTTGCCGAATACGGGTGATCAACATGTGGCTGGTCATAAACGCGATCACCCACAGCGCGTACAACTCCGCGAATCCGGCGACGGACAGCGCCAGCAAAAGTGCAAGGTTACAGATGACGCCGCCAGCCAACATTTTTTTTACACCGGGTTTCAACTCGTTGAAACGGTACAGTGATCGACCAATCGATACGATCCGTCGCCAGCCAATCTTTCCGGTGATATCTCTTAATACTTTTCGTTTGAAACTGGTGCTGGAGACAGGATAGGCGTCAAAATTTTTCAGGTCCGGATCATCAACCGTTCCACAATCCTTGTGATGCATCAGGTGCCCCTTCATATAGGCGTCTTTGTCAGAAAAAACCCAGTAGCCGGAAAGCCAGGTTGCAACGAAGTCGTTAACGCTCTGTGAAGTGAAAAATGATTTATGCCCGGTTTCATGAACAAGCACACCGAAGGCCATTTGCCGCCCACCGAGGAGAAGCACGGTAAATAGCATTGTCACTGGATTGGGAAATGCTGCAGCCAGGACGAAAAGCCCGATGACCATGGCCCAGTCGAACAGCACGATGCACGCCGCTCTCAGGTCATCTTTACTCGTTACCCTTGCTAGTTCCTCGGCGGTGAGTAGCTCTCGAATGTTCGTTGTCATGTTGTCCTCTATCCAAAGCTTGTGATTGATGTAGGCATGCTGCCCTGCGCGGGTGACCAGATGCTGCGGCCCAGTTCATCGTATCGCAGCATTGTCTGCCATAAGCGCTCTCGATTCCGGGGATCCTGGAGTTCGGCCGGCAGGTAAGGGTCCTTCGCCAGCAGGTGAAGTGCTTCGCCGCCCAGGGTGAAACTTTCGATCATTGCAAGGTCCGTGGGTTTCTTCTGCAGGTTATCGGTACTGCTTTCAAGTCTGGAAACAAAGTCCAGGTATAGCTGGTCGAGTTTGTTGATGCGGTAGTCATCGACAAGCGAATGGTAATCCTTCTTCTGAAGCATCAGCCGTTCGCCAACGATGGGCTCGTCAGACAGGCCTAGCTCATTTAGCCAGCCGATCAGTAATGGTCCGGTTCTGCGCAGATTGTCAGGCCTCAGCCAGAGTTCGGCTCGAAGCTGTCTGAAACCAGTTGAAGTCAGAAGCCATCTTTCTTTGTCTGTTGGTTGTGCTGACTGCACCATTAGAAATGATCCTTGCTCCCATGGTCTTCGCCTGGACTCCCCGAGACGCCATTCCTCAATGAATTCAGTAATAGGGTCAGAAAGTTCAGCGAGTCGATAATGGCCTCGTTCGAAATTTTCTATGAGGCCACGTGCAGCCAGGCGAGAAAGGGTGACTCGAATCAGGTTTTCACTGAAGTTGAACATCCTGGAACTGGACATCAGATTTTGCGCGCTGGTGCCCTTTTGGCCGTAGGTGCGAAGCAGGTCCAGGATGAAGTTGCCGGGTTTCATAATATTACAGTAGTTTGGGTGAGGTTCTTAATGCTGTAATATTACAACTTTGGCCTAAAGGGGGCAACAGGTGTAACGAAGGTGTAACGAAAGGCCCTGGGCTATGAGTGTTCTAGTACAGATTCTCCCTGGAATCCTCTTCTAAAGCCTTGTCAATATTGTCCTGTAGCTCTTTTGAAGGTGGTTCTCCGTTTATCTGTTCCAGAATCATTGTACCAAGGGTTGGCAGTTCGTCCGCTGGCATATGCCTGTTGATGTCCCATAAGCCAGACCGAATAAAGGCTTTGGCACAGTGGAAATAGAGCTCGGTGACATCAAGTACGATGGCGAGTTTAGGTGTCTTTGCCTGGGCCGCAAGTAGTTCAAGGTAGGGCGGGTGATCCGTAAGGTATCCGCGGCCATTTACTCGCAAGGTGTCATCCCGGCCGGGGATCAGGAACAGCAGCCCCATTTCGGAATGGTTAATAATGTTCCTCATGCTGTCAGCAATCCTGTTCCCCGGCCTTTCTGGAATTAACAGGGTAGTGTCATCAAGGCAGTACACAAAGCCTGGCGCATCGCCACGTGGAGACGCATCGCAGCCTTCACTGGAAGAGGTGGCAAGCAGGCAGAATGGACTTCTGGCAATGAAGTTTTTACTGTGCCGCTCCAGTCGCGTGATTTTTTTTACGGTGGTGTTAGCTGAGGGTTCACCGTTAATGGCGATCAGCGAAGCGGTATCGGTCAGTAAATTTATTCCATCGGGTTTGGTCATGGAGCTTCCTTGTATTTGTTGTTGATGCTGATGCCTAACTGCTCATACTAACCTTGTTTCGACCGGCTTTCTTTGCGGCGTACAAAGCTTCATCCGACGCTTTAAGAACATCAAAGGGTGTTTGCCCGCTCGCTGTACGATCGGCGACACCGATAGAGATAGTCACTGAGACCTTTTCGCTGGCCCGCCTGAAGGAGCCTTTTTTCCGCTGCTTCTTGCCGCTTGGTTCCTCTGCTTGTTCCTGGCGCGGTTCCTTTCGTATCACCATTTCGTAGTTCTGGATGGACTTTCGGACCTCATCAAGATGGTAAAAGGCATCTTCTTTATCCATGCCTGCAAAGACCACGGAGAATTCTTCCCCGCCATAGCGGAATGCCTTACCGCCGCCTCCCACCTGCCCGATGCGCGACGCTACCATTTGCAACACCTGGTCACCAATATCGTGTCCGTGGGCGTCATTGAATTTTTTGAAGTGATCGACGTCCAGCATCGCCAGGCTGTAGGTTCTGCCAAGGGAATCAAACAGCTCATTAAGGGCGCGGCGGTGGGGCAGGCCGGTCAATTCATCTCGATATGCCATGTTGTACGAATCGCGAATAATGTTGGCACCCATATACACGCTGCTGGCCATCAGGAAAATTTCCCAACCATGTTCGACCGCTAAGAGATAACCCAGAACCAGTCCACCGAGAGCGGTGGTGAGTCCCTGGGTGATAGGAGTGTTATCGAACCCCGTCAGGATAATGCAGCCCAGAATGGAAATACCCAGGAGCAGGCTGGCCACCTGGTGAAAGGGCGAGTACAGAAGGACAAGCGAGACCGGATCACCCAGGGGGTCGGTCAGCGGATCTGGCAGGACCCACTGTAGTTCGATCAGGTAGATAATGAGCGCGATCGCCACGGCCATAAAAAATAGTCGGCTCAATCCCCGGGAAGTGAATACTCCGCGTTCCCGGGAAAAACAAATCAACAGGAAATTGAGCGGCACGAAACCCATGATGATAAGTTCCCTGAAGTCGGGGGCCATTTGCTGGCCCCGTAGCCAGAGGCAAAAAGCGAGGGTAATGCAGGCAAAGAAAACCCTGGATCGATTGTAGGCTAACGCCAGGGTGCCTGAGATCGCGAGCGCGACACTGGGCCCAATTACCCATAGTGTGTCGGGAGCAGGGGGTAGTCGCTGAAGATTTAAGGCGATGACCGATACCGCGATCAGAAAGGTGACCGGAATAACCAGGTTGCCAATTGCACGGTAAAAAATGCTGATGGGCCAGCGCTCGACTAGTAGGAGATGGCGGTCGCCAACGTCTTCCACTTGCCGTTTTCAACCACGGAAAGCAGGGATTCGCTCACGCCCTTGTGATCTCCGGGGCCGAACTGGATTTGATATCCAAAGATATCCTGGTAGTCCGTGATCGCTTCGGTCGCAGCCAGGAAACCGGCCTTGTCGAGGTCAGGGCCTGCATTCTCGAGCGCGGTGACAACAAGATCCGCGGCCCGGTATCCTTCCATGGCGGGGATGCCAGGCTCGACGTTGAAGCGTGCCTCGTAGCGATCCCACCAGCGTTCAACCTTATCCGATAGACCATCTTCCTTGTAAAGCTTCGCCATATGTACAAAGGCGTGATAACCCTCACCGGAACCGCTTTCCTGCTCGGCGATGACCTGCCCGTAGGCCGCATTGTTGCCGACGAAAACGACGTCAAATTTCATTTTCCTCGCGGCTTCCAGAATCAAAATGGTATCTCTGTGGATCGTACCCATAAACACAACATCACACTGGGCGTTACGAAGTCGAATGATAGAGGCCGTAAATTCGGATTCTGTGGGTTTGTGCGCAGAAACACCTACCAGCGCCTGGCCCATTTCCTTGAGCTGGTCTTCCGCACCCTCAAGGATTTCCTGCCCGTAGTCCGTGTCCTGGTAGATGACACAGGGCTTTTCCTTGCCCATTTCTTCCAGGAAGTACTTCACGCCAGCCCTGATTTCATCATAGTAGATGCCACGCTGAGCAAACTTCAGATCATGGTATGGCTCAACCATGCTTCGTGCGCCGGTCAGGGGGAACATGTTCGGTATACCCGCTTTCAGTTGCTGGGTGAGTACGGCATTGTTGGTGGGTGTCCCAAGGGCCAGCACCATGGCGAACACTTTGTCGCGGTTGATCAGTTTGTTTGCAGCCTGGATCGCCCTTGGAATCTGGTACTGAGTGTCTTCGACGACAAACTTGATCTGCCGACCATTTACGCCACCGGCCTCATTGGCTTCCTCGAAGCGCATTCGTGCGCCGTTGATCGAACCCACTCCCCAGATCGCAACGGGGCCTGACAGGTCAGTGTGGCTGCCCAAAATAATTTCTGAATCTGACACGCCCTGAGTGGCTTCTGATACTGCGCTGGTTTCCAGGGTGCTATCACCACCGCAACTGGCGAGCGCGAATAATGAGGTTAGAAGGAGGGCTTTATTAGTACATTTCATCGATCATTCCCGCATATTTTTCGTTGACGACTTTTCGTTTAAGTTTCATGGTTGGTGTCAGTTCTTCGTCTTCCGGGTCGAGCAGTTGGTCGATCAGACGACACTTCTTGATAGTTTCCACCCGGGCAAACTTCTGGTTAACCTTTTCGATCTCTTCCCAGATCAATTCCTGAACAGCGTCAGTGTGACATAAGCTGGTGTAGTTAGTGAATGGCACGTCTCGATCCTGCGCATACTTGGTCACGTTTTCCTGATCGATCATGACAAGACAGGTCAGGTAGGGCCGTTTATCGCCGATAACCACAGCATCAGAGATGAATGGGGAAAACTTCAGTTGGTTCTCGATTTCACTCGGGGTGATGTTTTTGCCGCCGGCGGTGATGATGATGTCCTTGATGCGATCGATGACATAAATGTATCCGTCTTCGTCAATTCGCCCGACGTCCCCGGTATACAGCCAGCCCTGCTTAAATGTTTCAGCTGTTTTTTCTGTCTGTTTCCAATAGCCACGGATAACGCCGGGACTTTTCAACAATACCTCGCCCTCATCCGAGAGCACGACTTCCGCATCAGGTGCAGCGTGGCCCACGCTGCCGATTTTTAACTTGCCGGGTTCGTTGGCAGTAATAACGCCGGTGCATTCTGTTTGCCCGTACACTTCATACATCGGCCTTCCCAGTGACCAGTACCAGTCGATGAGTTCGGGTGCAATCGGTGCCGCAGCGGTTGACAGCCACCTGGCCTCATTGATACCGAGCACTCGTCGAATGTTTTTTAAGACAAGTTGGTCGGCGGTAAATACTGCGCCGCGCAACAGCAAAGGGATGGGCTTTGCTGCCTTTCGGTAAGCAGCGGCCGCTGAACCTATCCTGATCGCAAGGTCGTAAGCCCATCGACCGAACGCGGTGCCTTCTTTTAGCTTGATCGAAATGGTGCTGTATTGTTTTTCCCAGACCCTGGGAACCGCGAAATGTATGGACGGTGCGATTTCCTGCTGATCCTGGGTGACGGTTTCGACATCTTCCACCAGATTAATCACCGAGTTCGCTTCTATCGTCGCGAACGTATAGAACATCCGACCGGCGACATGGGCGAGCGGCAGAAACCCGACCTGTTCATCGCTTTCAAAAATCCCGCAAACCCGTTGCAGCGTGATCATCATGTAAAGCATATTGCGATGGCTGATCATCGCGCCTTTTGGCGGCCCGGTGGTGCCCGAGGTATAGGTCAGTGTTAAAAGGTCTTCCGCGTCCGCGGCATCAATTGAAGTTGTCCAGGCATCCGGGTGCGCTGTCTCATAGGCGGCGCCCAGCTCGAGTAGCGCCTCGAAACTGATACACATATCGTCTTGAAAGTTCCGCAGACCCTCCATGTCGAAGATGATAATTTTTTCGAGCGAGGGCGTGTTGTCCCGAACGTCCAAAATTTTGTCTAACTGTTCTTCATCCTCGGCGAAATAGAAGCGGGTACCACTGTCATTCACCAGGTATGTCACCTGGTTTGACACATCAGTCGGGTAGACGCCGTTGGTAATGCCGCCGGCGCAGACGATCCCTAAATCAGCGAACAACCATTCTTTGCAAATTTCCGCCGCAATCGAACAGACGTCTCCAGGTTTCAGACCCAGTGACATTAACCCCAGGCCGGCGTATTTCGCATTTTTTCCATAGTCAGCCCAGGTGTATTCGTTCCAGATACCGTAGTCTTTTTCGCGAATCACCAGACGTTCGGGATTGGCGGTGACGCGGTGCCAGAACAGCGCAGGTATATTGCTGAAACCATCGATGCCAACAACCGGCGGATCGACGCTGATATCAACTGTGTGGGTGGCGGTCATCGCCAGGTTTTCCTTTGTTTCCAGCGCCTGCGGCCTCGAACACCTTCATCCTTTACGCCCAGGTAGAACTCCTGGATATCTGCGGCCTGGCTTAGTTTCTCGCAGCTATCTTCCATGACGATTCGACCGACTTCCATGACGTAGCCGTAGTGTCCTATGTCCAGGGCCATTTTGGCGTTCTGCTCCACCAGGAAAATAGTCACGTTTTGTTCTTTGTTTACCCTGACAATAATCTCTGCAATTTCGGCAACCAGTTTGGGTGATAAGCCCAGAGAAGGTTCGTCCAACAGCATTAAAGAGGGGCGAAGCATCAGTGCGCGTCCGATAGCGAGCATTTGTTGCTGGCCCCCGGAAAGGAATGCGGCCTGTTGTTTTCGTTTCCCCGCCAGGATGGGGAAGTAGTCGTAGACAAGGTCTATATCGGCGTCCACTTCATTGTCATTTCTTGAGTAGGCACCCATGGCAAGGTTTTCCTGTACCGACAGGAAGGGGAAAACTTCTCGTCCTTCCGGCACATGAGCGATACCCAGCCGGGCAGTTTTATCTGGGTCTATACCCTGGATTTCTTTTCCCCTGAACAATATCTTGCCCTTTTGTGGCTCCATCGCGCCGCTGATGGTCTTCAGTACCGTGGTCTTGCCGGCGCCATTAGCGCCAAGCAGAACGCTGATATCACCTTCCCGCACAGACATGCTGACGCCTCGAATCGCCATAATAGGGCCGTAGTAGGTTTCGATATTGGTCAGTTCAAGAATCGACACATTACTCTCCCAGGTAAGCTTTGAGGACTTCAGGGTGTTGCTGGATTTCCACCGGTGAACCGACCGCAATCAGTTTGCCGTCCGCCAGGGCCATCAC
>JABJED010000140.1 GCA_018665025.1 Gammaproteobacteria bacterium
AATAGCGATTACAGGACAAAATCTCTAGGCCTAAACGACAAAAACACGCGCAAAAACGTCATGGCGATTTTACGCGTGTCCAGCCGAAACATAAACATTTCCCGATATCGACGCCGCCATGGGGCGCAGGACCATGGCTCTCAACGTCGAGGGGAGTTGTGCCAGAGCTCTAAAAAAGGCCCTCTACCAGTCCGTTTTCGTCCAGGCCAATATCAAGCGCTGCGGGATGTCGAGGCAGACCGGGCATGGTCATCACATCTCCACACACCACAACGATAAAACCGGCACCGGCAGCAAGCCTGGCTTCACGCACCGGCAGCGTGTGTTCACTAAGCTCCCCGGTCTGCTTCGGATCGGCGGTGAAACTATACTGTGTCTTGGCGATACAGACCGGCAGATGACCGAAACCAAGCGCTTCGAATTCAGCCAACTGGCGCTTCGCCTCCGGAAATAGCTCAACCCCACTCGCACCGTAGATTGTCGTTGCAATTGTCTCGATTTTTTCAATTAGCGAATCTTCGTCATCGTAGAGCATCTGGACCTCTGCGGAAGAATCCGCCAGTTGTTCAACCAACAACCGAGCTACTTCCTTCGCGCCCTCGCCCCCCTTCGCCCAGTGATCGGCAACCGCGGCCTTAACATCAAGTTGATCACAGATATCCAGCAGCGCACGTAATTCTTCTTCCGTGTCAAAGGGAAAACGGTTAATCGAAATTATCGGTGTTAATCCAAACTGTCGAAGATTTCGGACATGCTGTTCGAGGTTCGTGGCACCCTTCAAAAGTGCCTCGGTATTCGGGGTAACCAGATCGGATTTTGTAACACCTCCCTGCATCTTTAACGCGCGTATTGTGCACACCAGGACAACTGCATCAGGCCGGAGCCCAGACTGGCGGCACTTAATATTGATGAATTTTTCCGCCCCAAGGTCTGCACCAAACCCCGCTTCCGTAATGACGATTTCACTAAGGCTAAGCGCTGCCCTTGTCGCGGCAACGGAGTTGCAACCATGTGCAATATTCGCGAATGGTCCGCCGTGTATAAATACCGGGTTGTGCTCAAGGCTCTGAACAAGATTTGGTAAGAATGCATCCTTCAGGAGTACCGTCAATGCGCCGTCTGCGCCAACGTCACTCGCGGTCACAACAGTCTTGTCGTACCTTCTGCCGATAACAATTTTACCGAGACGCACCTGCAGGTCCTTCAGGTTCTCAGCCAGACAGATGATTGCCATAATTTCAGATGCCACAGTGATGTCGAAACCACTCTCGCGCGGAATACCGTGCGCACTACCTCCCAGGCCCTGAACAACGTGTCTGAGCGCGCGATCATTGAGATCAACCACCCGCTTCCATGTTATTTTTCGTGGATCGATATTTTCCTCGTTACCCCAGTGCAGATGATTATCGATCATTGCGGTAAGAAGATTGTGTGCGGAGGTTATTGCGTGAAAATCCCCATTGAAGTGCAAGTTGATATCCTCCATGGGAATCACCTGCGCCCAACCACCACCTGCGGCACCACCTTTCATCCCAAAACACGGGCCAAGCGAAGGTTCACGCAGACAGACCATGGAGTTTTTACCCAGCAAATTCAGGGCATCATTCAATCCGACACTGGTTGTAGTCTTACCCTCGCCCGCTGGCGTTGGCGTAATCGCCGTCACAAGTACCAGCTTCCCGTGGGCCGTTCCCGTGTCGATATTTGAAAGATCAACCTTGGCTTTGAAGTGTCCAAAAGGTATCAGGGATTCAGCAGGCAGTCCCAGGCGCTGTTGCGCAAGTAGAAGAATCGATTGTGGCGCAACGGACCGCGCAATCTGAATATCCGGCGTGCCCGTGGGCAGTTGATCATTGCGACCCGGCTCCCGTGCTTTATTTTCTGGTCTAAAGTTCATGTTTCCCGCTCTTCCTTTTCCAGCCATCTGTGTCCAGCCATCTGGCTGCACTTTCAAGCCCACCAAACGGAAAGAGATGCAGCCCCTTTAACCGTCTACTGACATGGTTACCACAAAGTTCGTAGAGCTCTTTCAGCTGATCATCCGGATTCCATGAGCTCATCAGTCTCCTTGAATTCCGGTTAGTCAGCAGCATTTTTACGGAAGTGGCGACACCACAACGCGCGGCGTAGCGCATCAGGATAGCAAGGCTGGATGGTCCCGCGAGGCCCACGTGGATGGGCAGGAAGTCAAAAGCTTCTTCCCAATCGTCCAGCCACTTTGCAAAGTTCGTCATGTCGAAAACAAACTGGGTGACCACCCACATGTGCACGTCTTTCTCGCGAGCGTAAGCTTTTTTTATTTCCAGAGCAGATCTAACGTCTGTCTCGCTGGCATGTACATGTCCGTCAGGATGAGCGGCAACACCAAGATGGGTGAAGCCATGTTTTTCCAGCAGTCCGGAACTCAGCACATCGAGCGTGTCACGATACGGACCCTGATGTGCGAGCGGATCACCTGCTATCAGCATCAGACGATTGCAACCTGCCTCTGCCAATTCATGGAGCCATTCATCGAGCTGGCTGGCATCGGGAACTGAACGTGCTGCAAGGTGAGGTGTTGCCACCATACGTTCATCCAGAATTTTCTTTGCTGCAGTCACAGAAAGGTTAAGGTCATCACCACGCAGGAGCGGCAGATAGATTTCAGTTCCTTCGGCGAAAAGCTCAGAAAGCGGTGGCGCTTTAATAACCTGAGTCGGCAGTATTTCAATAGAAGCAAAACGCTTAAGGTCATAGTTTGCCTTAAGGTCTCCGCTATTATGTGCCGGGACTAGCTCAGCGTCAGCAATCACCGATGGTTCTGATCCAGCTTCCATGAACCCTGTCTCCTTATCCAGTTCTGCACATTTACTTGGCGCTGATTTGACACGCAACTCTTTGAAGGGGCATGCTTTTTTTCGACAAAGTTTGACTTCAAAACGTCAACCATTGATCCGCAATCACAAAGTCACTATTCGTTAAACACATGCGACAGAAAAAAGCTCAAAAACGGCATAAGCCATCATGCATATCGCAGGTCAGCCCTATGTTTAGAGTAAGATAACTTCCGTAGAAAAATGCCGTGGAGCAATCAATTGGCAAACTTTCCGGACCATGCCGATGTGGTCATCATCGGACTCGGTGGTATCGTCGGTTCATCCGTCGCGCACCACCTGATAGAGCTGGGTTGGGATAATATTGTCGGCCTCGACAAGTCGGCTGTGCCGACCGACATCGGGTCAACAGCACACGCGTCAGACTTCTGCTACACCACTGCTGCAGACAAATTCACCACCTATACAACCAAGTACAGCCAGGACTTTTATGAAGCCCGAGGCAACTACGTCCGCATCGGCGGTTTGGAGGTTGCACGAGTCGGCGATGATGCCCGCATGCTTGAATTGAAGCGCAAAGTCGGTCAAGGCAAAGCTTACGGAACCAGGGCCAGCTTGATTTCAGCAGCCGAGACAAAAGCAAAATTCCCTCTGGTGGATGAGTCAGAAATTCAGGGCGCCCTGTGGGACCCTGATGCCGGGCTAGTCGTGCCCAGATCACAAAAAGTGGCAGGAGACCTCGTTGATGAAGCAGTCGCGTCTGGTGCACTAAAAGCATTCCCATACACGCCTGCAACAAAAATTGACGTGAGAGACGGGAAGGTTTGTGGTGTCGAAACCCGCAGAGGCTACATTGCAACAGACAAGGTCGTGTTGTCTGTCGGTATCTGGGGACCCCTGATTGCTGACCAGGTTAGCAGCCCCCTCCCGTTGACACCGGTCGAACACCCATTGATGTTTTTTGGCCCTTATCCGGCACTCGACGGAACAGGGGTCGAGATCGTCTATCCCCTGTTCAGGGATCAGGGTAACTCAGGATACATTCGGGATACAGGTGATCCGACGACCACGGAAGGTGGTCGAATCGAATGGGGTTACTACGAAACAGAGGAACCGAGGCTCGTCCATCCAAGAGACATCCTGGAGCCGGAAGAAGCCTCCCTGTCCCCATCAATGCTGGATGTCTCGCTCGACCAGGTCATGGACGCCTACGAAAAAGCCGTGGAATTAACCCCCATTCTTGGCGAATTGGGCTGGGAAGAACGACACAGCTTCAATGGACTGCTGTCTGTCACCACAGACGGCGGTTCACTCGTTGGCGAATCACCTGAAGTGGCAGGCCTGTGGTTTGCTGAAGCGGTCTGGGTAAAAGACGGCCCGGGTATTGGCAAGGTTGTCGCCGACTGGATGACAAAAGGAATGCCGGATCACGACCCACACGCTATCGACATCGCTCGATTTTATCCGGCCCAGAAAGAAGAGAACTATGTGGCCGGCAGATGTCGTGAAATCGCACAGAAGATTTACACCCCAGCTGTGCACCCGCGCGAACCCTTTGCGACCGGCCGAGACCTTTTCGTCAGTCCTTTTTATGAGCGGGAAGTCGCTCTCGGCGGGTACTTCATGGAAGTCGCCGGTTGGGAACGAGCTCATGGTTACAAGGCGAATGAAGAATCCCTGCTTACTAAGTATCGCGATCAAGTGCCCGTCAGACACGCGGAATGGGATAATCGTCATTTCTGGGAAGTCTCTAACGCTGAACATCTGGAATTGAGCGAAAGCGTGGGCATGATCAACCTCTCCCATTTTGCTATTTACGACATCCGGGGCCGGGATGCCGAATCACTGCTCGAATATCTGGCCGTCGCGAAGGTGGGTGGCGATACAAAAATCGGTAAAGGCGTTTATACGCATTTTTTAAGTGCTGATGGCGGCATCAGGGCAGATCTAACCATCGTAAGGTTGTCTGCAGATCTTTATCGGGTGATCTGCGGTGGGGATACCGGGCACCGTGACCTGACCTGGATCAGAAAGATGGCGGAGGTCAGAGGAGCAGAAATCGAGATCAGCAACCAGACTCATCAGCTGGCAACTCTGGGATTATGGGGACCAAAAGCTCGCGAAACCCTGGCTCAGTTTGTTGAAGACCCGGATGAGATCAGCAATGAAAACTTTCCTTTCGCGACTGCACGGCAAATCACAGTCGCTGGCATCGACGTATGGGCATTTCGTATTTCTTACGTCGGAGAGCAAGGCTGGGAGCTCTATTTCAGCTTTGACGATGGCTTAAAAATCTGGGATTCGTTTTTCAATGCCGGGGTGGTGCCAATAGGAGTTGAGACCTACGCCAACAGCAGAAGGTTAGAAAAGAGCCTTAGACTCCAGAATGCTGATCTCGAAACTGACTACAACCTTTGTGAAGCTGATCTCGCACGACCGGTTGTAAAAAAAGCAGACTTTCACGGCAAACCAACATACGTGACCCAAAGATTAAAGGAACAGCAGGACTGCACTCTCTGCACAATGGTCATGCTCGACAACCAGGACAGTCAGGGCGTCCAAAGATTCCCCGTTGGTGAATGGCCAATTTTATGCAGCGCAACAAAACAGGTGCTGGTCTCTGAAGACGGGCGACGATCAGTCAGCACCAGCCTTGCTTACGGTCCATCTCTGGGCATCAACATTCTGATGGGCTACCTGCCCGCGAACAGGGCAAAGGTCGGAGAAGAATTGCTCCTTGAATATTTCGGCGACCACTTTCCGATCAGGGTCGAAGCCGTCGGTTATCAGCCTCTTCTCGACCCTGAAAATCTCCGCGCAAGATCCTGATTGTGCTTGCTCATGATGCTAAACTAGCTTGTCGCAAAAAAATACTGCGGCCAAAGGGGTTCTGAATGCCAGCAGATATTCTCCCGACAAACAGCGATATAGATACCTTCAAAGTAGGGTTCCTTCTCCTTGAAAAATTTACGCTGATGCCTCTGTCCTCGGCCACTGAACCACTACGAATGGCCAATCACCTGACGGGTAAGCGCCTCTATGACTGGCAACTGATTGGTGAAAGTGCTGGTCCAGTCAGCTCTAGTGGCGGCATTAGACTATTACCGGACACCACAATTGATGATTCGCTCGATTTCGATCTAATCATTGTCGTCGCGGGCATCAACGTGAAGGAAAATACGCATCCAAAAACAGTCAAATGGTTAACTTCCATCGCTCGAAAAACGCCGCTCATGGGAGGTATCTGTACCGCACCCCTGGTACTCGCAAAGGCAGGTCTTCTCGACGGTTATTCCTGCAGCGCTCACTGGGAGTGTCTCGCTGCTCTCCAGGAGGAGCATCCCCTCGTCTACTGCAACAACCACCTGTTTACCTTTGATCGAGGCAGGTTAACCAGCACCGGAGGAGATGTCCCGCTGCACATGATGATTCACCTGGTCGCCAGCCAGCACGGCCGTGCGATTGGCAACGCCATTTCAGACATGTTTGTCTGCGACAGGGTAAGGGAAAGTCAGGAGCCCCAGCGGTTAAGGATGGAACGACAGATATTCGCCAATCAGCCTAAACTCGCTGACGCTGTTCAACTGATGGAAGCAAACATTGAAGAACCTATTGAACTCAGCGACGTGGCATCTTATTCAAACATATCCCGTCGACAACTTGAACGATTGTTCCTGAGTTATCTTGGGGTAACGCCCTCACGGTTCTATCTCAAACTAAGACTGGAAAGAGCGAGACAATTGCTGAGGCAGACATCCTGTTCTATCGTAGAAATTTCCACCATGTGTGGCTTTGTTTCTGCACCTCACTTCAGCCGTTCCTACCGCAAGCATATGGGGCGTTCGCCAAGGGCAGAGCGAGATTTCCGTGACCCCCCTGGATCTTCATTGGTATTGACAGAAGAATCCACAGGACTGATGCCAAACCGATCTGAAGAGGCTCTTATTCTAGCCCGCCAGGAAACTTCATTTGGCTCACTGCCCGATTAGTCGCTGGTCTGCATTATCAAATCAAGTTTCGTAGACTTTCAGAGGAATCTACCTGATGGAAAAATATTCTGCATACAGCCTTTTCAAGCACGCCCTTGGCCATCACGAAAACTGGCAGAGACAGTGGCGAAACCCAGAACCTAAGAAACACTATGACGTCATCATCATCGGCGGCGGCGGTCATGGTCTGGCTACCGCGTACTACCTCGCGAAGAACCATGGAATCCACAATATCGCGGTCATTGAGAAGGGTTATCTGGGCGGCGGTAACACTGGCCGCAACACAACAATCGTTCGCTCAAATTACCTCTGGGATGAATCCGCTCAGCTGTACGAACATGCACTGAACCTGTGGGAGGGGCTGTCGCAGGACCTAAACTACAATGTGATGTTCTCTCAACGAGGTGTTCTTAATCTTGGACACACGCTGCAGGACATGCGCGATATCGAACGTCGTGTCTCAGCAAACAGACTGAACGGCATTGATGGCAAAGTGCTGGATGTGGACGGTGTTCGAAGGATAGTACCTATACTCAATACATCGCAAAATGCACGATTCCCCGTATTAGGTGCCTCATGGCAACCTCGCGGTGGTGTCGCGCGCCACGATGCGGTCGCCTGGGGATATGCCCGAGGCGCGGACGGCCTGGGTGTCGATCTACTGCAGCAGTGCGCTGTCACTGGTTTCGAAATAAGCGGGAACCAGGTACAAGGTGTTGTCACTAACCGCTACGGCACCATAGAAGCGGATCGGGTCGGTTGCGTGGTAGCCGGAAACTCCGGCGTCTTAGCTGGTTATGCAGGATTCGAACTACCCATCGAATCACACCCCCTACAGGCGCTGGTATCTGAACCGATTAAACCAGTCCTTGATACTGTCGTCATGTCCAATCAGGTACATGGGTATATTTCACAGTCAGACAAAGGAGACCTTGTCATCGGCGCAGGCATCGACAGCTACACAGGCTACGGCCAGCGAGGTTCATTTACAACCATTGAACATACGCTTGCGGCCATCATCGAACTCTTCCCGATTTTCTCCCGTGTTCGCATGAATCGACAGTGGGGAGGCATCGTAGATACGACACCCGACGCCTGTCCAATCATGGGTGCAAGCCCGGTGGAAAACCTTTACTTAAACTGTGGATGGGGAACCGGAGGTTTTAAAGCGACGCCCGGTTCCGGTCATGTATTTGCAGAATGCCTGGCGTCAGACGACATACCTCAATTAGCCAGGCCCTTCAACCTCCAACGATTTTATTCAGGTGCATTAATCGACGAGCACGGAGCGGCCGGTGTTGCACACTAACGGCCTCGCAGGAGATTTAAGATGCTGAAGATTCACTGCCCCTACTGTCAGGAAACCAGAGAAGAAGAAGAATTCCATTACAGCGGCCAGGCTCACATCGCAAGGCCATCTGACCCCGACTCCTGCAGCGATGAAGACTGGGGTAACTACCTGTATTTCCGCAAAAACCCGCGCGGCCGACACATGGAAATGTGGGTTCACGCAGCTGGCTGTCGCAAGTTTTTTAATGTGGTTAGAGACACCGTTACATACGAAGTCGAGCAGACCTATCTGATTGGCCACGTCCCGCGGGAGTCAACTCAGTGAGTCAATCAAACAGAATACCGGGTGGACGATGTGTCGACTACGAATCAGAAATCGACTTCCGCTTCAATGGCCGGTCACTGACAGGCTACAAAGGGGACACCCTTGCCTCTGCTCTGCTCGCAAACGATATCAAAATCATTGGTCGCAGCTTTAAATACGGCCGCCCTCGGGGAGTGATGTCTGCTGGTTCCGAAGAGCCCAATGCCATACTTCAACTTGGTGCAACCCCCGCAAGCCAAGTACCAAATGTTCGTGCTACCCAACAACAGATATTCAACGGGCTTACAAGTCGTACGACGAATGGCTGGCCCAGTGTTGATTTCGATGTCATGTCACTGATTGGTCTCGTTGCAGGAAAGCTGATGCCTCCTGGCTTTTACTACAAAACATTGATGTTTCCGCGCTTCCTGTGGCACACCTATGAATGGATTGTACGACGCGGCGCGGGAATCGGTATCGCCCCGACTGAACCGGACCCGGACCGCTACGACAAAATCAATCGTCATTGTGATCTCCTGATTATTGGTGCCGGTCCTGCTGGTCTTGCTGCTGCGCACATCGCTGGTCGAACATCCGCTCGAGTCATCCTGCTGGATGAACATGACGAACCAGGCGGGACACTTCGCTATAGCAATGACATTATCGAAGGGTTACCCGGCATCGATTGGGTCAAGCAAATAACGGCGGAACTTAACGCTACCGCCAACGTTGACCTGCTTACGCGGACAACGGCCGTCGGCTACCACGATCAGAACTTCATTGTTGCCCATGAGCGCCGCACGGATCACCTGTCAGATGTAGCACCGGCTGGATCTGCCAGACAGCGTGTTCACCGCATTCGCGCACGACACGTCATCCTTGCGACCGGTGCCCATGAACGTCCACTGGTATTTGCGAACAATGACGTGCCGGGATGTATGCAGGCGAGCGCAGTGTCTGCCTACATTAATCAGTATGGTGTGCGACCGGGGAACCGTCTCGTTTTGATGACGACTAACGACAACGGCTATGAAGCTGCGTTCGACTGGATCGAGTCAGGTGGTGAAAGTGCTGTCGTTGTAGACATCAGAACCCGTGTGAACAGCGAACTTCTACAACGCGCGGCAACCGCAGGTATTCGTACTCTAACCGGCTCAGCGGTGTTCGAGGTGAAGGGCAAGCGGCAGGTGAAAGCAGCGCTCGTTTGTGGACTGGATTCTGAGCAAAATATCCTCATCGGTAACGATGAAACGATTCCGGCTGACATCATTGCCAGCTCGGGTGGCTGGTCACCGGTAGTTCATCTTTCCTGTCACACCGGCATCAAACCGGACTGGCGAGAAGACATCGCAGCGTTTGTACCGGGCAAGACCAACCAGAAGATGCAGACAGCCGGAGCGGTTAGCGGTGATTTTTCATTATCGGCGGCACTGCGCCAGGGCGCATCGGCGGCCGCAACCATACTCGCTGATTGTGGATTCGATCTCGAAGACAGCGCTACGATTTCCTGCCAGGAACACACTGTTGGCGCGTTCCAGCCCTGCTTTCACATTCCGCACAGAAAACCGACATCCCGGTCGCCGGCGCAGTTTGTCGACTACCAACTTGACGTTACCGCGGCGGCAATCGAACTCGCCACAAGGGAAGGCTTTGAGAGTATCGAACACGTAAAACGATACACCGCACTCGGTTTCGGCACAGACCAGGGCAAGATCAGCAACGTCAACGGTATCGCTATCGCCGCTCGCTCAACAGGTCGCTCTATCGCCGAAACAGGCACGACGATGTTCAGACCAAACTACACACCAGTGAGTTTCGGCGCGATGGCCGGTCGTGATGTCAATGAACTGTTTCAGCTGAAAAGGTACACAGCGATGCAACCATGGCATGAGCAGGCTGGTGCACTGTTCGAAGACGTCGGTCAGTGGAAGCGCCCCTGGTACTACCCCCAGGCAGGCGAATCCCTGCAGGATGCCATCAACCGAGAGTGCCTCGCCGTGCGTAATGGCGTCGGTATTCTCGACGCATCAACGCTGGGAAAAATTGATATCCAGGGTCCCGATGCGCGCGAATTCCTGAACAGAATCTACACCAACGCCTGGATGAAGCTGGGCGTAGGCAAATGTCGATACGGTCTCATGTGTGGCGAGGACGGCATGGTCATGGATGATGGCGTGACCGCCTGTCTCGCAGACAATCACTTCGTCATGACCACGACCACCGGCGGCGCAGCCAGAGTGCTCGAGTGGCTGGAACTTTGGCATCAGACTGAATGGCCCGAGCTCGGGGTTTATTTCAATACCGTTACAGATCACTGGGCGACGGCTACCCTGTCTGGCCCCGGATCGAGAGCGCTGCTCGCCGAACTCACCAATCTAGACCTCGATCCAACAAACTTCCCCTTTATGGATTGGCGTCAGACTATGGTAGCTGACATCCCTGCCCGGGTATTTCGCATTTCCTTTACGGGTGAGCTTTCCTATGAAATCAACGTCAACGCCAACTACGGTCTGACGCTCTGGAGACGGCTCATTGAAGCCGGTAAAAAACACAACCTGACCCCATACGGCACAGAGACCATGCATGTGCTCCGCGCAGAAAAAGGATTCATCATCGTCGGCCAGGATACCGACGGTTCAGTAACACCCGAAGACCTTGGCATGGAGTGGGCGATCGCTCGCCGCAAAAAATTCAGCTTCATTGGCAAACGCGGCATAGCAAGAGAGGACTGTCAGCGTCAGCAGAGGAAACAACTGGTCGGCCTGCTTCCGGTCAACGGGGATGTGGTCCTGCCTGAGGGCTCTCAGATTGTATTCGATAAGCCCCACCAGTTACCGGCAACGATGGTCGGTCATGTGACTTCCAGTTACTACAGTGCCGCACTCGAGGGGAGCTTCGCATTGGCGCTGGTTCAGGGCGGCCTGGACCGGATGGGCCAGACCGTTCAGGTTTCAATCGGACCTGATGTCTGGGAGACAGCGGAAATAACCGCTAGCGTGTTTTATGACCCGAAGGGAGAACAACAGCATGTCCAATAATTCCTACGCAACCATGGAACAACAACCAGCCATCAAAGGGCTGGCCAATACGCCACTGGTTAATGTCGTTAGGGGCGCCATCCCTGGACCGAACCCCGTCGGAATTGAAGAACACGATGATGTTGGCCACCTGGTGCTTCGAGGTGACGCCACATTACTCGCCAGCGCGGTGGCCGAAGTTCTTGATCTGGCATTGCCGGACCAACCGCTCACCAGCTGCAGCAGAGACAGAACCTGTATTCGCTGGATCAGTCCGGACGAGTGGCTTGTCACGGTCCCGGGAAACGAAACCTCCTCTGTGGAATCATCCCTTCGTCACGCGATCGTCGGTCATGCTGCCATCGTCAATGTTTCCGGCGGACAGACTATTGTCCATCTGACCGGTGAAAACGCGTTAGACGTACTGATGAAATCCACTTGCTACGATGTTCACGAACTGAATTTCCCCACCGGCAAAGTGATCACCAGCACTCTTGCCCAGGCACAGGTAATCATTCGCCGGCTGGATTCCGACCAGTTTGAACTGGTCATAAGGAGAAGTTTCGCCGACTACATCTGGATGTGGCTGCGTGATGCAGCTGCGGAATTTGGGGTCAATGGATAGGCTGTCAGTCCCTGCGATTGCGCCGATTTCGTCGCCGCTGCCCGCCTGGTTCCGGCGACTGTCCTGTCGCTGGTTTGGTTACCGATGAAAACAGCAAGGGAAAGGGATCAGTCTTGTGCGGAATCGCCATTGCTTCAACAAAATACTGCTGAAAGCCCGGACTCAAAGCCGTTTCAATCTTCTGGACTTTACTGACTACCTGTTCAATTTCCCGTCGGCAATCAGTGTTCAGCAACGCGATCCTGACACCGGTACTCGCTGCATTCCCAATTGAACTGACATTGGTCAGTTCACAGTCGGGGATTAACCCCAGAACCATCGCATGCCTGGTATCTATATTGCTGCCGAACGCGCCAGCAATGTGGATCCTGTCGACTCTGGTCACCGGAAACTCATCCATTAGAAGCCTGACACCCGCGTAAAGTGCAGCCTTCGCCAGCTGGATCTGACGAACATCCGTCTGCGTAACAACGATCTGCGACTCACCAGTGGTAAGGACAAACGAACAGGTACGCCCCTCCTTAATTATCCGGTCGGTTCTTCCCGCCTGCGTTTCATTAATAACGCCGTCTGCTGTCAACACCCCGCTCAGATACATCTCTGCAACAGCTTCGATAATCCCTGAGCCGCAGATACCGGTTACACCCGTGGCAGCGATCGCGTCCGCGAATCCCGCCTCGTCAGACCAAAGTTCCGAGCCAATCACCCTGTAGCGGACAGCCAGTGATTCAGGATCAATCCGGACCCTCTCAATCGCACCTGCTGCAGCACGTTGACCACAACTGATCTGTGCACCCTCGAATGCCGGACCTGTCGGGCTCGAGCATGCGAGCAACTTCGCACGATTACCAAGTACAATTTCAGCATTGGTACCTATGTCGATGATCAACGTGATCTCGTCACGCTTGTATAGCTGATCCGACAAAATAACCGAGGCAGTATCTGCTCCAACATGCCCTGCAATGCAGGGTGGAATATAGAGTCTGCCACCCGGGTTGATGTCAATCCCCAACTCGCGCGAGGGCAAGCTGACTGACTGTTCAGTAGCCAGAGTGAAAGGTGCAGAGCCAAGCGGAGAAGGATCTATGCCAAGCAGCAGATGATGCATGATGGGGTTTGCAGCTACCGCCAGGGAAACAATCAGCTCAGGATCAATGCCAACTTCACCAGCAGCTTCTGCGATCAATTCATTGATCGCAGTTCGCACCACCGCAGTCATTTCCTTCGCACCTTCAGGCTGCATCATGACGTAGGAAACCCGACTCATCAGATCCTCACCAAAGCGGATCTGGGGATTCATCTTGCCGACAGATGCAAGAACATTCCCCTGGTGCAGGTCGGTCAGATGAAGTGCTATTGTCGTCGAACCAACATCGATGGCAGCGCCATAGACTGTTTCCACCAGCCCGGGCCACACGGCAATCAACCTGGATCGCTCGGTCTCTGTATAAACCGCAACCGTAACGCCGGTGCCGCCGTCATGCAGTTTACTGTGAAGCGCTGGCAACACAGCGACATCACAATCCAGATCGGTAAGGTTCCATTCCTGCTTCAGCGCCAGACGCAGGCGCGAAAGATCGCTTGCGGGTTCTTCCATGGAATCTTCGGACACCTCGACGTAGCACAATCGAATGTCCGGCATCAGCTCAATATCCCTCACCTCTGCAGATTTTCTGACTATCTGCCGGTGAACCTGCGATTCCGGTGGGACGTCGATCACCACCGGGCCCTGAATCAATGCATGGCAACTGAGTCGCCGACCCTCCTCGAGCGGAGATTTCCTTTCAGCGTATCGGAGTTCCGTTTGTGAAACCGGATTTAAATGGCTGGAGCCAGAACGGATCCCATGTTTCGGAAAGCTACCCTCTGTGCAGACAATCTGGCAGCGACCACACAAACCGCGCCCGCCACACACAGAATCTATATCTACACCAAGCTGTCTTGCAGCCTCAAGCAGCGGGGTACCGACGGCGAAATCACCACGACGCCCGGAAGGGGTAAATATAACTGAGACAATGTCTGTTTCATCCATCGATATGATTCAGGGCTTAACTATGCACTGCGCCTGCGCCGCCCCCTGTTTCCGCGTGCGCCGTCAAGGGACGCTTGGTCGCGGTACCTGGCAATCCACCTGGCACAATCAGGATCATTCCCCATCATCACGTCCGCCCCCATAACGGCCTGCACTACTTCGGTGTGCAACGGATTCGTTATTGCAGAGGTCATACCCGCCGCCATCGCCATCGGCAGGAAGGCCGCATTGATGCCGTTTCGGTGCGGCAAACCGAAGCTGACATTCGATGCACCGCAGGTGGTGTTGACCTTGAGTTCTTCTCGCAACC
This sequence comes from Gammaproteobacteria bacterium, assembly GCA_018665025.1. GTDB lineage: Bacteria > Pseudomonadota > Gammaproteobacteria > Pseudomonadales > Azotimanducaceae > UBA9659. Next base: position 14,381 of record JABJED010000140.1, read on the forward strand.
GTCGAAGCAGGTGCATTACCTGCTTACCGGCTGAATTTATCGCGCCGATCGGCATCACCAGAGGATCGACCAGAATGTTCTCGTGTGAAATCCCATGATCGGCTGCTCTTTCCACAATCTTTTTTGCGACCTCGAACCTGACATCGGGGTCTTCCGAAATTCCGGTTTCATCATTGGAAATGGCAACCACGGCAGCGCCGTGTTTCGCTACCAGCGGCAGGATGCTTTCAAGCCTTTCATCCTCACCGGTAACCGAATTAACGAGCGCCTTACCCTGGTAAACATTCAAGCCCGCTTCGAGTGCGGCAACGATAGAAGAATCAATCGTCAACGGAACATCAGTAACAGACTGAACAAGTTCAATGCATCTAGCCAGGATCGCAGGTTCGTCAGCAAGAGGAATGCCTGCGTTGACGTCAAGCATATGAGCGCCCGCCTCAACTTGTGCGAGAGCATCTTTCTCTACCCGGCTGTAGTTTCCCGCGAGCAGTTCCGCCGTCAGGATTTTTCGACCTGTCGGATTTATTCGTTCACCGATAAGCACAAAAGGTTGGTCGAATCCGATGACAACTTCCCGCGTCGCCGAACTGATCACTGTATTAGTCACGTTCTTGTACCTCCAATAAATTAAGTGTTGCAGTGAGCTGACAGCGCCGTGGACGCAACACCTCTGTTTCTGATTAGCGCTTCCAGATCGCTATCTGAGTATCGAGCCTCGATAGCATCGGCTTCCGACAGTACAATTACAGACGGGTCATCGGTATTGTCAATTTCTATGGTCGCTCTACGCCATTCTTCTATATAGGCTTTGCTACCACCCTTTCCTGCCCTCATCGCTGCTCGATCAATTGCCTTCTGAAAGCGCGGCGATAATAACTTTTTGGTCTTGGTCCTGCCTTTCTTTAAAATAATTTGGGAAGGTATGTCACGCCAGTAAATAGTGATCTGTTTCATGACACACACCACCTGAGTGGTTCTTCGATTTTATGCATGCCAACATGAATATGCCTGAACTCCAGCCCCAGATAGATTGCCGCCTCTTCTGCTGCCGATAAAAGACCTTCGTCCTGGTTCTGCGAGACATAGGTCAATCGCCGGTAGTTCGCGAAATAAAGCTCCTTGAGTTCCGGATGAGAATCCAGTTTGAGGCTCTTGACCACCATCGTCTGGAAGTGTCTTGTCAGAAAATCCGTCAACCAGAAAGTCCCCGGTTCTTCTTCCATCAATGAATCGAAACGATGCGAACCTGCAAAAGTGGAAAAACAGTGTGGGCCCGGTAATCGAGTGACATTCGGTAGATCTTCGATCAATCTATCTATCGCGCCATTAGTTCCACAATCTGCATACGCAACAAATATTTTTTCGTACTGCCCCCCTATTGAGTCGAGTTTTTCTGCCAGACGTTCAGGTATTTCCTGAGGTCGATTATGCAATGAAGCATCCAGGCAGACGATATCTACATGCGTCCAGCCATTGCCGACCTTTACCTGCTGAATCTCCCGGGCCAGTGCGCCGCAGGCGATAATGAGCGATTGCTCAACCACGGTTGGCGCCTCGCTGCAGAACCAGCAGCGTCGCCTTGTCTGCAGCGTCAGCAGCATCCCTGCAATATGCATCCGCACCCACCGCAAGGCCGAATTCCTCGTTCAGGGGCGCACCACCAACCATAACGATGTAGTCGTCACGAATTCCTCTGGCCACCATCTCATCAATAACAACCTTCATGTAGGGCATGGTTGTGGTCAACAGCGCCGACATGCCAAGCACATCGGGCTTGTGCTCTTCCATCGCAGCGAAGTAGTCTTCAACGGAGTTGTTGATGCCGATATCGATCACTTCGAACCCTGCGCCTTCCATCATCATGCCGACCAGGTTTTTCCCGATATCGTGGATATCACCCTTAACAGTACCGATGACCATTTTACCAAACGGCTTGGCGCCCGTTTCAGCGAGCAGCGGACGAATAATTGCCATGCCACCTTTCATGGCATTCGCTGCAAGCAATACCTCTGGGACGAACAAAATGCCGTCACGGAAGTCGACACCGACAATCTGCATTCCACCAACCAGCGCTTCATTGAGAATTTTTTCGGCGCTCCAGCCACGAGCGAGCAGTATTTCAGTCCCTTCGACGATTTCTTCTCTTAAACCGTCATAAAGATCATCGTGCATCTGCTCGACAAGTTCGACGTCGTTCAGTTCACTGAGAACAAGATCGTCTTCCGTTTGGTCTGTCATGTCTATCTCCGGCAACTAGTAGTTCTGATCAGGAAAGGACGACTTTCGCTGCGTCATAAACGCCAGCAGTGCTTCATCAACCGCATCATCCAGGGGCGGTGGTTCGTAACTGGCCAGTTTTTCCTTCCAGAGCAAGTTGGCACGCTGACTGGCATCGAGCGAACCGTCCTCGAGCCATTGTTCAAAGCTGTTGTTATCTGCGATGGTCGATCGATAGAAAGCTTGTTCAAAATTAGCCTGGGTATGACTGGCCCCCAGGAAGTGAGCCCCCGGACCGACTTCACGCAATGCATCCATTGCAAGACCGTTTTCTGACAGATCAATCCCCCCAAGGAGGATCGCGATCATGTTTGCCTGGTCAACATCCATCATGAATTTTTCGTAGCTCATCACAAGCCCACCCTCAAGCCATCCTGCGGTGTGTAGCATGAAATTCACGCCTGCCATCGCCGCTGTCTGAAGTGTGTTAGAAGACTCATAAGCAGCCTGGGCGTCGGGAATTTTCGAAGCACACAGCCCACCACCTGAACGAAACGGTACCTTCAACCGTCTTGCCAACTCAGCCGCACCATACAAAACCAGCGCTGGTTCCGGTGTCCCGAACGTGGGAGCGCCTGACTGCATCGAGATCGAACTTGCAAACGTGCCGAACACGACGGGCACCCCTGGCCTGACCAGTTGTGTGTAAGCCATACCAGCCATGGCTTCAGCAAGAAGCTGAATCAAAGTACCGGCCACAGTTACCGGCGACATCGCGCCCGCAAGAATGAAAGGCGATATTACCGTCGCCTGGTTGCTTTCAGCATAGACCTTTGCAGCCCCCAGCATGGTGGCGTCAAAAGTCATGGGCGAGTTGGCATTAATCAAACTTGTGATCACGGTGTTTTGATCAACAAAATCTTCGCCAAAAACAATCCGCGCCATTTCCACCGTATCCTGGGCACGTTCCGGGTGCGTGACAGAACCCATGAAGGGCTTGTCAGAATATTTGATATGGCTGTAGATCATATCAAAGTGACGCTTGTTAACGGGCAAATCTACGGGTTCACAAACCGTTCCGCCCGAATGATGCAAGCTCGGGCTCATGTAGGTCAGCTTGACAAAATTTTTGAAGTCTTCGATCGTCGCGTAACGCCTGCCCTGGTCAAGATCTCTGACAAAGGGCGATCCATAAGCGGGCGCCAGCACTGTCCTGTCGCCTCCAATAATCGTTGTTCGAGCAGGGTTGCGGGCATGCTGTGTGAATTCGGCGGGGGCAGTAGCCTGAATCAGGCTGCGGCACAGTCCACGGGGGAACCTGACCCTCTCACCATCCACATCGGCACCCGCATCTCTCCAGAGTGCCAACGCGTCAGGAGCATCACGAAACTCAATCCCTATTTCTTCAAGCACGGTATCCGCATTGTGCTCAATCAACTCCAGCGCTTCTTCGTTCAATACACCGGAATAGGGAATCTGACGACTGATATAAGTCGCGGTTTCAACAGCCACAGAAGAACGCCTGGCTGCGATTCTACCCGCACGTCCACCGGTTCTTCGATTTGTTGGTCTACCCATTCCTGTTCCCGTCTGTTTGAAATTACAGGGTTGATACCCCTGATGGAGTAAACAAAATTTTGATCCACTACCTCTGGGTATGCTTGCAAATAAACGACAATGTGAAGCTCGGAAACGACAGCGCAAATCAGGCAGGTGTCAACATGTTCTGACCCAAGAGGTCTTCGTAGTAGCCAGATTGCCTATTTACACCAACGACTGCATTTTTCATCAGGTAAGCAACGGTCATCGGACCCACTCCACCTGGCACCGGCGTGATCCAATCTGCGACTTCGGCACAGCTTTCAAAATCCGCGTCGCCAACCACTTTTGTTTTCCCGTCGGGGTCAGATACCTGGTTGATGCCGATATCGATAATGATGGATCCAGGCTTGATCATGTCACCGGTAATAAGTCCTGGCTGACCCACTGCTACAAAGACAACGTCCGCCCTTAGTGAATGGTTAGCAACTGATCGTGTCATGTGATGACAAACGGTGACCGTTGCCCCTTCCGCCATCAACAAAAAGGCGATCGGCTTGCCAACTATCTCCGAATGTCCTACGACACAAACTTCGAGTCCTTCCAGCTCAACGCCGGTAGATTTCAGCAGATGAACAGCAGCCATCGCAGTACACGGGCCCATCTCCGGCGAACCGTAAACTATTTTACCAATTGATGACGGATGCATCCCCTCGACGTCTTTAAACGGGTGGATAGTTTCTTGCAGGCTCCGGATGGAGATATGATCCGGCACCGGTCGCTGAATTATGATGCCGGTAACCCGAGGATCGACATTCATCGTCGCAATGGCAGCCCGGAGTTCTGCTTCGCTGACAGATGATGCGAACTGACGCTCCTCAAATTCGATTCCTATTCTCGCGGCGAATCGTTTTTGGTTGCGGACATAGAGCTTAACTTCGTCCACGTCTCCCACGGTGACCGACGCAAGGCTCGGTTGCCAGCCCCTGGCCCGGATGGAATCCACCTCTTCTTTCAGAACGGACAACATCTTATCGGCTGCATCGCGGCCATTGATCACTTTGTGTCCAAACTTCATTTCACTGCCGCTCCAGAGCAAACAAAAACACATTATGTGCCCCAGAAGGTAAATCACTGGCCACCGAACCAACCCGATACCGACATCTGCCGCACCGAAAACGACTACGACAAACCAATCAGCTTTGTAACCGCAGTGGCATAGCGCCAAAACGATTAATCAATATCAACCAGGCTTGCACCGGCACCGGACAATCGGGACTCTTTAGAGGATTTGCTCAAAGCCTGTTGGGTAAAGCGCCAAAGCGAATGCCAGTCGGCTTCGGATAGCTCGACACCGAGCTCACGTGTGGTGATGCGGTTTTGCCTAATAGATTCAGCAGAGATTAACTCCGGCGGTTCCACTGCCCAGCGATATGATAAATCAACCGCTGTTTCGACGTGAAGTGTTTCCAGGCCGCCACCCAGAATAGAACTCAGTCCCGATCCCCCCACAACAAGCACGCATTCCGAACCGCGACTTTGCCACCCAAGCTTCACCGGCGGGGAAATGGGTGAGTGACAAAGATAGCCCACCAGCAAAACCGGGTTATCAAGAACGGCGTTAGGGGGCAGTACCGTTTCTCCGGTTACCAGACTATCCGACAAGACAGGACCCGCTTCAATCACAGATAGCGTGGCTGAATCTCTCATATTTCCCCAACGATGATGCATGTCTAGTTGCCCCAGCGCAGAGACGATATTCTTAAGGGGATCAATACCCGCTGCCGCAAGTCCCATAGCTGCCTTTGCCAGGTCATCTGCAAGACCAACGGGCACGTTCCGACCAAGCGCCGCCCATCGCACCGCAAACTTCAGTTCATTGCGTGAAAACTTCATTCTATTTGCCCCGGCTTGCAGGTAAATGTCCACTGATCCGCCCAGTGTGTGTTCAACTCATCGGGAAACGGTGCTCCTTGATACATGTTGACACGAGTCCATAGGTCAGATTTGGGGTCAAACTTGCTGACCCCAAAAAACGCAAGTTTGAATCGAAGAATATCAATAGGTCGAAACCTGGCGGCGATGACATTGTCTGCCACCTCCCCATAGGGATGGGCCTCCGCATTTTGAATGCGACGGATCGTATGGCGAAATCTCGGATGCAGTGCACAGAATTGAAGAACACTCTGTCCAAGATCTGACATCTGTAGTGCCTCCCGTAACCGTGCAATATCCCAGCCAACGGTGAGAGGCATTTCTGTTTCACTATCCGTGACACCATCATTAGCACGAGGACCGAGTCGCGGTTCGAGCTTTTCCTCAGAGTAGACCCATTGTCGATCGGTTTCCTCACGGTCCTGGAAGTCTATTTTATTTACCCAACCATAGTGCCTGTCGATCAAAGTATTCAATTGTGTCAGGCGCATCGCTGGCTCCCATACGTCCTCCTCGGAAGCGGCATTGAACCTCTCTCCCATATTATCAACCAGCTCACCAAAAGGTTCGATCAGCAGGCTGACGACCAGCTCCTGAGCTTCCAGACCGAGATGCTGTGACGCCCAGCGGAAGATCGCGTCAACCGGTAACGCCACGTCGAAACGGTCGCTGGCGGCCAGGTGGTATGCCAACGCGGCCAGATCCACACCCAGTTTTTCAATCCTTGTTGACTGTACTTCGTCATCGACCTGCCATTCGCTCACTTGTACCCGACACTTTGCGAGCACACTGTTGAGCGTTTCTACCTGAGCCACCGATACACTATCCACCCCACGCACAGCGGCCAGGGCATGCTCTTTTGCTGAAACCCATTGATGTACCAGCACCTGGTGATTCATCAGAAAAGGCGCCATGCCAAGCCCTGTTGCATTGCCAATACCAAGAAATCGTCGAATCGGGAGCGCCAGTTTCACCGCTTTTACATCGCCCTTCTGTCTGGCCATATGTTCAACCAGGTCTAGAGAAAACAACCTGATCAGGTAAACGGCCAGCATCTCTGCCTGGAAGGCACTACCAAGGTCCGCTCGGTCGGCGATCTTTTCCCAGTCCGCACAGCCAAATTTCCCGCCGCCATAGACTGCCGTAGTTCGCATCAGGTACCCAACGTCTGCAATCATCTCGATGTCAGGCTGCCGCCCCTCTGACAGACTGTTCGCGACATGATTAAAAAGCCGTTCGCTGATATTTGCTCGTGCTAATACCAGTTCACTGGCGCTAAACCGCCCCGCTTCCTGCAGGGGTGTATTCCCCCGCAGCCGCTCAATATCTTTATCCAGCGGGATTCCGTCAAAAAGGTTGAAAGTGGCATCCCATTCATGGGCTATGACGCGGTCACTGCGTTTCATTGGGTCCAGAGGATGCGAAAACGCGAGGAGGCTGTAGTGACGGCTACCGGTAAAAACTGAATAGATAACCCGCCCGCGACCTTCGCGGTCCAGTTCTATGTCCGGCTTCGAAAACTCCCAGTTCTCGATCGCCATACGACGCGTCAGACTACGCATGAAACTAAGACGTGTCTGAAAAGCTGATCCCATTCGCTCAAGACGCATGACCTCGTCAGGCCGTCGCAACAGCGTATCTGGCACGAGCTTTTTCAAGTAGGTGCCATCCACAATACTTCCCAGGCACCTTTTCGGTGTACCCAATGCTCAAGCCTGATTGATTCTGCTCCTGACATGGTTCAAAGCTCAGGACCAAATGAGCGTTCAAAAAATTGGTGCCAGTTGCCATGGCAGATCTTCGCAACTTCTGCCTCATCAAAACCGACTTCAGCAAGGCCCTGGGCAATCCCGGGATAGCCAGTTGAATTTTCAAACCATGCCGGTTGCGGGGGGAATCCAGCATGGTCAGCAGAACCCTCGCCATAGTCAATTTCCTTGGTCCAGCGTCCATTGCGCATCCATTCGACCACACTGTCGGGCTGGTCCTGGCAAAGATCACTGCCAAAACCAACATGGTCAACACCGATCAATTCCACCGTACGAGCAATCATCTGACAAAAACCTTTAAGCGTGCAGGAAGACCCATTATCTAAATGATGCGGATACATGGAAAAACCAAGCATACCGCCGCGCTCAGCCAGTGCTTTTAAGACCACGTCAGATTTGTTACGCAGCGCCGCGTGCCAGAAATCGGGATTGGCATGCGAGATCGTAATTGGACGCTCAGACAGGTCTATCGCTTCAAGGGTTGAGCGCTCTGCAGAATGGCTCATATCAATCACAAACCCTATCCGGTTCATTTCCTTAATGACCTGCCTGCCCATTCTGGTAATGCCGGGGTCATCACTTTCATAGCAGCCA
>JABJED010000141.1 GCA_018665025.1 Gammaproteobacteria bacterium
AGATTCCCTGGACAGTATGAAACAGGCAAGTCAGTCAGCGGTGCAGTCATTGCAATCTTCGATCTCCAGTGTCCCCGGGATGATGAGCAGTGTTCTTCAACTACAAAATGATCCGGATATGCAGGCGGTTCTAAATGACCCCGAATTGATGCGGGCGGTTCAGTCGTTTGACTTGGAAACCTTGCAAAACAACCCAAAGATTCAGAAGTTAATGAGCAACTCAACCATTAGGGATATTCAGCGAGACGTGAATTAAAAAATTTCATAAAAAAAGGCGGCCAATGGCCGCCTTTTTTGTCTCTACGAAACAATTACAGTCTATATCTGAACTGCAATGAAACGGTTCGACCAAGAGGCGTTGTTGCTGCCTGGTCCAGGTCGTTAGCAGTGCCAGAGAGATCACAAGCTCCTGGGCCTAATGCTGGGTTTACATTTGGACATCCACCGGGCTGTGCACCACCACCGATGATATAAATTTCATCACCAATGTTTCGGCCTATGAGAGCAACCTCATATTTGCCGTCTTCCGAGTACACTCTAATCGCTGCATCTGTCGTCCAGAAACTATCCTGCTCGAATGGATTGAGTGTAGCCGTCCAAGCATAGTCATCTGTAAAGCGCGCATCAGCAGAAATACTGAAGCGCCAGTTTTCGTTTAGGCTTCGGTCAAAGGTGGCGCCGACAAATCCAGTAATTTCAGCGTTACCCGCTCCAGGAGAGCCTTTCAGGTTCTGACCTGTTGCATTGATGAAGTCTTCGGAGTATTCAGTCTCAGTCCATGCCCAGGCACTTCGTATAGACAGTCCTTCGACATCGGTATTCCACAACATATCGAATTCGATTCCTTGAGTTTCCAGCGCAGATGCGTTGAAGGTCTGGAATTGAATGATGGCTGAGTCAAATAACTGGACCTGCAGGTCGGTGTATTCGTAGGTAAATGCGGTGGCATTTAGACGCATGGCACCATTGAGGAAATTCCCCTTCATACCAAGCTCAAAACCTTCTGCTGTCTCTGAGTCGTAAACGAGGAAACCGTAACCGTTAAAATTCGGATCCTGATCGTTCAATGCTGCAGTTGGCAAAGCACTGTTGTCAATACCGCCTGACTTGAAACCTTCCTTGTAGGCAAGGTACACACTGACGTCATCGTTCAAGTAATAGTTGACCGCGACTTCAGGTGAAACGTCATCATCGTCAAACTCGAGTGGTCCAATAAATGATGGCGCGCCAAATCCGAAGGCAGCTGCAAAAGCATGCATATAAGGAATCTCGATGTGGCCATCTTTTTCTTCATCCGTCCAGCGCAGACCTGCGGTAATTTCCATCCGATCGTTAACGTCCCAATATCCAGCAAAGAAAGCCGACATGACTTCTGTATCGAGGGAATGGTTCTTGTTGTAGTCATACTCCCACCCCGTTACAGGGTCCGGGCCAAATATGGCACCCAGATTAAATGCGTACTGGAATGCATTAAATTCCTGCTCGATTTCCTGGTAAAAAAGACCGGCCTGAAAATTAAATGGACCATCGAGGTTACTCGCTATGCGAAACTCCTGGGAAAAGCTTTCGTAAACATTGTTGTGGAGACCGCCGAAAACACCTGAGCTGTAGCTGTAGTCATCCAGTTCCCAATGTTCCAAATCAACCCAACCAGTAACCGAGGTCAGTGAGTAGTTTTCGTGGAAATCCCAATCCAGGGTCAGGGAGATCATATCCGTTTCCTGGTCAAGGTAGGCCTTGCCATTATCAGCGCCATCCGGAAGACCATTACGCAATGCTGGGACTAAATCGACGTGGGAAGTGTTCCCGTTAATTTTACAGTCGTCTACCCCGGCGAAGAGTGCCAGTGCAAAAGAGGCTGCTGGTATCGCTGTTGGCTGTTTGGTAGGCTCGCGGCAGAATTCCTCTGTCCACATGGTACCACCACCATTATTGTCGTATTCGGAATAGTTGTACTTCAGCTTGGCCTTGAAGTTATCCGTGGGTTCCCAGACCAGGGTGAGGCGAGCATTGAGAGATTCGTCACCCAGCCATTTTGTTGCGCCGGTAGAACCGTTGGCAACTGCCGGGTCATTACTGAATGAATAGTTCTCAAACATCTCGTCATTTTCCGATGCCCCGATCGCAAATCGCGCACCGAAGGTGTCAGACAAAGGTCCCGAAATAACCATTTCAGCATAGTTGCCCTCGTGCTCTGTCTCAACGCCGGCCATGATCTCGAATTCAAACTCATCACCAGGATCATTGGTCGTAATGGAAACTACCCCCGCGGTGGCACTCTTTCCGAAGTAGAGCGATTGTGGTCCCTTCAAGACTTCCAACTGCCTCATATCCATATAAGAGTTGTGGATGAACCGGCCGCGGTTAACGACTATGCCATCGATATTAATAGCCATGGACTGGTCAAAAGCTGCGCTGATTGAACTTGATCCAATCCCACGCAGTCTTAAAGTAGATCCATTCCCCGAGCCACCATGAGCAACAACCATGTTTGGTATCATTTTTGCGGCGTCAACAAGACTTGTGATGTTGTACCGATCAAGGTCTGCTTCAGTCAGTGCCGCGATCGTTACGGGTACATCCTGAAGTGTTTCTGATTGTTGTCGGGCTGTTACGATAATTTCTTCCAGAACATCGCTGGATTCAGCGTAAACGGAAGCGCTTAACAATAGTGCAACTGATAAGCCAAGTGCACGCGTCATGGCTCTCTTAAATAGCTTCATTGATTCCCCCCAGGGAGTTATTGGTATATGTCCAACCATTTTATAGGGTCGGCTGGCGCGGGTAACTGTAGTTCAGTGCATTTCAGAGGTCAATCTGTTTGTAAGATTATTTGTAACGCGTTCTACTTTTTGTAGTTGCTACTTCCTGGTGCGGGTCAGGTTTGCCTAATTTTTGTCTTTCCTTGCTTTGAACGTAGGATCGGCTTCAGGTATTTCCCAGTGTCAGAGTTCGTGTTATTCGCAATCTCTTCAGGGGTTCCACAGGCGAGTATTTCTCCACCGGCAGGTCCGCCATCGGGTCCCAGATCAATGATCCAGTCGGCCGTCTTGATAACGTCGAGGTTGTGCTCAATAACAGTGACGGTGTTTCCCGCCTCGACCAGTCGATTCAGAACCCCAAGGAGTTTTTTGACATCGTCGAAATGCAGCCCGGTCGTTGGTTCATCCAGAATGTAAAAAGTCTTGCCGGTCGCTATCTTTGAGAGTTCTTTGGCAAGTTTGATCCTTTGTGCTTCGCCACCGGAAAGGGTTGAGGAGGGTTGTCCCATATGCAGGTAGTCAAGCCCCACGTCCACTAGTAGTCGCAGTTTGCTAACGATTCGTGGATGTTCAGAAAAGTGCTCAACAGCTTCAGCCACGGTGAGTTCCAAAATGTCTGCAATTGATTTGCCCTTATATTTCACTTCGAGCGTTGCATCATTGAATCGCTTTCCGTCACATTCGTCACACTTAACATGAACGTCAGACAGGAAATGCATCTCGATTTTCCGGACACCGTCCCCCTGGCAGTCTTCGCACCGGCCGCCTTTGACGTTAAAAGAAAATCTGCCCGGTTTATATCCCCGCATTCGGGATCCGGGGAGCTGAGAGAAGAACATGCGAATTTCGTCAAAAACCTTGATGTAGGTGACGGGGTTGCTGCGCGGGGTTCTGCCGATCGGTTTCTGATCGATTGCAACCACCTTATCCAGCTGTTCAAGCCCGGTAATGCGTGAGTGCTCCCCAACTCTTTGTGTGGATTGATGAAATTGTCTTGCGAGGGCAGGGTGCAGGATATCGTTTACAAGGGTTGATTTACCCGCGCCGGAGACGCCCGTAACCGCCGTCATAACGCCCAGTGGAAAGTCCACATCAATGCTTTTCAGGTTATTGGCAGCAGCACCCTTTACTGAAATGTGTCCGACGGGGACCCGCCTTTCATCAGCAATTTCAATCCGGCTTCGTTTTGACAGGTAGTTGCCGGTGATGGACTGTTTGTTTTTCTCAAGACTCTTTGGCGTCCCGGCATGTACGATTTGCCCACCGAGAGCTCCCGCAGCAGGGCCAAAGTCGATAACGAAGTCAGCGGCGCGGATGGTATCTTCGTCGTGTTCGACCACAATGACGGTGTTCCCGATGTCTCTCATTCGGCAGAGTGTGGCCAACAATTTTTCGTTGTCCCGTTGGTGCAAGCCAATACTGGGCTCGTCCAATATGTAAATGACGCCGCTGAGTTCAGAGCCCACTTGCGATGCGAGGCGAATACGCTGTGATTCCCCGCCACTGAGAGAGGGTCCCAGCCGGTCCAGGGAAAGGTAAGAGAGCCCAACTGAATTCAGGAAGCCCAATCGGTTACAGATCTCCTTTAGCACTTCGGCGGCTATCTCTGCGGCTGCGCCTGGCAGTTTCAGGCCGTGAAAAAAATTGTAAGTTCTGTCTATAGTCCAGGAAGAAACCTCAACGATGGTCGCGTCACCGACACGAACCGCGGCGCTTTCCGCGCGCAGTCGGACCCCATCACAGGTATGGCAGGGTGTGTTGGCAAGATATTGCGAATACCAGCGTTTCATTCCTTCCGACCGGGTGTTCCTGAATCGTCTCATCAGCCGATTCAGCAATCCCTCGTATCGGGACATGCTGGTGCCGTGGCTGCCCCAGTTGATCTTGTATCGTTTCTCGCCGGTGCCGAAAAGAATGGTTTTCTGCTGTTTTTTCGTGAGCTTCCGCCAGGGCTTGTCCAGAGGGACCTTTAGGTATTTGAACATCTGCCGGTGGAACACTGCGCCCATAGATTTTTTATCATCATCGATCATTCCTATAGGTTTCAGAGCACCTTGTTTTAAAGTCAGGTCCTTATTGGGAATGACAAGGTCCGGATCGAAAGCGACTTGTGTTCCAAGGCCATTACATTCATGGCACATACCCTGGGGGCTGTTAAATGAGAACGATTGAGGCATCAACACAGGAAACGAAATGCCGCAATGGCTGCAGGAAAACGACTCGGAGAACAATTGATCTTTCGAGCCTTCTACCGCTGCGATCAAACTGCCTGCACCGTACCTAAGCGCAGATTCGACACTTTCGGTCAATCGTTCTTCAGCATCGGGTTTGATGAGAATACGGTCCACCACAGCTTCGACCGTGTGTTTTTTGCGTTTGTCGAGCGCTTCGATTTCATCGCTTCTTACCCATTCCCCATCGACTCTTAGTCTAACGAAACCCTGTAGGCGAGCGTCTTCGATCATTTCACGATGTTCGCCCTTGCGGTTAACAAGCAAAGGTACTAACAAATAAATACGAGAGCCTTTCCTTTTCAGCAGCTCCTGAACAATCCGCTGGGCGGTCTGTCCCTGCACCGGCTTGCCGCATTCATGGCAATGCTGGCGCCCAACCCGTGCATAGAGTACCCGGAGGTAATCAGAGATTTCGGTAATAGTGCCGACGGTGGATCTTGGGTTTCGGGACGTGGTTTTTTGTTCGATGGAGATGGTAGGCGACAAGCCCCTAATGGTGTCATATTTCGGTTTTTCCATCTGGCCTAGAAACTGTCGTGCGTAAGCAGACAGTGATTCCACATAACGCCTTTGACCTTCCGCATACAGGGTGTCAAAAGCCAGGGAAGACTTACCGGAGCCTGAGACGCCGGTTAATACGACCAGTTTTCGCTTCGGGATTTTGACTTCAACAGACTTCAGGTTATGTTCCCGGGCGCCCCGGATAAGGATGTGATCAAGTTCTTCAGAAGCAGTTTTCATAGAGCCCTTTTATGGAAGCGAATCTCTGGTTAAGGTTTTTCCGCGATGCCTGGGTTGAACCCGCACCGAAAATCACGAATTTACAGCATATTCGTGATTTCTCTGTGTGTGGTCGCCTTGGTTTCACGGGGAAATCATCTTAGTCAGCGCTTTCCCCGTGCATTGTCGGAATAGACAAAATTAAAAAGTCTGTATCTATATATAGTTTTGCTGATCAGATCAACAAAGTTACGGACGGACAGCAGTATAGCGAAATGCTCCTGAAACCGGGTGAATGGTTACTCGCTAAAAGGTTCGTGGTCTCGACAGCGGTGGCGATTAGATTCCGGTAGGAATAGCCAAGTAGCGCCGGGGGCTCTATCATTACCGTTCGTTGAAGTTGTAGAAGCCATATGTCCAAAATCGTTACCGGTTGCCTGATTATCATCGGCAACGAAATTCTCTCTGGTCGAACCCAGGATACCAACCTGCAGCACTTGGCTACCGCGTTGAACGAAGTCGGAGTGCGGCTGGTTCATGCCCGGGTTATTCCGGATGTAGAGGAAACGATTGTCACGACGGTGAATGAGTGTCGTCAGACCTTTGATCATGTGTTTACGACAGGGGGCATCGGGCCAACTCACGATGATATTACGGCCGACTGTATTGCCAGGGCATTCGGTGTTGAACTCTACATGCACCCTGAGATTGTCGAGATCCTTGAACGACGGGAAGCGCCTCCTGAAGTGATGGCATCCCGTCTGCGTATGGCGCGTGTTCCTGAAGGGTCAGTACTTATCGAAAACCCGACGTCAGGTCCCCATGGTTTCCAAATCGAGAATGTGTATGTCATGGCCGGCGTCCCAATGGTGATGCAGGCGATGGTCAGTACGTTGACCAAAGAACGTTTGAATGGCGGTGATCCGGTTCGATCGCGATCAATTGGCGCCTACCTGAGCGAAGGTCAGGTGGCGGTTCAACTGGGGCAGATTCAGGACCTGCATCCTGGAGTCGACCTGGGCAGTTATCCGTTCTATCGACAGGAAGGTTATGGTACCAACCTGGTCATGCGGGGGACGGATGAGGCAGAACTCGATGTCATGCTCGAAGAAGTCAAAGCCATGATAGTCGGTTTTGGTGCTGAGCCTTTCGATGACTAAGCGCTAAGTTTTAAAGCCCTCGCCTCTAGAGCAGCCAGAAGATCAACTTAAAGGTTGGCCGGGGAGGTTTTAACCTGATAACTCAGGCCCGGTCTAAGAATGAATGGCATTTGCAGGATTAAGCGGTGGTGGTTGCGGTTTGATGTGATCGAGGGTTTGTTGGATTATTGCGCGATTTCGTCACTAAATACTCGTACGCCATCGCTGAAAGCTCATAATCGAATTCATCCCGGATTTGCACTAGAGCTCAGCGTTCTAGCGATGAATACAGCCCTTTCAATATCTGGATGCTCAAGTTCAGATTTGTACTGGGTGAGGAAACCCTGGCAGAGATTCTCTTTCCAGCTGATCCAACTCCTCCAGATGCAGGAGCGACACGAATGCGGTTATAGCTGCTCCAGCTTAATCAAGCAGTCCTCAGCCCTTTGCCTGGTTTGGTGCTTGGTATCCGTATCGAATTTGTCCCAGGTTCTATAGACCATCCCAATTCGCGGGTTGCGTTCAAATTTTTCTCGGTGACGCACCATGAAATCCCAGTACAGCGCGTTAAAGGGGCAAGACTGGTCAGTTGTCTTTTCTTTTACCTTGTAATGGCACTCTTTGCAGTAATCGCTCATTTTATTGATGTAGTTGCCACTCGCGGCGTACGGCTTGCTGGCGACGATGCCGTCATCTGCAAACTGACTCATGCCTCGAGTATTGGGCAACTCTACCCACTCAATCGCGTCACTATAGATACCAAGGTACCATTGGTCTAAGGCGTCGGGGTCGATGCCGGTGATAAGCCCGAAAACACCCGTGACCATCAGTCGTTGAATGTGATGAGCGTAGCTATGTTCCAAAGACTGATGCACCGCAAGGGAAACACAATTCATCTTGGTGTCACCTGTCCAGAAGTAGCCAGGCAAAGCGCGGGTCGCATTGAGCGCATTCATCCGCCCATAATTAGGCATGTTAGCCCAGTAGATACCGCGAATGAATTCACGCCACCCTAGAATCTGTCGAACGAAGCCCTCTACTTGGCTTATATCAATGTCATCCCTGCGTTCGAAGGCATCAACGGCGGCGTCGATAACCTCTTTAGGGTGAAGCAGCTTGACGTTGATAGAAAAAGAAAGCCTTGAGTGAAAAAGAGACCATGAGTACTCGGATTTGTCGGTCATGGCGTCTTGAAAATCGCCGAACCTTGGCAAAGCGTTATCACAAAAATAATCGAGTAGGGCCAAAGACTGTTCTCGATCGGCGGGTAATGCCAATGTTTGTTTCGCTGTGCCGCTGAAATTAATCTGGTGGCGCATCAATCGCTGCAAGATATCGCTGACGTCATTAGCGAAGGTGAGAGGTTCAGGTATGAGCGGTAAGTCGGCTGTTTTCAACTTGCGCCGATTGGTTGCGTCATAGTTCCATTGGCCGCCGAGAGGTTCCTCCTGATCTATAAGAATGTTCAGTTGTTTGCGCTGCTTGCGATAAAACTGCTCCATCCGATGCGCTTTTCCAGGCTTAAAATGGCGTGTAAGGTCCTGGAAGGGCACTAGAAAGTGCTCTGTGTCATGTTCTTTAATGTCGACAGCGGGGATGTCTAGTGCTCTGAGCTGGGTTAGAAGTCTGTGTTCGTCAGGTCTCTGATAATTTACTTGGCTCGCACTGTAAAAATCAGCCAATAAGCGCAAGAGTTCACCGGCGCTATTGATTGACTGGGTATCATCAAGTGTTAGGTGCAGGATTTGGTGTCCTCCGGCAGCCAGAGATTCTGCGAACTTCTGCATAGCGAGAAAAAAAGCACAGATTTTTTGCGCATGGTGTGGAACGTAAGAGGCTTCTTCGTACAACTCTGCAATGACAAACAGGGTGTCTTCTCGCGGTTCTGTAAACCAAGAGTGTTTGTGATTGAGTTGGTCCCCAAGAATGAGGTTGATCCTGGTGACCGAGGGGAAAATCGGTAAGTTCATGGCAACTACCAAGGAATTTCCGTGCCGTCCCAAGACCAGAAGCGACCACTTTGCTGTGGCGTCAGATTGTCCAGGATAGTTTTCAGGTGCGAGGCGCTTTCTTCCGGACTGAAAAGGCGCTTATTGGTTTTATTTGTGAAGGGTCTGGATAGTGGGCTGATAACGGTGCCGGGGTGTAAGGCGGCGACCGTACATTTGGGTAGGGCAAAGCTCCATTCAATGGCGAGTGTTTTTAGTACCATATTAAGCGCGGCTTTCGAAGCGCGGTAGCTGTACCAGCCTCCAAGGCGGTTGTCTTCAATAGAGCCCACCTTTGCGGAGATGCTTGCAAAGAACCCTGCATGGCTGTCTTTGAGCAAACCACGAGAATGCTTGGCCAACAGCAAGGTCGGCAGCGTGTTGGTTTCCATGTTTTTAAAAAAGGAAGTTGGGTTGGTGCGGCTGATCGACTTTTCAGGTTGAACACCATCGCCGTGAAGGAACCCGACGGCGTTGATGACGCCGTCGAGTTTCTCAAAATTTTTAAAGGTGTTGTGGACAGCTTCGTCGTTGGTGAGATCCAATTGCATGGTGTTTATCTTGGCCGATGTGGTCGCTGGTGGTCGGGAATGCCAGGTGAGCGTGACAGACTCAACTTGATCATCTTGAGCAAAACGGTGGGCCAGCGCGACACCAATCGTGCTGCCGGTGATTAACAAATGCTTTTTTGGAGAGTCTTTTAACATCATGGCGAGTTTACGCTAGTGGCTGCGATCTGGATCTATTGTTAATCGGTTTCAATGGGCTTACTTCAATAGCTAAGTCACGTGGGCGATGGCGTGCAAACAAAATAGCGGCGTCAGCGGCCAGTTCCGCAACCAGCGACGAAAAAGACGGCAAAACTTGGCGTGTGGTCCAAAGCCCGTTCGGGTGCGTAGAATCCGTATGAAAAATTTCAAAGTAAGAAGAGCGTTGCCTTCAGACTTACCAAAGATAAATAGTCTGATCGAGCTTGCCGTCATAAATTGGCCCATGGCAAAGCGCGTGAAGCGACTCGCGGTGCCTGTGTTGCAATATGATGAAACAGATTTAGCGTTTCTTGAGGTCCACGTTGCGAATTATAAAGATGAGGTCGTCGGCATTGCCGCTTGGGACGCCACCACATCGCAGAATCTGCCAAATGGCCAGGGCGGGCTTTTTCACGGGCTGTATGTTTTACCTTTGATCCAAGGTCAGGGTGTTGGAGAGAAACTCATGCAAGCGGTCTTTGAGGATGCCAGGGCTCGTCAGGTAAACGGTTTGCTGATTAAGGCGCAGCGGGTATCCAAAGATTATTTTGCGCATCAGGGAATCCCGGCACTAGCGGCTAATGATGGCGAGTACCCTTGGCAGTATTGGAAAGAGCTGGCTTAAGACATTGCGACCAAGAGGGGAAGGAATCACATGAAAGCTTTATGGAATGGAGAGGTGGTCGCTGAAAGTAATGAGACCATTGTGCTGGAGGGAAATCACTATTTTCCTCGCGAAGGACTCGTGAATAAATACTTTACAGCGAACGGCAAATCGACGAGTTGCCCATGGAAAGGCATAGCAACTTATTACGATGTGACGGTAAAAGGTGATAGAAACTCG